>NZ_JBEZVJ010000018.1:0-141393 GCF_040636935.1 Streptomyces sp. NPDC032940 | reverse complement strand
TGAAACAGCTCCCACAACTCATCCGGCACCAGCCGCTCAACGATCCCCACCACGACCAACAGACTACCGACCCGGCCAAATGAGATGACCTCTTATCCGTCTGGGTCGGCTCGAGGCTCAGAGCCGGGTACGGGTGGCCTCCAGCAGACGCACGACCGACTCGTCGGCCACGTCCGCGACCTCCGCGTACGGGAACCAGCGCAGGTCGAGGGACTCGTCGCTGATCGCCTCCACGGCCCCCTCGGGAGCCACCGCCGCGTACTGGACGTCCAGGTGCCAGGCGCAGGGCGTGTGGTGGCGGTCCAGCCGGACCGGGCCGCCGGGCAGCAGGGTCACTCCGGCGATGCCCGACTCCTCGGTCGCCTCGCGCAGCGCCGCCCGCGCCAGCGTCTCGTCGACCGGCTCGCAGTGGCCGCCCATCTGGAGCCACATGCGCAGCTTCCTGTGGAGGGTCAGCAGCACGCGTCCGCGCGACGGGTCGATCACCAGGGCGCTCGCGGTGACGTGCCCGTCCGCGCAGGCCTTCCACATGCCGTCCGGGTGCGCCGCCAGATGGTCCAGATAGACCTGACGCAGCTCGTCCTGGCCCTCGTGGCCCTTGAGGACCAGGACCGCGTCGTCGTACAGGCTCACTCGGCGCCGTCGCCCTTGCCGTCGGCCTCGTCCTGCTCCTTCTCGTCCTTCTTCGTGAGGTCCGCCTTGCCCGCGGCCTCGCCGAGCATCTTGTCCAGCTCGGAGAAGTCCAGGTGCTCGCGGTGCACGAAGCCGTCCGGGTCGTCCAGGTCGGTGGCGGTCGGCAGCATGTCAGGGTGGGCCCACAGGGCGTCCCGGCCGTCCACACCGCGCGCGTCCGTCACGGACGCCCATAGACGCGAGGCGTCCCGCAGGCGGCGCGGGCGCAGCTCCAGGCCGATCAGCGTGGCGAACGTCTGCTCCGCCGGGCCGCCCGAGGCGCGACGGCGGCGCAGCGTCTCGCGCAGCGCGTCCGCGGAGGACAGCCGCGGCTTGGCGGCGGCGTGCACCACCGCGTCCACCCAGCCCTCGACCAGCGCCAGGGCCGTCTCCAGACGGGCGAGGGCCGCCTTCTGCTCCGGCGTGTCCTCCGGCTGGAACATGCCCTGCTGGAGTGCCTCCTGGAGCTGCTCGGGGTTCTGCGGGTCGAACTGGCCGACCACGTCCTCGAGCTTGGCCGTGTCGACCTTGATCCCGCGGGCGTAGCCGTCGACCGCGCCGAACAGATGCGAGCGCAGCCACGGCACGTGCGCGAAGAGGCGCTGGTGGGCGGCCTCGCGCAGGGCGAGATACAGCCGCACCTCCTCCAGCGGGACGCCCAGGTCCTTGCCGAACGCCTCGATGTTCGCCGGCAGCAGCGCGGCCTTGCCGGCCGGGCCGAGCGGTAGGCCGACGTCGGTCGAACCGACGACCTCACCGGCGAGCACGCCGACCGCCTGACCGATCTGGGTGCCGAACATGGCGCCGCCCATGGAGCGCATCATGCCGATCAGCGGGCCGGCCATGGCCTGCATCTCCTCGGGCAGCACGTCGCCCATGGCGGTGCCGACGCGCTCGGCGACCGGGTCGACGAGCTCGCGCCAGGCGGGCAGGGTCGCCTCGACCCACTCCGCGCGGCTCCAGGCCACCGCGGAGCCCGCACCGGAGGGCAGGGCGGTCGCGTCGTCCAGCCACAGGTCGGCCAGACGGACGGCCTCCTGGACGGCGCTGCGCTCGGTGGGGCCGACACTCGCGTCCTTCGTGCCGTCCGGGGTGCCCTGGGCGACCGTCTGGCGGGCGATCTGCTTGGCCATGTCCCAGTTCACCGGGCCGCCCTCGTAGGAGAGCATCTGGCCCAGCTGCTGGAACGCGGCGCCCAGGTCGGTGGGGTTCATGGAACCGAACATGGCAGCGAACGGGTTGTCCGCACCGGGGCCGCCAAGGCCACCGGCTCCGGACATTCCGAAACCGAACGGGTTGGCCGGTCCCTGACCACCGCCGCTCTGCTGGTCCTTCTTCTTGCCTTCGTCGCCGTCGTCCGGCTCCTCCGGCGGAAGGCCGAATCCGAATGGGGTGTCACTCACGGGGTTCCTCGGCTGGTAGGGCCACCGGTTCTTTCCGGCGGCACGGCTGCCCGACATCACCACCCAGCGTAGACACCCGCGGCGGTTCGGGCCTCGGTGCTTCGCCGACTGACGGCCTGCGGCAGGATGGATGCCACCTGGTACGTACGCGTCACTCGCGACCGTACTGAAGACAACCGCTGGAGACGCCCGGTGAGTTCCCCAGATCCGCAGGTTCGCGCAGCGCGAAACCAGTCAACCAGTTCCGCCGCCGCCGGCGCGCGCGGACCCGTCGTCGCGGTCACCGGTGCCGCCTCCGGCGTCGGCGCCCTGCTCACGGCACGGCTGGCCGCGTCCGACGAGGTCAGACAGGTCGTGGCCATCGACGAGCGGCGCGGCGAGTGCGCGGAGGCACACTGGCAGATCCTGGACGTGCGGGACCCGGCCATCGCCGAGAAGCTGCGCGGTGCGGACGTCGTCGTGCACCTGGCGCTGGACCTCGACCTGGAGACCGACGCGGCCGCCCGGACGGCTTACAACGTCCGGGGGACGCAGACCGTCCTGACCGCCGCCGCGGCGGCCGGAGTGCACCGCGTCGTGCTGTGCACCTCCGCGATGGTCTACGGTGCGCTGCCGGACAACGAGCTGCCGCTGTCCGAGGACGCCGAGCTGCGGGCCACGGCCGAGGCGACGGGCGTGGGCGACCTGCTGGAGATCGAACGGCTGGCCCGCCGCGCACCCCGCGCGCACCCCGGCCTGAATGTGACCGTCGTCCGCCCCGCGATCCTGGTCGGCGGCATGGACACCGCGCTGACCAGGTACTTCGAGTCGCCCCGGCTGCTCGTGGTGGCGGGTTCGCGGCCCGCCTGGCAGTTCTGCCACGTCGACGACCTGTGCAGCGCCCTCGAGTACGCCGTCCTGGAGAAGGCCGACGGGGAGCTGGCCGTCGGGTGCGACGGCTGGCTGGAGCAGGAGGAGGTCGAGGAGCTCAGCGGGATCCGCCGGATGGAGCTGCCGTCGGCCGTCGCCCTGGGCGCCGCGGCCCGCCTGCACCGGATCGGGCTGACGCCCTCCCCGGCCGGGGACCTGGCGTACACGATGTACCCCTGGGTGGTCAGCGGCAGCCGGCTGCACGACGCCGGGTGGCGGCCGAAGTACACCAACGAGGAGGTCCTCGCCGAGCTGCTGGAGGAGGTCGCGGGCCGGCACACGGTCGCCGGGCGGCGCCTCGGGCGCAAGGACGCCACGGCGGCCGGGGCCGCGGGCGCGACGGTCGCCCTGCTCGGCGCGGCGGCGGTGGTCCGGCGGGCACGGAAGGCCCGACGGCGGATCTGAGCCGGGCGCGCGTCCTGCGGGGAGACGTCCTGTAGAAGGCTCCAAGGGGGTACGCGCGCGTGCCGGGCGATGACGCTATTCCGCGCGCCGCGCGCCGTGGGGCACGATGGACGTATGGCATCCACGAACGACCACCCCGGTGAGCAGTCGGCGCCGGACCCCGTCAAGCTGATCGGCATCCGGGAGACGCCCCTCTCCGTGGACGAGGTCTTCCGGGCCGTCGGGGACGACGCGGCCGGGGGGACCGCGCTGTTCGTCGGGACCGTGCGGAACCACGACGGGGGCACCGACGTCGACCGGCTCGGCTACTCGTGCCACCCCAGTGCCGAGGCCGAGATGCGGCGGATCGCCGAGAAGGTCGTCGCGGAGTACCCCGTACGGGCGCTCGCCGCGGTCCACCGTGTGGGGGACCTGGAGGTCGGGGACCTCGCCGTGGTCGTCGCCGTCTCCTGCCCGCACCGGGGCGAGGCCTTCGACGCCTGCCGGAAGCTCATCGACGACCTCAAGCACGAGGTGCCCATCTGGAAGCACCAGACCTTCTCCGACGGAACCGAGGAGTGGGTCGGCGCCTGCTGACGGGCGGCGGCTGACGGCCGTCGCGGCACCCTCGTGATTCCCGGTTGCGTAACCGGCCCCCCGGCGTGAGCGTTGTCACTGCGGATGGTTAATCTGCTGATCAGTCAGTCGCGGGGCTCATGGGGTTGGGAGGTCGGCATGGCGGCGCTCGCCTGGTTGCTGATTCCGCTGGTGGCTGCGGTGGCCGCGGGTCTGTGGGGAAGCTGGGCCAACCGGACCCGCAAGATCCGGAGCGACGGTCCGGAGCTCGACGGGTACGCCCGGTTCCGCGAGGCGATGGAGAAGTCCCGCACCGGAGCCTGACACCGAAGGGCAGTGCCCTGACGGTGCTCCGACAGCCGCGTCCCGTAATGTCGTCCCATGCCACGCCGCACCGCGACGATGCTCGCCTCCACCCTGATGCTGATCGCGCTCCTGTGCGCGGGTGTGTTCATCCCCGTGCCCTACGCGGAGATGTCACCGGGGCCGACGGTGAACACCCTCGGGGACCACGACGGCGAGCCGGTGCTGCAGATCTCCGGGCACAAGACGTACGAGACGAGCGGTCATCTGAACATGACCACCGTCCGGGTCACCAGCGCCGACTACCGGATGAACCTCGTGGAGGCCGTCTACGGGTGGGTCGCGCACGACAACCGCGTGGTGCCGCACGACACGCTCTACCCGGACGGCAAGACCGAGGAGGAGGCCACCCAGGAGAACGCCGAGGAGTTCAGCCAGTCCCAGGAGAGCGCGAAGGTCGCCGCCCTGGAGGCGCTGGACATCCCGGTGACGTCCTGGGTGGTCGTCTCGACGGTGGTCAAGGACTCCCCGGCCCAGGGCCGGCTGCACGCCGGTGACGTGATCCGGGCCGTGGACGGCACCACGGTCAAGGAGCCCGGCGACGTCGCCGACCTGGTGACCAAGCACAAGCCCGGCCAGGACGTCGTCTTCACCATCGTGCCCGCCAAGGAGCAGGCCGCCGCGGAGAAGGAGGGCCGGACGCCGACGAAGACCGAGAAGGTCACGATCACCACCGCGACCTCCGACGACGCCGGCGAGAAGCGCGCCATCGTCGGGATCAGCGCCGGCACGGACCACACGTTCCCGTTCGCCATCGACATCAAGCTCGCCGACGTCGGCGGCCCCAGCGCCGGTCTGATGTTCGCGCTCGGCATCTACGACAAGCTCACGCCGGGCAGCCTCACCGGCGGCGCGTTCGTCGCCGGCACCGGGACGATCGACGACGCCGGCAAGGTCGGCCCGATCGGCGGCATCGGGATGAAGACCATCGGCGCACGGGAGAAGGGCGCCCGGTACTTCCTGACGCCCGCCGACAACTGCGCGTCCGCCGCCGAGGACACCCCGGACGGGCTCACGCTGGTGAAGGTGGACACCATCGACGACGCCATCGGCGCCCTCGACGACATCCGGACCGGGAAGACCTCCGACCTTCCGAAGTGCACGGCCGGATAGACGGCTGCCGCCGTCCCTCCGGGACGCCCTGACCGACGGGCCGCCCCGGAGGACCCGCCGAACCCTCCGGGACTGCTCCTCGAAGGTCGACTGCTCCTCGACGGTCGACTACTCCTCGAAGGTCGCGGTCAGCGCCTGGGCCAGACCGGGCACCAGGTCGGAACCCGTGAGGACCTCGGTCGCGGAGTCCTTCTCGCGCAGCCGCAGAGCGGACTCGCGGGCGCCGTCACGCAGCACCGCGACCGTCATGCGGACCTCCTGACGGTCCGGGTGCTCCGCCACCCATCGCGTCAGCTTCTCGCCGTCCAGGTCCGCCGGCACCTGGGCCTCGGCGGACGGCGGCAGCATCAGGCGTTCCACGGCCAGCGCGCAGCCGACCACGGCGTCGGGCCAGGCGATGGTGCCGAGGAACTCGTCGAGCGGCCGGTCCGAGGGAATCTCGTCCTGCTCGATCGGGGTGAGGCCGGAGCTCTCCGTCTCCTCCTGCAGACCGAGCCGGTCCGCGAGCGTGGGCTGGTCGGCCCGCAGGCGTGCGGTGTCGACAAGGGCGAAGAGGCGTGCGGGCTGGTCCCAGCCGAGGCCGGAGACGTACTCGTCGATCTCGAGCACGGCCCGGGTGAGGGGGCTCGCTGCCATGGGGGTGTTGGACATGGTCACAATCCTGCCTCGTTACTGGGCCGAATCGGGAACCGAGTAAACGATGAGTAAGTTGCATAGGTGTGGGCCCACGATGACGGGGGCGCACGGGGGGCCCACGAACCCGAGGGCCTGACGGAACAACAGCGACTTCGAGGTGCGCACCTTGGCTTTCCAGATGCCGGACCGAGGCGGAGGCCCGACGGGGCCACGGATCAGAGTGGGCCGCCCGTCCCGGCGTGTCCGCACCCTGTTGATGACGCTCGGTGTCCTCGCCGTGCTCGGCATGGCGTTCACCATGTTCGCGGGCTTCTGGACGGACTGGCTGTGGTACCGGTCGGTCCACTACTCGTCGGTCTTCACGACGACGCTGTGGACCAAGATCGGTCTCTTCTTCGTCTTCGGCCTGCTGATGGCGCTCGCGGTCGGCCTCAACATCTGGCTGGCCCACCGCCTCCGCCCGCCGCTGAGCGCCATGTCGATGGAGCAGCAGAACCTCGACCGCTACCGGATGGGCATCGCCCCGTACAAGAAGTGGCTGCTCCTCGGCATCACCGCCCTGGTCGGCCTGATCGCCGGCGCCTCGGCCTCCGGCCAGTGGCGGACCTGGCTGATGTGGGTCAACGGCGTGCCCTTCGGCCAGAAGGACCCCCAGTTCAAGCTGGACGTCTCCTTCTACGCCTTCGACCTGCCCTGGTACCGCTTCCTGCTCGGCTTCGGCTTCGCGACCGTGATCATCTCGCTGATCGCGGCGGCGCTCACCCACTACCTCTACGGCGGGCTGCGCGTCACCAGCCCCGGAGCGCGCGCGACGGCCGCGGCCACCGGCCACCTGTCGGTGCTCATCGGCGTCTTCGTCGCCCTCAAGGCGGTCGCCTACTGGCTCGACCGGTACGGACTGGCGGTGAAGTCCAGTGACTTCAAGGCGACCGACAACTGGACGGGCCTGAGGTACGTCGACGCCAACGCCTACCTGCCGGCCAAGACCATCCTGTTCTGCATCGCCGTCATCTGCGCGCTGCTGTTCTTCGCCACCCTGTGGCGGCGCACCTGGCAGCTGCCCGTGATCGGCTTCGGCCTGATGGTCCTGTCGGCGATCCTCATCGGCGGCCTGTACCCCGCGCTGGTCCAGAAGTTCGAGGTGCAGCCCAACGAGCAGGCCAAGGAGGCGCCGTACGTCGAGAAGAACCTCGAGGCGACGCGCAAGGCCTACGGCATCGAGGGCACCCAGGTCACCGAGTACGCGGGCGAGAGCAAGACCGAGGACAAGACCGAGCTCCGCGACGACGTCGACGCGACGGCGTCGATCCGGATCATGGACCCGAACATCATCTCGCCGACGTTCCAGCAGCTCCAGCAGATGCGGAACTACTACGCGTTCCCGAACAACCTGGACGTCGACCGCTACTCCAAGGACGGCAAGGACCAGGACACGGTCATCGGTCTGCGCGAGCTGAACCTGGCCGGCATCCCGAAGAAGAACTGGATCAACAACCACTTCCGCTACACCCACGGCTTCGGAGTGGTCGCCGCCAAGGGCACCCAGGTCGACTCCGAGGGACGTCCGGTCTTCACCGAGTCCGACCTGCCCTCCAAGGGCGACCTCGGGACGTACGAACAGCGCGTCTACTACGGCGAGAAGACCACCACGTACTCCATCGTCGGCGGTCCCCAGAAGGAGATCGACTACTCCGACGACAGCGGTGAGAAGACCACCAGCTACAAGGGCGACGGTGGGGTGGACCTGTCCAACCCGGTCAACCGGGCCGCATACGCGGTGGCGTTCAGCGAGCCGCAGATCCTCTACTCCGGCGCCATCGGCGACGGGTCGAAGATCCTGTACAACCGCACGCCGAAGGAGCGCGTCGAGGCGGTCGCCCCGTGGCTGACCATCGACGGCGACGCCTATCCGGCGGTGGTGGACGGCCGCATCCAGTGGATCGTGGACGCCTACACCACGACCAACGGCTATCCGTACGCCTCCCGGACGACGCTCGGCGACACGACCGCCGACTCGCTGACCGCGCGCAACGACTCGCGCGCGGTGGTGGCCCAGCAGAACCAGGTCAACTACATCCGCAACTCGGTGAAGGCGACCGTCGACGCCTACACGGGCGACGTCAAGCTGTACCAGTGGGACACCCAGGACCCGGTCCTCAAGACCTGGATGAAGGCGTTCCCGGGCACGGTCAAGGCCAAGAGCGAGATCTCCGACGCGCTGATGTCCCACCTGCGCTACCCGCAGGACCTGTTCAAGGTCCAGCGCGAGCTGCTCACCCGCTACCACGTGAAGGACGCCACGACGTTCCTCAGCGGCAGCGAGGTGTGGCAGGTGCCGGACGACCCGACCAACAAGTCGGGCGACGCGGTGCCGCCGTACTACCTGAGCATGAAGATGCCCGACCAGAAGCAGCAGGCGTTCTCGCTGACGACGACCTTCACGCCGATCGGACGCGACAACCTCAGCGCGTTCATGGCGGTCGACGCGGAAGCGGGCACCAAGGACTACGGCAAGATCAGAGTCCTGAAGCTGCAGACGAGCACGACCGTGAACGGACCCAAGCAGGTCCAGAGCCAGTTCAACTCCGAACAGGACATCGCCGAGTCCATCAGGCTGCTGAGAGGCGGCGACTCGGAGGTGGAGTACGGCAACCTGCTGACGGTGCCGCTCGACGACGGGCTGCTCTACGTGGAACCGGTCTATGTGCGCGGTGGTGACCTCAAGTACCCGCTGCTGCGCAAGGTGTTGGTGTCCTACGGCGGCAACACCGCCTTCGAGGACACGCTCGACGAGGCCCTGAACAAGGTCTTCGGGGCGAAGGGATCGGCCACCGAGCCGCCGGACCAGGGCGACGACACGACCACACCACCGCCGACGTCCGCCAACCCGACGGTCCAGGAGGCGTTGAACGACGCCCAGAAGGCCTTCGAGGCCGGCCAGGAAGCGCTCAAGCAGAACGACTGGACGGCGTACGGCAAGGCGCAGAAGGACCTGGAGGACGCCCTCAAGAAGGCCGAGGACGCCCAGGCCAAGGCGGGCCAGAGCGGCGCCGACAAGAACGCGGACGACAAGAGCCAGGCCGACAAGAGTCAGGACGGCAAGGCGAGTTCGAGTCCGAGCCCCACGCCGACCGGCACCGCCGACGGCCAGGGCAGCGGCTGAGCTGGTAAAACGCCCATCCCGCGCCGTGATACGGTTGTGAACACAACGGCGCGGGGTGGAGCAGCTCGGTAGCTCGCTGGGCTCATAACCCAGAGGTCGCAGGTTCAAATCCTGTCCCCGCTACTGACGTCGTGAGCTGTGTGCGAACGACGACGAAGGCCCGGATTCCGAAAGGGATCCGGGCCTTCGTGATGTGCGAACGCATGTGCCGATGACGCCGACGGCCGCGTCGATGGGGGGAGTTGGGGCGATCCGTGTTTGACTTGTCTCCCTGTGGGCATGTCGACAAAACGCTGTAGTGACCTCGATGACTGCGGTATACCAGGTGTACCCGGGGTGCGGGTGGTGCGACGATGGACGTTATGGGGGACATGGCAAATCTGTTCGAGACGGGGCGTTTTGTGCAGCCGTCCGGCCGGGAGGATGCCGGGGACGAGGCTCAGGAAGCCGCGGACGAAGCCGCCGAGGAGGTACGCCGGCGGCTCGCCGCCGAGACCGGTGACGTCGAGGCGATGAGCGTGCTCGGGGCCATGCTGCTGCGCCGCGGTGATCTCGACGGGGCCGAGTCCCACCTGCGTGCCGCCACCGCCGCCGGTGACCGCGCCGCCGCCAACAACCTCGGCGTGCTGCTGCACCAGCGCGGTTACGCCGACGAGGCCGCCGGGTGGTGGCGGATCGCCGCCGTCGCCGGTTCCTGCGCTGCCGCACACGCACTGGGGCGGCACTTCCGCGAACGCGGGGACGAGCCCGCCGCCGAGTACTGGCTCCGCCAGTCCGCCGAACAGGGACACGTCCTGGGCGCCTACGCGCTCGCCGACCTGCTGGAGCACCGCGCCGACGCCGAGGGCGCCGAGCGATGGATGCGGGCCGCGGCCGAGCGGGGGCACCGGGAGGCCGCGTACCGGCTGGCCCGGACCCTGGACCGGCGCGCCGGCCGGGACCTCGACGGTGACGTCGGTCCCGGTGTGCCGCGCTCCGTGACCGAGCGGGGCGAGGGGAGCGAGGAGGCCGAGCAGTGGTACCGGCAGGCCGCCGCGCGCGGACACCGGCGGGCCGCGCTGCACCTCGGATCGATCCTGGAGCGGCGGGGCGAGCTCAAGGAGGCCGGGCGCTGGTATCTGACGTCCGCCAAGGACGGCGAGGCGCGCGCCGCCTGTGCGCTGGGCTTCCTGCTGCGCGACGCCGGGGACGACGAGAGCGCCGCCGTGTGGTGGCTGCGGGCCGCGCAGGACGGCGACGGCAACGCGGCCAACGCGCTGGGCGCGCTGCACGCCGAACAAGGCGAGCCGCAGACCGCCGAGCGGTGGTACCGGGCCGCGCTGGACGCCGGGGACGACAACGGTGCCTACAACCTCGGGCTGCTCTGCGCCGAGCAGGGGCGCACGGCCCAGGCAGAGCAGTGGTACCGGCGGGCGGCCTACGCAGGGCACCGGGAGGCGTCCAACGCGCTGGCCATCCTGCTGCTGCGCGCCGGGGACGCGGCCGGTGCCGAGCCCTGGTTCTCCAAGGCGGCAGAGGCGGGCAGCGTGGACGCCGCCTTCAACCTCGGGATCCTGCACGCCGGACGGGGCGAGGACGCCGCCGCGCTGCGCTGGTACGAGCGGGCCGCCGCCGCCGGGCACACCGAGGCGGCGTTGCAGGTCGGCATGGCGCGACTGCGGGCCGGCGACGAGCCGGAGGCGGAGCGGTTCCTGCGGTGCGCGGCGGGGGGCGGCAGCCCGGAGGCCGCGTACCGGCTGGCCACACTGCTCGACGCACGTCGGCCGCCCGCACCCGCGCACGAGCTGGGCGAGCCCGCGCAGGAGAAGACCGAGTGCGAGGAGTGGTACGAGCGGGCGGCCTCGCAGGGGCACCGCCGGGCCCAGGTGCGCGTCGGGATGCTGGCCGCGGCGCGGGGTGACGTGGTGGAGGCGGCGCGATGGTACCGGGAGGCGGCCGAGGCAGGCTCGCGCAACGGCGCGTTCAATCTGGGGCTGCTGCTGGCCCGGGAGGGCAGCGAACCCGAGGCCGTCGTGTGGTGGCGCCGGGCCGCCGATGCGGGACACGGGCGGGCGGCGCTGCGGCTCGCGCTGGTGTGTGCGCGGCGGGGGGAGCTGGACGAGGGGCAGCGGTGGGCGGACCGGGCGGTGTCGCTGGGGCCGCGGGAGGTGGCCGAGCGGGCCGCCCGGCTGCGGGACGCGCTGCGACAGGAGCTGTCGGCGTGACGCTGCGCTGAGCTTGGGTGCGCTCATAAGCGATTTGCTTCTTGTCACGGGCGTGACGTAGTGTTCCATTCATCGACGCGGGGTGGAGCAGCTCGGTAGCTCGCTGGGCTCATAACCCAGAGGTCGCAGGTTCAAATCCTGTCCCCGCTACTGAAGGCCGAGGGCCGGAATCCGAAAGGGTTCCGGCCCTCGGTGTTTTCAGGTGTTCTCGCCTCGGGTCTTTGTCGTAACGCGAGAGCCCCCGGCACCCATCGGTGCCGGGGGCTCTCGCGCGAACCGGGTTACGCGGCCGCGCAGTTCGGGCAGGTGCCGCGGTACGTCACCTCGACGTCGGAGACCGTGAAGCCGAAGCGCTCCGTGTCCGGGAGGTCGGCCAGCGGATTGCCGGTCGGGTGGACGTCGCGGATCGCGCCGCACTGTGCGCAGACCAGGTGGTGGTGCGGCCGGTGCGCGTTCGGGTCGTACCGCTTCGCGCGCTTGTCCGTCGCGACCTCCAGCACCTCACCGAGCGAGACCAGCTCGCCCAGGGTGTTGTAGACGGTCGCCCGGGAGATCTCCGGCAGCTTGGTGACGGCCCTGGCGTGCACCTCGTCGGCGGTCAGATGGACATGATCGCCGTCAAGGACCTCGGCCACGACACGCCGCTGCGCGGTCATGCGCCAACCGCGTCCACGCAGCCGCTCCAGAAGGTCACTCATACAGACCAGCCTAACAGCAAGGGGGACCAGGTCCCGAACGGGTGTGACTTTGGAGTCTTACTTGACTTAGACAATGTCCATTGTAGGATCGAGACCGGCATTAGCCAAGGGACAGGTTTTGCAGGATTGGCGCAGGAGGCGTACGTGACTCAGGGACCGCTTACTACGGAAGCCGGTGCTCCGGTGGCCGACAACCAGAACAGCGAGACCGCGGGCGTCGGCGGCCCCGTGCTCGTCCAGGACCAGCTGCTCCTCGAGAAGCTGGCCCACTTCAACCGTGAGCGCATCCCGGAGCGCGTCGTGCACGCCCGTGGCGCGGGCGCCTACGGCACCTTCACGGTCACCGCCGATGTCACCCCGTACACGCGCGCCGCCTTCCTCTCCGAGGTCGGCAAGGAGACGGAGACCTTCCTCCGCTTCTCGACCGTGGCGGGCAACCTGGGTGCGGCGGACGCCGTCCGCGACCCGCGCGGCTTCGCGCTGAAGTTCTACACCGAAGAGGGCAACTACGACCTCGTCGGCAACAACACCCCGGTGTTCTTCATCAAGGACGCCATCAAGTTCCCCGACTTCATCCACACGCAGAAGCGCGACCCCTACACGGGTTCGACCGAGATGGACAACGTCTGGGACTTCTGGAGCCTCTCGCCCGAGTCCACGCACCAGGTGACCTGGCTCTTCGGCGACCGTGGCATCCCGGCGTCCTACCGCCACATGGACGGCTTCGGCTCGCACACCTACCAGTGGAACAACGCGGCCGGCGAGGCCTTCTGGGTCAAGTACCACTTCAAGACCGACCAGGGCATCAAGTGCCTCACCCAGGCCGAGGCCGACAAGCTCGCCGGTGAGGACCCCGACTCGCACCAGCGCGACCTCCGCGAGGCCATCGAGCGCGGTGACTTCCCGTCCTGGACCGTCGGCGTGCAGATCATGCCCGTCGCCGAGGCCGCGACGTACCGCTTCAACCCGTTCGACCTGACCAAGGTGTGGCCGCACGCCGACTACCCGATCGTCTGGTTCGGCAAGCTGGAGCTCAACCGCAACCCGGAGAACATCTTCGCCGAGGTCGAGCAGTCGATCTTCTCCCCGGCCCACTTCGTGCCCGGCATCGGCCCGTCCCCGGACAAGATGCTCCAGGGCCGCCTCTTCGCCTACGGCGACGCCCACCGCTACCGCGTCGGCATCAACGCCGACCACCTGCCGGTGAACCGCCCGCACGCCACCGAGGCGCGCACCAACTCCCGTGACGGCTACCTGTACGACGGCCGCCACAAGGGCGCGAAGAACTACGAGCCGAACAGCTTCGGCGGCCCGTTCCAGACGGACCGTGCCCTGTGGCAGCCGGTCGCGGTCTCCGGTGTCACCGGAGAGACCGAGGCCCCCTCGCACGCCGAGGACAACGACTTCGTCCAGGCGGGCAACCTCTACCGGCTGATGACGGACGCGGAGAAGGAGCGCCTGATCGACAACCTGGCCGGCGCCATCTCCCAGGTCTCGCGCGAGGACATCATCGAGCGCGCGATCGACAACTTCCGTCAGGCCGACGGTGACTTCGGCAAGCGGCTGGAGGCCGCGGTCCAGGCCCTGCGCGGCTGACGTCCAGCACTGGACCGCTTGTCGTGGCGGCGGGCCGGATCCCCGGGAACGGGGGCCCGGCCCGTTTCGCGTGGCAGGGTGTCAGGCCGGCACGTGCTGCGCCGGTACCTGCCGGGCCGGTGCCCAGCAGCGGATGATGTCGCGGACCGAGACCACGCCGACGGGCTCGTCGCGGTCGAGCACGATGAGATGGCGGAAGCCGCCGTGCGCCATCGCCCCGGCCGCCTCCTCCACGGTCCAGGACGGCGTCGCGAACACGACGTCGGTGGTGGTGTGGGCGTGGGCGCGTTCGGCGTCGGGGTCCTGGCCCCGGCCGAGGGAGTTGAGGATGTCGCGTTCGGTGAGGATGCCGATGCCGCCGGCGTCGGGGTCGTGGACCACGGCCGCGCCGACGCGGCGGGCGGACATCAGTGTGGCGGCCTGGCGCAGGGTGTGGGCGGGACCGATGGTGAGGACGACCGAGCTCATGGCTTCGCGGACGAGCATGGGTGGAGCCACCTCCTGCCGGTGATCCATGAGTTAGTTCATGGATTCACAAGTTCACAAGTGGGGGGACTCTCAGAGTGGCAGGCAAAGCCGGGGCCAACAAGGGGGCGCACAGGGCGAGTCGGCGGGCGTGCGGGGGGCGGGCTCAGTAGCGCTGGTTGAGATGGCCGAGCAGCTCGTCGTGGAGCCGGCCGTTGGACGCCGCGGCGTTGCCGCTGTGCGGTCCGGGCCTGCCGTCCAGGCCGGTGAAGGTGCCGCCGGCCTCCGTGACGATGATGGCGTTCGCCGCCATGTCCCAGAGGGAGAGCTCGGGTTCGGCGCACAGGTCGACCGAGCCCTCGGCGACCATCATGTACGGCCAGAAGTCCCCGTACGCCCGCGTACGCCACACCGCGCGGGTCAGGTCCAGGAAGCCGTCCAGCCGGCCCTGCTCCTCCCAGCCGCCGAGCGAGGAGTACGCGAAGGAGGCGTCGGCGAGGGTGGAGACCTGGGAGACCTGGAGGCGGTGGGCGGAGGTCAGGCTGCGGCCGGTGAAGGCGCCGTGGTCCTTCGCGGCCCACCAGCGGCGGCCGAGGGCCGGAGCGGAGACGAGGCCGACGACGGGCTGGTAGCCTCCCCCACTCTCGAATTCGCCCGAGCGGGAGGGACCCCCACCGCCGGCCTCCATGAGGGCGATGAGGGTGGCCCAGACCGGGACTCCGCGGACGTAGTTCTTGGTGCCGTCGATCGGGTCGACGACCCAGCGGCGGGGGCCGGTGCCCTCGGTGCCGTACTCCTCGCCGAGGACGGCGTCGCGGGGGCGGGCGCGGGCCAGGTGGCCCCGGATGAGTTCCTCGGCGGCCTTGTCCGCCTCGCTCACGGGGGTCATGTCCGGCTTGGTCTCGACCTTCAGGTCGAGGGCCTTGAAGCGGTCCATCGTCGCGGCATCGGCGGCGTCCGCGAGGACGTGGGCGAGGCGGAGGTCGTCGAGGTAGTCCGGCATGCGGCCACGGTATCGGGCGGGGGCGGGGCGGGGCCACCAGGGGTTTGAGCGGGAGGTCTGTGCGGGGCGATGCGGACGGGGGAGGGCGGGGCCGGAGCGGTGGGCCGCCGCTGGTGAGGTGCGGGCGTGTCGGACGGGGCGAGGTGTCTTGACAGGGGTGGCATACCCGTCAAATCTGGGCGCTGAGTCGCTTCGGCCTAGGGAGGCGATGATGCCCGCAGCCCGGGAGTCCCTGCTCGATGCCGCGTACACCGCGCTGGCGCGGCGGCCGTGGGCCGCCGTGCGGATGGTGGACGTGGCGGCGGCGGCCGGAGTGTCGCGGCAGACGCTGTACAACGAGTTCGGCAGCAAGGAGGGCCTCGCCCGCGCACTCGTCCGGCGGGAGGCGGACGGCTATCTCGCCGGTGTGGAGCGCGCGCTCCGCGCCGTCGGCGACCCACGCGAGCGGCTCACCGCGACGGCCGAGTGGACCGCCTCCGCGGCAGGGGACAACGCGCTGGTGCGCGCCCTGCTCACCGGCTGCTGGGGCGCGTGGCTGCCCGCCCCCGCGCCCGGCGGCGTGCCGTCCTCCTCCGCCGTGCCGGCCCAGCGCCGGGCCGACGGCCCGCTGCCCTCGCCCGCCGACTTCGTGGCCCTCGTCCGCGACCGTGCCGTCGCCGCCCTGTCCAGGCCCGGTGTTCCCCGCGCGGAGGCCGCCGACCTCGCCCGCACCTGCGAACTCACCGTCCGGCTCGCCCTGTCCTGTGTCGCGGCCCCGCCCGGCGAGGGCGGCGTGACGGAACTCGTCCGTACCGTCCTGCCACGGCAGTCGACGTCGTGACGGCCGGACGCGTCAGTGCGCCGAGCCCGACAGCTGGAGCCCGATCACGCCGATGATGACGAAGCTGATCGAGACGATCTTCAGTGTGGAGACCAGGTCACCCAGGAACACCATGCCGTAGATGGCGGTGCCCGCCGCGCCGATGCCGGTCCACACGGCGTACGCCGGGCCGACGTCGAGCTTCTTCAACGACAGGGTCAGCAGGCCGAAACTGCCCAGCGCGAAGGCGCAGAACGCGACAGTGGGCCACAGCCGGGTGAAGCCGTGCGAGAGCTTCAGACACACGGCGAAGCCGGTCTCCAGCACCCCGGCCACGATGACCAGCAGCCACGCCATGTGTCGTCCTTCCGTGGTCCCGTACCGTGACCGCTTCGTCGATCCATCGGCTTTTGCCCGGGCTTGGATCCGGCTTGGTGCGATTATGCACTTGCCGGTCGCACGGCACGGCAAACAACGCGGAGGTCAGTCGCCTTCCGTCCGCTCGCGCGTCGCCAGCAGCCGGCGCAGCGAGTACAGCCGCGCCGGGTCGGCGTGGCCCTCGGCGACCCACGCGTCCAGCGCGCAGTCGGGCTCGTCGTGGCTGCACGCGCGGGGGCAGCCCTCCGTACCCGGCTCCAGATCGGGGAAGGCGTGGATCACACGGGACGGGTCGATGTGGGCGAGCCCGAACGACCGTACGCCGGGGGTGTCCACGACCCAGCCGCCCTCGTCGGAGGAGAGCGGCAGCGCGAGGGCCGAGGTCGTCGTGTGCCGGCCGCGTCCCGTCACCGCGTTGACGTGGCCCGTCGTACGGCGTCGGTCCTCCGGGACCAGCGCGTTGACCAGCGTCGTCTTTCCGACCCCGGAGTGGCCGACGAACGCCGTGACCTTACCGTCCAGATGCTCGCGCACGCGGTCGGCGGCATCGCCGTTCTCCAGCTCCTCGCGGCTGGTGACGACGTACGGGATGTCCAACGCGCCGTACAGACCGAGCAGTTCGTCGGGCGGGGCGAGGTCCGACTTGGTCATCACCAGCAGCGGGGTGAGGCCGCCGTCGAACGCCGCGACCAGGCAGCGGTCGATGAGGCGCGGGCGCGGCTCGGGGTCGGCGAGGGCGGTGACGATGGCGAGCTGGTCGGCGTTGGCGACGACCACGCGCTCGTAGGGGTCGTCGTCGTCCGCCGTGCGGCGCAGCACCGACGTGCGCTCCTCGATGCGGACGATCCGCGCGAGCGTGTCCTTGGCGCCGGACAGGTCGCCGACCAGCGCCACCCGGTCGCCGACGACCGCGGCCTTGCGGCCCAGTTCGCGGGCCTTCATCGCCGTGACGACCCGGTCCTCGACGAGGCAGGTCAGCCGGCCCCGGTCCACGGTGAGGACGAGGCCCTCGGCGGCGTCCTCGTGCTTGGGCCGGATGTGGGTGCGAGGCCGGTTGCCCTTGCGGTTGGGGCGCGAGCGGATGTCGTCCTCGTCGGTGTGCTTGCCGTAGCGGCGCATGGCGAACGGTCCCTACGCCCCGAGCATCCCGGTCCACAGGTCGGGGAAGTCGGGCAGCGTCTTGGCGGTGGTCGCCACGTTCTCGATCTCCACGCCCTCGACCGCGAGGCCGATGATCGCGCCGGCGGTGGCCATGCGGTGGTCCTCGTAGGTGTGGAAGACCCCGCCGTGCAGGCGGCGCGGGCGGATGTGCAGCCCGTCCGCGGTCTCGGTGACGTCGCCGCCGAGTTCGTTGATCTCCTTGGTGAGCGCGGCCAGCCGGTCCGTCTCGTGCAGGCGCAGATGTGCCACCCCGCGCAGGGTCGAGGGGGAGTCCGCGAGGGCCGCGACGGCCGCGACGCCCGGGGTGAGCTCGCCGACCTCGCCTAGGTCCACGTCGATGCCGTGCACGGCACCCGATCCGGTGAACAGCAGGCCGTAGTCGGTCAGTTCGCAGGAACCGCCCATCTCGGTGAAGATCTCGCGCAGCCGGTCACCGGGCTGGGTGGTACGGGCCGGCCAGTCGGGGATCACCACCTTGCCGCCGGTCACCAGCGCCGCCGCCAGGAACGGCTGGGCGTTCGACAGGTCCGGCTCGATCGTGAGGTCGCGGCCGAGCAGCGCGCCCGGCGTGACCCGCCAGACGTTCGGCTCGCCGCCGGACTCCGGCGTGTCCACCTGGGCGCCGACCGAGCGCAGCATGTCGACGGTCATGCGGATGTGCGGCATGGACGGCAGCGCCGATCCGGTGTGGCGGACCTCGACGCCCTGATTGAAGCGCGGGCCGGACAGCAGCAGCGCACTGACGAACTGCGAGGACGACGACGCGTCGATCGCGACCGGCCCGCCCTCCAGGGCGCCGCCGCCGTGCACGGTCATCGGCAGCGCGCCGCGCCCGTCGTCGTCGATGCGGGCACCGAGGACGCGCAGCGCGTCGATCACCCCGTGCAGCGGGCGCTCGTAGGAGCGGGGGTCGCCGTCGAAGCGGACGGGGCCGTCGGCGAGCGTGGCGACCGGCGGGAGGAAGCGCATGACCGTGCCGGCGTTGCCGACGTCGACCGTGGCGGGGCCGTGCAGACCGGCCGGGATGACCCGCCAGAACTCGCCGGTGCCGTCGGGACCGACGCCCTCCTCGATCTCGACGCCCATCGCCCGCAGCGCCCCGGCCATCAGCAGGGTGTCGCGTGAGCGCAGCGGGCGGCGCAGCCAGCCGGGCTCGGAGGCGAGCGCGGCCAGCACCAGGGCGCGGTTGGTGACCGATTTGGATCCGGGCACATGGACGGTCGCGTCGACGGCCCCGCTCGCGTGCGGGGCGGGCCAGAGGGCGGTGTGCGCGGAATTCACGGTCATGAGCCCCACTTTAATGGCTGAAGCCGATCGGAGATCTTGATCAAAGGTGTCGAAATCCGACCGAAACCGCGACAGGGGAACTGCCGCGCCTATATGCGGCAGTTCTCGCTCCCTGTGCGGCCGGCCGGCCCGAAGGCCCGCTCACAGCTCCAGCAGCCACCGTCCCCCGCCGATCAGCGAGCACAGCGAGACCGCGTGGAACAGGAAGAACCACACCGCCGCCGGAGCGTGGGACAGCCGGGCCAGCTGGTCCGCGTCCGAGTCGCCTGCCCCGCCCCGCGCCCGCTTGGCCTGGAGCTCGAAGGGCGGCCGCACCCCGCCGAGCAGCAGGAACCACACCGCCGCGTACGCGAACGCCGCCTGCACCTGCGGGCCGGCCAGCCAGGACACCAGCAGGAACGTCCCGCCGGTCAGCACGACCGTCAGTACCCCGTACGCGTTGCGGATCATCACCAGCAGGGCGATCAGCAGCGCCGTCGCCACCCACAGCAGCAGCGTGATGCGTCCCGAGGCCAGCAGCGCGGCCCCGCCCAGGCCCAGCAGCGAGGGCGCGGTGTAGCCGGCCGCCGCGGTGAGGATCATGCCGAGCCCGTGCGGCTTGCCCCGGCTGACGGTGAGGCCGCTGGTGTCCGAGTGCAGGGTGATGGCGGTCAGCGTGCGCCCGGTGAGCAGCGCCACCAGTCCGTGCCCGCCCTCGTGGGCGATGGTGATCGCGTTCCGTGCCGTCCGCCACAGCGGGCGGAGCACGACGACGGCGAGCCCGGCGACCAGGGTCGCGATCACCACCCACAGCTGGGGGTCGGGCTGGGTACCGGAGACCTCGTCCCACAGGGAGGTGAGCGAGGCCGAGGCGAGGTGGTCCATGGTCGGTGCGGGCTCCTCGTGTGCACGGTCGAGCGGGTGTGGCGCGAAGCGCCTCGGGGAGGGGCGGTGGTCGGGAGACGGGCGGGCCTGGCAATGTGGCACGCATGTGCGGACGGTATGCGGCGAGTCGTGGACCCGAGGATCTCGCAGGAATCTTTGAGATCGAGAAGTGGGAGCCCCAGGAGACCCTGGAGCCTGACTACAACGTGGCACCCACCAAAGAGGTCTACGCCGTCCTGGACCGCCCCCTGAAGGACGCGCAGGACCCGCGGCCGGTTCGCCAGCTGCGGAAACTGAAGTGGGGCCTCGTCCCCTCCTGGGCCAAGACGCCCGAGGGCGGCGCCCGGATGATCAACGCCCGCGCGGAGACCGTCCACGAGAAGCCGTCCTACCGCCGCGCCTTCAGCACCCGGCGCTGCATCCTGCCCGCCGACGGCTACTACGAGTGGGTCACCGGCAAGCAGGAGCGGGACCTGGAGGTCGAGGGACGCCGGAAGCGGCCCCGCAAGCAGCCGTACTTCGTGACCCCGGCCGACGGCTCCGTCTTCGCCATGGCGGGGCTCTACGAGTTCTGGCGGGACCGGACGCTGCCCGACGACCACCCGGCGGCCTGGTGGGTGACGTGCTCGGTGATCACCACCGAGGCCGAGGCCACCCCGCTCGCCGTCGCCTCGCCCGAGGGCCCGCACGCCCTGGCCGACATCCACCCCCGGATGCCGCTGATGCTGACGCAGGACCGGTGGGACGCGTGGCTCGACCCGGCGCGCACCGACCCCGACGAGCTCACCTCGCTGCTGACGCCCCCGCCCGCGGGGCTGATGCGGGCGTTCCCGGTCTCCACGGCCGTGAGCAACGTCCGCAACAACGGGCCGGAGCTGCTGAAGGAGCTGGACGGGCCGGAAGAGGGCACACTCTTCTGACGTGAAGACCGAGATCATCGACACGGAGGCCGGCGCCGCCCGCATCACCTGGCACCCGGCCGCGCGGCCCCGCCTCGTCCTCGCCGCGAGCCACGGCGCCGGCGGCGGCATCGAGGCGCGCGACCTGGCGGCCCTGGCGGCGGCGCTGCCCGCGGTGGGCGTGACCGTGGCCCTGGTCGAGCAGCCCTGGCGGGTGGCCGGCAAGAAGCTCGCGCCCGCCCCGAAGACCCTGGACACAGGCTGGCGCGGCGTCTGGCCCGCGCTGAACGCCCCCGGCCTGCCGGTGATCTCCGGCGGCCGCAGCGCCGGCGCCCGCGTCGCCTGCCGCACCGCCACCGAGCTGGGCGCCCGTGCCGTCCTCGCCCTGAGCTTCCCGCTGCACCCGCCGGGCAAGCCCGAGAAGTCCCGCGCCGGTGAACTGCTCGGGGCCGGGGTGCCGACCCTCGTCGTCCAGGGCGGCAACGACCCCTTCGGGAAGCCCGAGGAGTTCCCCGAGGGGAGCTACGACCTGACCCCGGTCCCGTACGGCGACCACGGCTTCGCCGTGCCCAAACGGGCGGAGATCACGCAGGACGAGGCCCTGCGGCTGATCACCGACGGCGTCGCGGAGTGGACCCGCTCACTCGGCTGACGGCCCGGGAATGAGCGGCGGGCGACCGCTGTTGTGGCGGACATACGTTGCTGAGCGTCAGCACCGATGCCGTACGAGAGGAAGTCCGCCGCATGGCTTCAGCCTTCTGCCCGAGTCGCAGCAGCCGCGCCGACCTGGACTGGACGGTGCTGCACGCGGCGAAGACCGCCCCCGTTCGGGCGGCGGGCGGACCGGATCGTCGTCTATCCTCCGATTCGAGCGGGGCCGGATTCGGCACCGTGACGTCACTGGAGGAGGTGGGTCCGGTCACTGGGACCGACGCAGGGACCGAACACGGCCAGGCGGAGCAGCCCGAGGGCCGGGGCACGGGCGCGGAGTCGACCGCGGAGCGCAGCGCGCGCTTCGAGCGGGACGCGCTCGAGTTCCTCGACCAGATGTACTCGGCCGCGCTGCGCATGACCCGCAACCCGGCCGACGCCGAGGACCTGGTGCAGGAGACCTACGCCAAGGCGTACGCGTCCTTCCATCAGTTCCGCGAGGGCACCAACCTCAAGGCGTGGCTGTACCGCATCCTCACCAACACCTTCATCAACTCCTACCGCAAGAAGCAGCGCGAACCCCAGCGCAGCGCGGCGGAGGAGATCGAGGACTGGCAGCTCGCGCGCGCAGAGTCGCACATGTCGACGGGTCTGCGCTCCGCCGAGTCGCAGGCGCTCGACCACCTGCCCGACTCGGACGTGAAGCAGGCGCTCCAGGCGATCCCCGAGGAGTTCCGCATCGCCGTGTATCTGGCCGACGTGGAGGGCTTTGCCTACAAGGAGATCGCGGACATCATGGGGACACCCATCGGTACGGTGATGTCCCGGCTGCACCGGGGCCGCCGCCAGCTGCGCGGCATGCTGGAGGACTACGCCCGCGACCGCGGTCTGGTCCCGGCCGGCGCCGGAGAGTCGAACGAAGCGAAAGGCTCGGGGTCATGAGCTGCGGAGAGCCGCACGAGACGGATTGCAGCGAAATCCTCGATCATCTCTACGAGTTCCTCGACAAAGAGATGCCGGACTCGGACTGCGTGAAGTTCGAGCACCACTTCGAGGAGTGCTCGCCCTGTCTGGAGAAGTACGGGCTGGAGCAGGCCGTCAAGAAGCTGGTCAAGCGGTGCTGCGGCCATGACGACGTGCCGGGCGACCTGCGCTCCAAGGTCATGGGCCGGATCGACCTGATCCGCTCGGGCCAGTCGGTCCCGGAGCACGACGTCACGGCGGCACCGCCCACCCCCCAGGAGTCCTGAGCCGCGGCCCGCCCCGCGTGACACGTCACTCGTACGTGCTAATCCGCGGGACATCCGCCCGCCTCTCCCCGTCGCCGAACCTAGGCTCGCGAGCCTGACAGGGACGGCCGGGGGAGGCGCTCATGGACGCGGTACCGGCACGGGCGCGTGCGTATGTCGCCGGTGCCGTCCTCGCCGCCCTGCTCTGCCTGCGCCCGCTGACCCAGTCACCCGCGCCCTGGGGTGCGGTGCTGCTGCTCGCGGGACTGTACGCGGGCTGCGAGCACATCGCCCGGACCCGGTTCGTCGGCACCTGCTACCCCGTGCTGCTCGCCGGGGCCTTCCTGCTCCCACCGCCCGCCGCCGCCCTCGTGGCGCTGCCGGGTGCCCTGCTCTCCCCGGTCGCGAACCGGCCGGCCGGGCTGCGACGGGCCTGGCGGGCCGCGCAGTTGGCGCTCGCCGTCTGGGCCGCGGCCCGGGTGCACGCCGAGTTCGGCGGCCGGGACGCGGTGGCGGCCGCCGACTTCCCCTACGCGCTCGCGCCCGCCGGGGCCGCGGTGCTGGGCTTCTGCCTGGTGCTGACCCTGCTGGACGGCGGGATCCTCGCGCTGGCCGACCGGGTGCCGGCCCGGCGCGCGTGGCGGGGACTCTTCTCCCGTTCTCTCGCCCCGATCGCCGTGCACGGGCTCGCCGGTCTGATGATGGCCGTCCTGTGGCGCAGCCCCTACGGCCCGGTCGCCGCGCTGCTCGTACTGCTGCCGATGTGCGTGGCGTGGTGGGCGTTCGCCCAGTACCACCGGGAGCGTGCCGCGCACCAGGCGACCATCCGCGCCCTCGTCCAGGCCGTCGACATCAAGGACGGCTACACGCGCGGACACAGTGAGCGGGTCGGCCACGCCTCGATGATGATCGCCCGCGAGCTGGGCCTGGACGACGAACGCGTCGAGACGCTCCGCTTCGCCGGGATCCTGCACGACGTGGGCAAGCTCGGCGTGCCCACGCGGCTGCTGCGCAAGGACGGGCCGCTGACGCCCGAGGAACGGCGCGTGATCGAGCTGCACCCCGAGTACGGGCACGAGATGGTGCGCGGCATCCGCTTCCTGGGCGAGGCCCGGGCCGCCGTGCTGCACCACCACGAACGGCTGGACGGCAGCGGTTACCCCTACGGGCTGGCGGGCGGCCAGATCCCCGAGTCGGCCCGGGTGGTCGCCGTCGCCGACGCCTTCGACGCGATGACGTCCACGCGGTCCTACAGCAGGGCGCGGCCCGTCTCGGCGGCCGTGGCCGAGCTCCAGCGGTGCGCGGGCACCCACTTCGACCCCCGGATGGTCCTGGCACTGGTGCGCGCGCTGGAACACCACGGCTGGCACCCGGCGGTGACCTCCGACGTCGCCCCCGCCCGGCCGTCCGGGCCGGCCGAGGACCGCAGCGAGGAAGCGCACGACAGGGTGGCGAGGGGGGCTTCGTGAGACCGGTGGTGGAGGGGGCGGAGGCCGGGACCGGCCCCGTCGGCGCCGGCCGTGACCGGGCGGTCCCGTGGTCGCGGCGGGAGCGGAGCGCGCCGGGGCCGCGGACCCCGGCGGTGCTCCTCATGTACGCCGGCGCCGCGCTCGTCGCGCTCGTGTGCCTCGCCTCCGTGCTGTGGAACGGCGCCGTCGAGCGCCCCGTCGCGCTCGCCTTCGGGCTCCTCGTCGTGCTCGGCGAGCTCACCCGCCGGACCGGCGGCGAGGGCCGGGAGACGGCGCCGCTCGGGACCGCCGGGGCACTGGCGTACGCCCTGCTCGGGGAGAACGCCGGACAGCCCGTGCACCACGGGGCCGCCCAGACCGTCACCGTGGTCCTCGTCGCCTCACTGCTCGGCAGCGTCCCGCACATCGCGTGCGGTGACGGTCCGGTCCTCGACCACCTGGCGCGGCGCCTGCTCACCGTCGCCTTCGCCGCCGTCTGCTTCCAGCCCCTGGCGAGCCAGGGCACCTTCCGCGACTGGGGCGGCCCCGCCCACGCGCTGCTGCTGATCGCGCTGCTCGCGCTGACCGCGCTGTGCGACGCCGTGCTCGCCGCGGCACCGGCGCACGCGCGGACCGGATGGCCCCTCGGCCCGCTGCTGCGCGAGGAACTGCGGGCGATGGGCGGCATCACCTCCGCGGTCTGCGCGACGGGGGCGGTGATGGCGCTCGCCGTGGCCGTCGCGGGACTGTGGGCGCTGCCCGTCTTCAGCGTGCCCCTGCTGCTCACCCAGCTGTCCTACCGGCGGTACGCCGCCGTCCGGGCCACCTACCGGCAGACCATCGCCTCCCTGGCCCGGGCCACCGAGATCGCCGGGTACACCCCCGCCGGGCACGCCCGCCGCGTCGCCGGGCTCAGCGTGGCCGTCGGACGGGACCTGGGGCTGTCCGGGCCCGAGCTGACGGTGCTGGAGTACGCGGCGCTCATGCACGACATCGGCCAGCTCAGCCTCGTCGACCCGGTCCCGGCGGGCGCGACGGCCGGGCTGCCCGTGTCCGAACAGCGGCGGATCGCGCTGCTCGGCGGGGCCGTGGTGCGCCAGACCGGCGTCGACGCGGCGGTCGCCGTGGTGGTGGAGCGGCAGGCCGACCCCTGCCACGAGCAGCCGCTCGCCGCGCGCATCGTGCGGGCGGTGAACGCCTACGAGGAGAAGGCGCGGGACGCCGGGCCCGGCGGGGACCTCACCGCGCTGGAGGAGCTGCGCCTCGCCACCGCCGGCGACTACGCTCCGGAGGTCGTGGAGGCGCTGGCCCGGGTGCTCTCCCGAGGCAGCCTTACCTCGCCCTCGGCTGGGTAACCCATGGGTAATGAGCGCCCCGCAGGCCGTACATGGTTTGATGCGCAGGAGAGGGTGTCCGGGGGCGCGGAAAGGCACAGCCAGCCCACTGAACGGAACTGGCAGGCGGGAATCGTGAGGATCTTCGGCAAGGGACGGCACCGGCCCTCCGCCTCCTGGCGGCAGGCCACCGACCGGGCGTTCACGCTGATCGGCGACGGTCGCTACGAGGACGCGGGAGCGCTCCTGACGCGGGCCGCCGATCTGGAGCCCTGGCTGTCGGAGTCGTGGTTCAACCTCGCCCTGCTGCACAAGTTCCGGCACGACTGGGAGCAGGCCAGAGCGGCGGGCCTGAGGGCCGTGGCACTGCTCGACAAGGACAGCGGGGCCCCCGACTGGTGGAACGTCGGCATCGCCGCGACCGCCCTCCAGGACTGGCCCCTGGCCCGCCGCGCCTGGCAGGCGTACGGGCTGAAGACGCCCGGCGACGCCACGGACGCCGGCGAGCCCCTCGGCATGGACCTCGGCAGCGCGGCCGTACGGCTGTCCCCCGAGGGCGAGGCCGAGGTGGTGTGGGGGCGGCGGCTGGACCCCGCCCGCGTCGAGGTGCTGTCCATTCCGCTGCCGTCCTCCGGGCGGCGCTGGGGCGAGGTCGTGCTGCACGACGGCGTCCCGCACGGGGAGCGGACCACGGCCGCCGGGCACTCCTACCCCGTCTTCGACGAGATCGAGCTGTGGGCGCCCTCGCCCGTCCCCACCTGGGTGGTCCTCCTGGAGGCCGCCACCGAGGCCGACCGGGACGCGCTGGAGCAGCTGGCCGCCGACGCCGGGTTCGCCGCCGAGGACTGGTCGTCCTCCGTGCGGCTGCTGTGCCGGATGTGCTCGGAGTCCCGGATGCCCTCCGACGAGGGCGACGGCGAGCACCTCGACCCGCACGACCACAGCGAGCCGGGGCACCCGGGGCCGCTCGGGCACCGGACCGACGGGCAGCTGTGGGTGCCGGAACGGGAGTGCGGGGTGGCCGCGCCGGCCTCGCTGGTGCGGGGGCTGCTGGACGGATGGGTCGCGGACAGTCCGGACTCGCGGGACTGGCGGGACCTCGAAGAGGTCTGCTGAGACCGTCGCCCGCTCCCCGTACCCTGTACCAGGCATCAACTCCGGTTCCATCCAGGAAGGCATACGTCGGTCATGGCGCAGCAGGACACCGATCAGCAGCACGCGGGCGTGCTCCCCGTGGACGACGAGGGCTTCGTCGTCGACACCGAGGACTGCGAGGAGCGCGAGACGGGCTGGCGTGAGCGCGGTACCTCGCGTCCGATCACGGTCGTCGGCAACCCGGTGCTGCACAAGGAGTGCCAGGACGTCACCGACTTCGGCGAGGAGCTCCAGCAGCTGGTCGCGGACATGTTCGCCAGCCAGCGCACCGCCGAGGGCGTGGGCCTGGCCGCCAACCAGATCGGCGTCGACAAGAAGGTCTTCGTCTACGACTGCCCCGACGACGAGGGAGTCCGCCACGTCGGCGTGGTCTGCAACCCGAGGCTCGTCGAACTGCCCGCCGACCGGCGCCGCCTGGACGACAGCAACGAGGGCTGCCTGTCCGTGCCGACCGCCTACGCACCGCTCGCCCGCCCCGACTACGCCGAGGTGACCGGGCAGGACGAGCAGGGCAACCCGGTCAAGGTGCGTGGCACCGGCTACTTCGCCCGCTGCCTCCAGCACGAGACCGACCACCTCTACGGGTACCTCTACATCGACCGGCTCTCCAAGCGCGAACGCAAGGACGCGCTGCGGCAGATGGCCGAGAACGAGCCGCGATACCCCGTGGTCGCGAACGACTGAGACCTCACCCCGGCCTCACCAGCCCCAGGCGCACGGCGCCCGTCCGGGTCCCACCCGAGCGGGCGCCGTTCGCGTGTCCGTCACCTGTACGATCCCCGTCGCCCTTCCGAAGATTCCGAAGCCGACACACAACAGGAGATTCCAGGCGTCGCGGGGTAGTGAATGGAGCAAATCCGTTCCCAGAACGGTCAGTTGTGGTGCTGAATGGAAGAGCGGGGATACGCAACGGCGCACGCCCCGCTCAGCGCGAGGCGTGCGTCACCGGCGGCTGAGAGGGGTTTGTTCGTGCATGCTTTCCCACACGGCACCACAGCGACACCGACCGCGATCGCAGTCCCACCGCAGCTCTCACTCCCGGTGATCGAGGCGGCTTTTCCCCGGCAGCTTCATCCGTATTGGCCGAAGCTCCAGGACAAGACCCGTACCTGGCTGCTGGAAAAGCGGCTCATGCCGGCCGACAAGGTCGAGGAATATGCCGACGGACTGTGCTACACGGACCTCATGGCGGGGTACTACCTGGGCGCCCCCGACGAGGTCCTCCAGGCGATAGCCGACTACAGCGCGTGGTTCTTCGTCTGGGACGACCGGCACGACCGGGACATCGTCCACGGCCGCGCGGCCGCCTGGCGCCGGCTGCGGGACCGGCTGCACGCGGCACTGGACGCACCCGCGGACCACCTGCACCACGAGGACGCGCTGGTGGCCGGGTTCGCCGACAGCGTGCTGCGGCTCTACGCCTTCCTGCCGGCGACGTGGAACGCCCGGTTCGCCCGGCACTTCCACGCGGTGATCGAGGCGTACGACCGGGAATTCCACAACCGCACCCACGGAATCGTGCCCGGCGTCGAGGAGTACCTCGCGCTGCGCCGGCTCACCTTCGCGCACGCGATCTGGACCGACCTGCTGGAGACGAGCGCGGGGTGCGAACTGCCGGACTCCGTGCGAAAGCACCCGGCATACCGGCGGGCGGCCCTGCTGAGCCAGGAATTCGCCGCCTGGTACAACGACCTCTGCTCACTGCCCAAGGAAATAGCGGGCGATGAGGTCCACAATCTCGGCATCAGCCTCATCACCCACCACCAACTGACCCTGGAAGAAGCGATAGAGGAAATCCGGCGACGCGTGGAGGAATGCATCACGGAATTCCTCGCCGTCGAGCGGGACGTCTTACGGTTCGCCGGCGAACTCGACGACGGAACCGTACGCGGAAAGGAACTGAGCGGCGCCGTGCGGGTCAACGTCGGCAATATGCGGAACTGGTTCAGTTCCGTCTACTGGTTCCACCACGAGTCCGGCCGGTACATGGTCGACAGCTGGGACGACCGGTCCACGCCCCCGTACGTCGACAACGAAGCGGCAGGTGAGAAATGACCGTCGAGTCCTCCCCCGAGTCCTCGGCCACGCTCGGACAGGGGGCGCCCCCGTCCCCCGGCATCCGGACCGGCCGGGCGCCGGAACTGCGCGAGCCGCCCGTCGCGGGCGGCGGCGTCCCGCTCCTCGGCCACGGCTGGAGGCTGGCCCGCGACCCGCTGGCCTTCATGGCCCAGCTGCGCGACCACGGCGAGGTGGTCCGCATCAAGCTCGGCCCGAAGACCGTGTACGCGGTCACCACCCCGGCGCTCACCGGCGCCCTCGCGCTGAGCCCCGACTACCACATCGCCGGCCCACTGTGGGAGTCGCTGGAGGGCCTGCTCGGCAAGGAGGGCGTGGCCACCGCCAACGGTCCGCTCCACCGGCGCCAGCGG
Source organism: Streptomyces sp. NPDC032940 (assembly GCF_040636935.1). Taxonomy (NCBI): domain Bacteria; kingdom Bacillati; phylum Actinomycetota; class Actinomycetes; order Kitasatosporales; family Streptomycetaceae; genus Streptomyces; species Streptomyces sp. NPDC032940. The sequence goes on along the minus strand of NZ_JBEZVJ010000018.1, from coordinate 112,574 downwards.
CGCACCATCCAGCCCGCCTTCAAGCTCGACGCGATCCCCGCCTACGGGCCGATCATGGAGGAGGAGGCGCACGCGCTCACCGAGCGCTGGCGGCCGGGGGAGACGGTCGACGCCACCTCCGAGTCCTTCCGCGTCGCCGTGCGCGTCGCGGCCCGCTGCCTGCTGCGCGGCCAGTACATGGACGAGCGCGCCGAGCGCCTGTGCACCGCCCTCGCCACCGTCTTCCGCGGCATGTACCGGCGGATGGTCGTCCCGCTCGGCCCGCTGTACCGGCTGCCGCTGCCGGCCAATCGCGAATTCAACGAAGCGCTGGCCGATCTCCACCTGCTGGTGGACGAGATCATCGCCGAGCGCCGTGCATCCGGTCAAAAGCCGGACGATTTGCTGACGGCTTTGCTGGAGGCCGAGGACGACAATGGCGATCCGATCGGAGAACAGGAGATCCACGACCAGGTCGTCGCGATACTCACCCCCGGCAGTGAAACCATCGCCTCCACGATCATGTGGTTGCTCCAGGCACTTGCCGACCATCCGGAACATGCCGACCGCATACGCGACGAAGTCGAAGCGGTGACCGGCGGACGCCCGGTCGCATTCGAGGACGTCCGCAAGCTCACGCACACCGGCAATGTCATCGTGGAGGCCATGCGTTTGCGTCCCGCGGTATGGGTATTGACGCGGCGCGCGGTGGTCGAGACGGAACTCGGTGGCTATCGCATTCCGGCCGGAGCGGACATCATCTACAGTCCGTACGCAATCCAGCGCGATCCGAAGTCATACGCCCGCAACCTGGAGTTCGACCCGGACCGATGGCTTCCGGAGCGGGTGACGGAACTGCCGAAATACGCCATGCGGCCGTTCAGCGTGGGCAATCGCAAGTGCCCCAGCGACCACTTCTCCATGGCGCAGCTGACGCTGATCACGGCGGCGCTCGCCACCAAGTACCGCTTCGAGCAGGTGGCGGGCTCGAACGACGCGGTGCGCGTCGGCATCACGCTGCGTCCCCACGACCTGCTGGTCCGGCCCGTGGCGAGGTGAGCGCCGCGGCGACGCGGCTCAGGCGGCGGCCTCGGGGCCCCGGAAGGTGCGCCGGTAGGCGTGCGGGGTGGTGCCGAGAGCCCTGACGAACTGGTGCCTCAGGGCCGCCGCCGTGCCGAAGCCGGTGCGCCAGGCGACCGCGTCCATCGTCTCGTCCGTCGCCTCCAGCAGCCGCTGGGCCAGCAGCACGCGCTGGCGCAGGATCCAGCGGTAAGGGGTCGTGCCCGTCTCCTGCTGGAAGCGGCGGGCGAAGGTGCGCGGGGACATGTGCGCGCGAGCGGCGAGCTGCTCGACGGTGACCTCCTCGTCGAGGTGCTGTTCCATCCAGGCCAGCACCTCGCCGACGGTGTCGCAGGAGGAGTGCGGCAGCGGCCGCTCGATGTACTGGGCCTGGCCGCCGTCCCGGTGCGGCGGTACCACCATGCGCCGGGCGATCCTGTTGGCGACCTCCGGCCCCTGCTCCTTGCGCACGATGTGCAGGCAGGCGTCGATGCCGGCGGCGGTGCCGGCGGACGTGATCACCGGGTCCTCGTCCACGTACAGCACGTCCGGCTCGACCCGGGCCCGCGGGTACTGCCGGGCCAGCTCGTCCGCGTGGCGCCAGTGCACCGTGCACCGCCGGCCGTCCAGCAGCCCGGCGGCGCCCAGCACGAACACCCCCGAGCACACGCTGAGCACCCGCGTGCCCCGGTCCACGGCCCGGCGCAGGGCCTCGAGCAGCTCGGGCGGGTACACCCGGTCGACGAACCGGTTGCCGGCCGGCACGGCGATCAGATCGGCCTCCTCCAGCCGGTCGGGGCCGTACGGCGTGGAGACGCTCAGTCCGCCTACGTGCGTGGTGAGCGCCGGGCCCTCGGCGGAGACCACCGCGAAGTCGTACACCGGCAGGCCCTCGTCGCTGCGGTCGATGCCGAACACCTCGCACACGACGCCGAGTTCGAAGGGATGCACGCCGTCGAGCAGGACGGCGGCCACGTTCTTCAGCATGCTGCCAGTGTGCCTCGGGAGTGGCAGGAAATCGAGGCCTTACGGCAGTCCTGCCACTCCCGGTAAGGACCATCCGGCGCGACAGTGGTGTCATGACCGGAAACCAGATGGAAGCCCTGATCGGAATGCTCGTGACCTTCGGACTCCTCGTCCTCATGGTCCTTCCCTCACTGATCGGCGTCGTGCGCGACAAGCGCATCGACCGTCAGATCAGGGAGGCTCAGAAGTCCTCGTCCAGGTCGACGGTGCCCTCCACCGCCACCTGGTACGCCGAGGGCCGCCGCTCGAAGAAGTTGGTCAGCTCCTGAACCCCCTGGAGCTCCATGAAGGAGAAGGGGTTCTCGGAGCCGTACACCGGGGCGAAGCCGAGCCGCGTCAGACGCTGGTCGGCGACGCACTCCAGGTACTGCCGCATCGAGTCGGTGTTCATCCCCGGGAGGCCGTCACCGCACAGGTCGCGCGCGAACTGCAGCTCGGCCTCGACGGCCTCCCGCAGCATGTCGGTGACCTGCTGCTCGAGCCGGTCGTCGAAGAGGTCCGGCTCCTCCTTGCGGACGGTGTCGACCACGTCGAAGGCGAAGGACATGTGCATCGTCTCGTCGCGGAACACCCAGTTGGTGCCGGTGGCCAGCCCGTGCAGCAGACCCCGGCTGCGGAACCAGTACACGTAGGCGAAGGCGCCGTAGAAGAACAGGCCCTCGATGCACGCGGCGAAGCAGACGAGGTTGAGCAGGAAGCGGCGGCGGTCGGCCTTGGACTCCAGCCGGTCGATGGACTCGACGGAGTCCATCCACTTGAAGCAGAACTCCGCCTTCTCGCGGATGGACGGGATGCTCTCCACGGCCGCGAAGGCCGCCGCGCGGTCCTCCGGGTCGGGCAGGTAGGTGTCCAGCAGCGTCAGATAGAACTGGACGTGCACGGCCTCCTCGAAGAGCTGCCGGCTCAGATAGAGCCGCGCCTCGGGGGAGTTGATGTGCTTGTAGAGGGTCAGCACCAGGTTGTTCGCGACGATCGAGTCACCGGTGGCGAAGAACGCCACCAGCCGGCCGATCAGGTGCTGCTCCTCGGGGCTGAGCCTGGCGAGGTCGGCGACGTCCGAGTGGAGGTCGACCTCCTCGACGTGCCAGGTGTTCTTGATGGCGTCCCGGTAGCGCTCGTAGAAGTCCGGGTAGCGCATGGGGCGCAGGGTCAGTTCGAAGCCCGGGTCGAGCAGGTTCTTGGTGGTGTTGTCGGTCATCACTGGCAGGCCTCGCAGGACTCGGGGTTTTCCAGGGAGCAGGCGACCGCTTCGGGGTCGGGGACCGCCTGCACGGGCACGGTGGCGCGGCCGGCGGCGCGGGCGATGCGGGTCGCCGGGCGGGAACGCAGGTAGTAGGTGGTCTTCAGGCCCTGCTTCCAGGCGTACGCGTACATCGAGGAGAGCTTCCCGATGGTCGGCGTCTCCAGGAACAGGTTCAGCGACTGGGCCTGGTCGAGATACGGAGTGCGGGCGGCGGCCATGTCGATGAGGGCGCGCTGCGGGATCTCCCAGGCGGTGCGGTACAGCACGCGCACGTCCTCGGGGATCCACGCGAAGTCCTGCACCGAGCCGTTCGCCTCGCGCAGCGCCTCGCGGGTGCGGGCGTCCCACACGCCGAGCCGCTTGAGGTCGCCGACCAGGTACGAGTTGACCTGGAGGAACTCGCCGGACAGCGTCTCGCGCTTGAACAGGTTGGACACCTGCGGCTCGATGCACTCGTAGACGCCCGCGATGGAGGCGATGGTGGCCGTCGGCGCGATGGCCAGCAGCAGCGAGTTGCGCAGCCCGGTGGTGGCGATGCGCTCGCGCAGCGCCGCCCAGCGCTCCGGCCACGCCTGCTCCACGTCGTAGTGGTCCGGGTGCAGCACGCCCCGCGCGGTACGGGTCTTCTCCCAGGCCGGCAGCGGGCCGCCCCGCTCGGCGAGGTCGGCGGAGGTCTCGTACGCGGCGAGCATGATCCGCTCGGCGATGCGGGTGGACAGGGCCTTCGCCTCGGGGGAGTCGAAGGGCAGGCGCAGTTGGAAGAAGACGTCCTGGAGACCCATCGCGCCGAGGCCGACCGGACGCCAGCGGGCGTTGGAGCGGCCCGCCTGCTCGGTCGGGTAGAAGTTGATGTCGACGACCCGGTCCAGGAAGGTGACGGCGGTGCGCACGGTGGCGTCCAGCCGCTCCCAGTCGATGTCGTCGCCGGTCACGAAGGCGCCCAGGTTGACGGACCCGAGGTTGCAGACCGCGGTCTCCCCGTCGTCGGTGACCTCGAGGATCTCCGTGCAGAGGTTCGAGGAGTGGACGACGTGGCCCGGCTCGGCCGTCTGGTTGGCGGTGCGGTTGGCGGTGTCCTTGAAGGTTATCCAGCCGTTGCCGGTCTGCGCGAGGGTGCGCATCATGCGGCCGTACAGCTCACGGGCCGGGAGGGTCTTCCTGGCCAGGCCCTTCGCCTCGGCCGTCCGGTAGGCGGCGTCGAACTCCGCGCCCCACAGGTCCACCAGCTCCGGCACGTCCGAGGGCGAGAACAGCGACCACGGCCCGTCCGCGTCCACCCGCCGCATGAACTCGTCCGGGATCCAGTGCGCCAGGTTCAGGTTGTGGGTGCGGCGGGCGTCCTCGCCCGTGTTGTCCCGCAGCTCCAGAAACTCCTCGATGTCGGCGTGCCAGGTCTCCAGGTAGACCGCCGCCGCGCCCTTGCGCCGGCCGCCCTGGTTCACCGCGGCCACCGAGGCGTCCAGCGTCTTGAGGAACGGGACGATGCCGTTGGAGTGCCCGTTGGTGCCGCGGATCAGCGAACCCCGGGAGCGGACGCGGGAGTAGGCGATGCCGATGCCGCCGGCGTGCTTGGACAGGCGCGCGACCTGGTGCAGGCGGTCGTAGAGGGAGTCCAGCTCGTCCTTGGGGGAGTCGAGGAGGTAGCAGGACGACATCTGGGCGTGCCGGGTGCCGGAGTTGAAGAGGGTGGGGGAGGAGGGCAGGTAGTCCAGGCGGCTCATCAGCCCGTAGAGCGCGGCGACCTCGTCCACCGACCGCTCGGTGTCGTCCTCGGCGAGTCCGGCGGCGACGCGCAGCAGGAAGTGCTGGGGCGTCTCGACGACCTTGCGGGTGAGCGGGTGCCGGAGCAGATAGCGGCTGTAGAGCGTGCGCAGCCCGAAGTAGCCGAAGCGGTCGTCGGCGGACGGGTCGACCAGCGCGTCCAGGCGGGCCGCGTGCAGCCCGGCGAACGCGGCGGTGCGGTCGGCGATCAGGCCCTCGCGGTGGCCCGTGGCGACGGACTCGGTGAAGGAGGTGACCCCCTGGGAGGCGGCCTCGGCGCGGATGCCGATGGTCAGCAGCCGGGCGGCCAGACGGGAGTAGGCCGGGTCCTCGGAGATGAGACCGGCCGCGGCCTCCGTCGCCAGCTCCCGCAGCTCCGCCTCGTCGGCCCGCGCGGACCGGCCGCGCAGCGCGGCGGCGGCGACCCGGCCGGGGTCGGCGTCGGGGAGGTCGGCGGTGAGGGCGGTCAGGGTCCGCAGCAGGGCGGCACCGGGTCCGTCGGCTTCCTCGGTCGCCGGGACCGCAGAAGCCGTCGCAGCGGACGCTGAAACCGGGTCGGCTGACGCGATGGTCACGTGGGGCACTCCCTCGCTCGGCACGGGGCCAGGCGGAGGGCGGGGGGCAGCTCACGAGCGCACGCGGCGTCGCGTCCACCGGCCCATTCCGCGAGGCCCGGACGTCATGGCACCCGGACCGGGACGGCCGGGCGCACCGTCGGCAGGTCCTCGGACTGGACACGCGTGCGGAAACACGCGTGTACACCGTTGCGGGACAGTTCCGGATTCGCACCGGATTCCCCTGCGGCGACAGCGAGCATGAGCATACATCTTGTGCCGGGTCGCGCGAGCGCCCCCAGATGTAGTGTCGAGGCCGGTCTCAGAGGGTCAGCTCGTAGGTGAGCAGCGTGATGTCGTCGAGCTCGGGCAGCGGGTTCCAGTCCCGCCCGGGCGTGCGGGCGAAGCCCAGGCGCCCGTAGAGCCGGTGGGCGGTGCGCATCGTCCGCTGGGTCGACAGCACGACGCGTACGCAGCCCTCGACGGCCCGGGCACGGTCGACGCAGGACCGCACCAGGGCCTCGCCGACGCCGCGTCCCCGCGCCTCGCGGGCGACGGCGAGCATCCGTATCTCGGCCTCGCCGGGCCGGGCGATGTCGGCCATGGTGCCGCCGCAGGGCACGAAGGTCACGCCGCCCAGGACCCGGTCGTCCGCGGTGGCGACCAGCACCTCGGCGGCCGCCGCCCGCTTGGCCACGTCCCGCAGTTCGCCCAGGTACGCGTCGCTCTCGCCGAAGTCGAGGAGGCCGTCCCGGAGGTACGCCTGTGCGGTGAGCTCGCCGAGGGTGTCGTACTCCTCGGCCGCCGCCCGCCGGATCACGAAGTCCATGGAGCCGAGTGTGCCCGACGGGTACGACGACGGGCCGCCGGATTTCTCCGACGGCCCGTTCGCGAAGCGGGATCAGTGCGAGGAGCCCGCCGTGGCCGGGGGCAGCTCGACCTGGACGCCCGGGTCGCCCGCGTCCGCCGTGTAGTCGCCCGGCTGGGTCTCGTCGACGCCGTCGGGCGCCTTGACGGCCTTCAGGACGAAGGTCAGGACCACGGTGACCAGGACGTTCAGCACGAAGGCGGTGAGACCGATGTAGCCGATCTCGCCGATGCCCGGGATCTCCTTCGAGGAGCCGCCGAAGTGCGCCTGCGTCGGTGAGGCGACCCCGTACGCGGCGGCCGTGCCGTAGACCATGCCGACCGCCCAGCCGGCGAGCAGCGCCCAGCGGTGGAACCAGCGGGTGAACAGGCCGCCCACCAGCGCCGGGAAGGTCTGCAGGATCCAGATGCCGCCGAGCAGCTGGAAGTTGATCGCGACCGTCTTGTCCATGCCCAGGACGAAGATCAGCGCGCCCACCTTCACCAGCAGCGACACCAGCTTGGAGACCTTGGTCTCCTGCTCGGGGGTGGCGTCCGGCTTGATGAAGTCCTTGTAGATGTTGCGGGTGAAGAGGTTCGCGGCCGCGATCGACATGATCGCCGCCGGGACCAGCGCGCCGATGCCGATCGCCGCGAAGGCCACGCCCGCGAACCAGTCCGGGAACATGTCCTCGAACAGCTGCGGGATCGCCAGCTGGCCGTTCTGCACCTTCACACCGGCCGCGATCGCCATGAAGCCCAGCAGCGCCAGCAGGCCGAGCATCAGGGAGTACAGCGGCAGGATGGTGGTGTTGCGGCGGATCACCTCACGGCTGCGGGAGGACAGCGTCGCGGTGATCGAGTGCGGGTACATGAACAGCGCGAGCGCCGAGCCGAGCGCGAGCGTGGCGTACGTCCACTGGCTCGCCTCGCCCGGCACCACCGCCCCGCGCGGCTTCCCGGTCGCCTCGTTGGTCTGGCCGAAGGCCTCGCCCGCCTTCGCGAAGATGTCGTTGAAGCCGCCCAGCTTGATCGGGATGTAGATGATCGCCACCGCGATCACGATGTAGATCAGCGTGTCCTTCACGAACGCGATCAGCGCGGGCGCGCGCAGACCCGACGAGTAGGTGTACGCCGCCAGCACACCGAAGGCGATCAGCAGCGGCAGGTCCTTGACGAACCAGTTGGTGTCCTCGCCGCCGCCGACCCCCATCACGTCCAGGACGGCCTGGATGCCGACCAGCTGGAGCGCGATGTACGGCATCGTGGCGAGGATGCCGGTGACGGCGACCGCGAGCGACAGGCCCTTCGAGCCGAAGCGGCCGCGCACGAAGTCCGAGGTCGTCACGTAGCCGTGCTTGTGGGAGACCGACCACAGGCGGGGCAGGAAGGTGAAGATCAGCGGGTACACCAGGATCGTGTACGGCACCGCGAAGAAGCCGGACGCGCCCGCCGCGTAGATCGCCGCCGGGACGGCCACGAAGGTGTACGCCGTGTAGAGGTCGCCGCCCAGCAGGAACCAGGTGACCCAGGTGCCGAACGAGCGGCCGCCGAGGCCCCATTCGTCGAGGCTGTGCTCGTTCTCGGCCTTGCGCCAGCGCGCGGCCAGGAAGCCCATCGCGGTGACGAGCACGAAGAAGAAGATGAAGACGGCGAGTGCGACGCCGTTCACGCCGTCGTTCACTGGGCCCCGCCTTCCCGGCGGGCGCGCTGGTCACGCTGCCAGAGCTTGTACGCGATCACCGTCAGCACGGTGGAGATCAGCACCCACGCCATCTGGTACCAGTAGAAGAACGGGATGCCGATGAACGCCGGGTCGGTCTTGGCGTACGAGCCGACCCACAGCATGGCGACGAACGGTGCGACAAGACAGAGGGCGATGACGACGCGCACCGGCGTCACCGTCGGCCCTCTGTTCACTTCCGGGGCTTGTGACATGCGTGGCTCCGTCCCCTCACGATCACCTGGTGCAGTGCGCACGAAATGTAGGTGACGGTGTCAAGAGAGCGGAAGACCTCGTCCGTATATCGGTCCCCAAACGCAATGTCGCATCCCACGTGGGGGTGACGGGCCCTGTTCCGGCGGTCCGACGGCCCCTAGTCCTGGGGGCGCTTCAGCCTGGCCACGAACTTGTAGCGGTCGCCGCGGTACACCGAGCGGACCCACTCCACCGGCTGGCCCGTGCGGTCCAGCGAGTGCCGGGAGAGCATCAGCATCGGCAGGCCGACGTCGGTGCCGAGCAGGCCGGCCTCGCGCGGGGTCGCCAGCGAGGTCTCGATGGTCTCCTCGGCCTCGGCGAGATGGACGTCGTACACCTCGGCGAGCGCGGTGTAGAGGGACGTGTACTTCACCAGCGACCGGCGCAGCGCGGGGAAGCGCTTCGCCGACAGATGGGTCGTCTCGATGGCCATCGGCTCGCCGTTGGCCATGCGCAGCCGCTCGATGCGCAGCACCCGCCCGCCCGCCGTGATGTCCAGCAGCCCGGCGAGGCGTTCGTCGGCGGTGATGTAGCCGATGTCCAGCAGCTGCGAGGTGGGTTCGAGGCCCTGGGCCCGCATGTCCTCGGTGTAGGAGGTGAGTTGCAGGGCCTGCGACACCTTGGGCTTGGCGACGAAGGTGCCCTTGCCCTGGATGCGCTCGAGGCGGCCCTCGACGACCAGCTCCTGCAGGGCCTGGCGCACGGTCGTGCGGGAGGTGTCGAACTCCGCGGCCAGGGTGCGCTCGGGCGGGACCGGCGTACCCGGCGCCTGTGTCCGGGTCATGTCGAGCAGATGCTTCTTCAGGCGGTAGTACTTGGGCACGCGCGCGGTACGGACGGTCGCCCCACCCTCGTTCTCCGCACTGCTGACGTCGGTGCTCATGCTCTGCCTTCCCGGCTCCGGGTGCCGAAGCGACCGACATCCCCTATCGGCCACGGCTCACATCGTGGCACGGGTTGGTGCCGGGAGGAGGATCCCGCACGCTCCGTGATCCCTTCTGTATACCTTCGAGACCCCCGTTGGTCTAGTCCACAGCGCCGCCCGGGCCCGTTGGTACGTCCCCTCCGGCCGCCTCCGCGGCCCGCTCGGGCGGAAGTGGTACACCCGGCCCCGGTCCGTCCGATGTGTCGCTTGCGCAATGAAAGGTCCCTGCATATCTCGGTCCCATCACGGACGCCCGGAGCGCGCTTGAACACCCTTGACAGCCCTATTGGTCTGGGCCAAGCTCCCCGTACTGGTCTACACCATTGGTCCAGGTCCCGGCCCCAAGGGCGGTCCGCGTCGACGAGCAACCGCGGGGAGGCAGGGGGGTTTTGTGGCATCCCTGAGGAGGGTGGCGTGAAGCGCAAGCTGATAGCCGCGATCGGTATCGCGGGCATGATGGTCTCGATCGCGGCGTGCGGGGGCGACGACGGCGACGACGGCAAGAAGGCCGGGGCGGACGGCTACGCCGGCCAGACGCTGACCGTGTGGGTGATGGACGGTTCCTCGCCCGACCAGTGGCAGGCGGACCTCGCCAAGGAGTTCGAGGCGAAGACCAAGGCCAAGGTCAAGTTCGAGGTCCAGAAGTGGAACGGTATCCAGCAGAAGCTGACCACCGCTCTCTCCGAGGAGAACCCGCCCGACGTCTTCGAGATCGGTAACACCCAGACCCCGGCCTACGCCAAGACCGGCGGCCTGGCGGACCTGAGCGACCTCAAGAGCAGCATCGGCACCGACTGGTCCGAGTCCCTCAACAAGTCCGCCGTCTTCGAGGGCAAGCAGTACGCGGCCCCGTGGTTCGTGGTCAACCGCGTCGTCGTCTACAACAAGAAGATCTGGGCGGACGCGGGCATCAAGGACACGCCCAAGACCCGCGACGAGTTCTACAACGACCTCAAGACGATCGGCGAGAAGACCGACGCCGAGCCGATCTACCTGCCCGGCCAGAACTGGTACCACTTCGTGGGCCTGGTCGTCGGCGAGGGCGGCGAGCTGGTCAAGAAGGACGGCGACAAGTACGTCTCCAACCTGGACGACCCGAAGGTCGCCGCGGCCACCGAGACCTACAAGAAGTTCCAGGCCCTCTCCAAGGCGCCCAAGGACAAGGACGAGGCCACCCCGCAGCAGGGTGAGGTCTTCGCCAAGGGCAAGACCGGCGCCTTCATCGGCATGGGCTGGGAGGGCGCCTCGGCGATCGCCGCCAACCCGGCCATCGAGAAGGACCTCGGCTACTTCACCATCCCGGGTGCCACGGCCGACAAGCCCGAGGGCGTCTTCCTCGGCGGCTCCAACCTGGCCGTCGCCGCGGGCAGCAAGAAGCAGGAGCTGGCCAAGGAGTTCCTGAAGCTCGCGCTCTCCGACAAGTACGAGGGCGGGCTGGCCAAGGCCAACGGCGTCATCCCGAACAAGGAGTCGCTGCAGAGCAACCTGCAGGGCAACGCGGCCGCCGAGGCCGCCGCGCCGGCCTCCGCCGGCGGTGACACCACGCCGCTGATCCCGGAGTGGGCCGCGGTCGAGAACGACCCGAACCCGATCAAGACCTACCTGACGGCCGTGCTCAAGGGGAAGTCCCCCGCCGACGCCGCCAAGCAGGTCGAGGGCGAGTTCAACAAGCGCCTGGCGCAGCAGCAGTAACACCGGGTGAGCGGGGCGGGGGCCGGCACGCGACGGCCCCCGCCCCGGCTTGAGCTGGACAGGTCGAGAAGAAGAGAGACCGCGAGCATGACCGTGCAGACCGAACGGCCGCCCCGAGGCCCGTCGGACGTCCGCAAGGCGGACGGCGGGAACACCGGCCAGGCGAAACCGAGAGCCGCGTCCCGCGCCGGCGCGCTCGTCCCGTACCTCCTGCTGCTGCCGGCCTGCGCGGCCACCGTGCTGCTGCTCGGCTGGCCGCTGGTGAAGGACGGACTGCTGTCCTTCCAGAACCTCAACATGGCGCAGCTGATCCAGCACGTCACCGAGTGGACCGGCTTCGACAACTACAAGGAGGTCCTCACCGGCGAGGACTTCTGGCGCGTCACCCTCCGCTCCATCGTCTTCACCGCGGTCAACGTCGTCCTCACCATGGTGCTGGGCGGCCTGATCGGCCTGCTGCTCGCCCGCCTCGGCAAGGCGATGCGGTTCACGCTGATGATCGGCCTGGTGCTGGCGTGGGCCATGCCGGTGGTCGCCGCGACCACCGTCTACCAGTGGCTCTTCGCCCAGCGCTTCGGCGTCGTCAACTGGGTCCTGGACAAGCTCGGCTGGCACTCCATGGCCGACTACAGCTGGACCGGCAGCCAGTTCTCGACGTTCTTCGTCGTCACCGTCCTGATCGTCTGGATGTCCGTCCCGTTCGTCGCGATCAACCTGTACGCGGCGACCACCACCATCCCCGGCGAGCTGTACGAGGCCGCCGCCCTCGACGGGGCCGGCGTCTGGCGCAGCTTCACCACGGTCACGATGCCGTTCCTGCGGCCGTTCCTCTACGCGACGACCTTCCTCGAGGTCATCTGGATCTTCAAGGCGTTCGTCCAGGTGTACACGTTCAACGGCGGCGGCCCCGACCGTCTCACCGAGATCCTGCCCGTCTACGCCTACATCGAGGGCGTCGGCAACCAGCACTACGGCATGGGCGCGGCGATCGCGGTCCTGACCATCCTGATCCTGCTCGGCCTGACCGCGTACTACCTCAGGATCGTGCTCAAGCAAGAGGAGGACGAGCTGTGAAGCGCTCGCTCTTCGGCCGCCTGTGGCCCAACGTCACGGCCGTCGTCCTGTTCATCGGCCTCGTCTTCCCCGTGTACTGGATGTTCGCCACGGCCTTCAAGCCGACCGGCGACATCATCTCGGAGGACCCGGTCTGGTTCCCGACCGACATCACCTTCGAGCACTTCAGGACCGCGGTCGACGCCGACCACTTCTGGACGTACGTCACCAACTCGCTCGTCGTCACCGTCTGCGCGGTCGTCTTCTCGCTGATCATCGCGCTGGCCGGCGCCTTCGCCCTGGCCCGCATGCGGTTCAAGGGGCGGCGCGGCTTCATCGTCGGCTTCATGCTGGCCCAGATGGCGCCCTGGGAAGTCATGGTCATCGCCATCTACATGATCGTGCGCGACGCGTCGATGCTGAACAGCCTCGTGCCGCTCACGCTCTTCTACATGATGATGATCCTGCCCTTCACCATCCTGACGCTGCGCGGCTTCGTCGCCGCCGTGCCGAAGGAGCTGGAGGAGTCCGCGATGGTCGACGGCTGCACCCGCGCCCAGGCCTTCCGCCGGGTCATCCTGCCGCTGCTCGCGCCGGGCCTGATGTCCACCTCGATGTTCGGCTTCATCACCGCCTGGAACGAGCTCCCCCTCGTCCTGGTCGTCAACAAGGAGGCTGAGTCCCAGACCCTGCCGCTGTGGCTGACCAGCTTCCAGACGGTCTTCGGCGACAACTGGGGTGCGACCATGGCCGCCTCGTCCCTCTTCGCCATCCCGATCCTGATCCTCTTCGTCTTCCTCCAGCGCAAGGCCGTCAGCGGCCTGACCGCCGGCGCCGTGAAGGGATAACGCCACCCGATGACGACAATCGCCAGCGGCACCGACACGCTCACACGCGACGCGCTGACCGTCCTCCAGCCCGGTTTCACCGGCACCACCGCCCCCGACTGGGTGCTGCGCCGCCTCGGCGAGGGGCTGGCCTCCGTCGGCCTGTTCGGGCGCAACATCGCCTCGGACGAGCAGCTGGCCGCGCTCACCGCCCAGCTGCGCGCCGAGCGCGAGGACGTGCTGGTCGCCATCGACGAGGAGGGCGGCGACGTCACCCGCCTCGAGGTGCGCACCGGCTCGTCCTTCCCCGGCAACCTCGCCCTCGGCGCGGTGGACGACGTGGGGCTCACCCGGCAGGTCGCCGCCGAGCTGGGCCGCCGCCTCGCGGCCTGCGGCGTCAACCTGAACTGGGCCCCGTCCGCCGACGTCAACTCCAACCCCGGCAACCCGGTCATCGGCGTGCGCTCCTTCGGCGCCGGCACCGACCTGGTCGCCCGGCACACCGCGGCCTACGTCACCGGGCTGCAGTCGGCGGGGGTGGCCGCCTGCACCAAGCACTTCCCGGGCCACGGCGACACCGCCGTCGACTCCCACCACGCCCTGCCGCGCATCGACGTGGACGCCTCGGTGCTGGCCGAGCGCGACCTGGTGCCCTTCCGCGCGGCCATCGCCGCCGGCAGCCGCGCGGTGATGAGCGCCCACATCCTGGTCCCGGCCCTGGACCCGGACCGTCCGGCAACGTTGTCCCCCCGCATCCTGACCGAGCTGCTCCGCGGCGAACTGGGCTACGACGGTCTGATCGTGACCGACGGCATGGAGATGCAGGCCATCGCCGGCACCTACGGCATCGAACGCGGCAGCGTGCTGGCCGTCGCGGCCGGTGCCGACGCGATCTGCGTGGGCGGCGGTCTCGCCGACGAGGAGACCGTACGACGCCTCGGCGACGCCCTGGTGGCGGCGGTCCGCTCGGGGGAGCTGTCCGAGGAACGCCTGGTCGACGCGGCCGAACGGGTACGCGCCCTGGCCCGCTGGACGGCCGGGGCCCGGGACGCCGCGCGGTCCCTGCCCGCCGACGGCGAGGTGGGCCTGCGCGCGGCCCGCCGCGCCCTGCGCGTCACCGTCACCGAGGGCTTCACCCCCCTCACCGAAGCGCCGTACGTCGCCGCGCTCACCCCGGGCGCCAACATCGCGGTCGGCGACGAGACCCCCTGGGGCGTCGCCGCCGAGCTCGGCCGGCTGCTCCCCGGCACCGAGACCGGCAGCTTCGCCGGGGCGGGCGCCGGCGACGAGGTGCTCGCGGCGGCCGGCCCGCGCCGTGTCGTGGCGGTCGTGCGCGACGAGCACCGCCACCCCTGGATGGCGGCGGCCCTCGACGCCCTGCTGGCGGCCCGGCCCGACACGATCGTGGTCGAGATGGGCGTCCCCGGAGCCGAGCCCCGCGGCGCCCTGCACGTGGCCACCCACGGCGCGGCCCGGGTCTGCGGCCGGGCGGCCGCGGAGGTCGTCGCGGGCGCCTGATCCAGGTGTCCGCCGGCCCGTCACGACGAAGGCGCCGCACCCCCCGGTCGGGGGGTGCGGCGCCTTCCGCCTTCGGGCCCGCAGGGGGTGGGCGCGGGCCCGGGGATCAGATGCCCTGCCAGTCGGGCTTGTGGGCGTAGGTGTGCCGGAAGTAGTCGGCGAGCTTCAGCTTGGAGGCGGCGGCCTCGTCCACGACGACCGTGGCGTGCGGGTGCAGCTGGAGCGCGGAGGCCGGGCACACGGCCGCGACCGGGCCCTCCACGCTCGCGGCGACCGCGTCCGCCTTGCCCTCGCCGGTGGCCAGCAGCACCAGGTGCCGGGCCTCCAGGATGGTGCCGATGCCCTGCGTGATCACGTGGTGCGGGACCTGCTCGATGTCGCCGTCGAAGAACCGGGCGTTGTCGACGCGGGTCTGCTCGGTCAGCGTCTTGATCCGGGTCCGCGAGGCGAGCGAGGAGCACGGCTCGTTGAACCCGATGTGCCCGTCGGTCCCGATCCCCAGCAGCTGGAGGTCCACCCCGCCGGCCTCGCCGAGCGCGCGGTCGTAGGCCTCGCACGCGGCCTGCACGTCCACGGCGGTACCGTCCGGGCCGAGGAAGGCGTCCATGCCGATCCCGAGCGGCTCGAGCACCTCGCGGCGCAGCACCGAACGGTAGGACTCCGGGTGGTCCGCCGGCAGCCCCACGTACTCGTCGAGCTGGGCGATCCGGGCCCGCGCGGTGTCCACGGAGCCCGCGCGCACCCGGGCCGCGAGCGCCTCGTACACGGGCAGCGGCGTCGAGCCGGTGGCCACCCCGAGCAGGGCGTCGGGCTTGCGCCGCAGCAGCTGCGCCATGGCCTCGGCGATGAGCTCGCCGCCCGCCGCGGCGTCGGGAACGATGACAACTTCCACGCTTGCCTGCCGTTTCGAAGTCAGGGGCCCACCCGGTGCCCGGGAATGGCTATGTGGTTTAGACCAATCTAACAGAGGAGGGCCCCACAGGCGCTCCGAAACGGCGGCCCGCCCCAGGTGTGCGCCGGCGCGCACCGCCGGGCGGGCGGAAATTGTCGCGGCCGTCCGGCCCCGCTCGTGGGCCAACAGGGTTAGGCTTCAGGCGACCGCCCGGACGTCCGGGCGGCGTCGGAACACGACAACTGCAAAGACCGTCCACCGCATGGACACGGCTAGTGGTCTAGTCCACAATGGACACCAGACACCGGCCGCGACACTCACGCGAGAAGACGTCGGGCTTCCGCCTTCCCCGCACAGGAGGGCGGACCGAGGAACCGGAGCTCTCTGCCCTGACTGCCCCGGCTCCTCACCCTTCGGCCGCACGGGACCGCACACCCCACGGCCGATGTTGCTCCGGGCTGCGGTGCCGGGAGGGTTGAGGGTCCCTCCCAGGCGCCGCGGCCCGCGGGTGTCTCCGGGCCCCTGACGCGGCGGAATCTGGCCGATTTCGATCGCTGTCCGTACCGCCAGGTACGCTCGGCCACGTGCCCTCCATGAACGAACTCGTACGCCAGCACACCGCCCTCGACGACTCCGACCTCGAGTGGCTCCACCTGCTGGTGTCGGAGTGGCAGCTCCTCTCCGACCTCTCCTTCGCCGACCTGGTCCTGTGGGTCCCCACCCGCGACGGCACGCGCTATGTGTCCGTCGCCCAGATGCGGCCCAACACCGGCCCGACCTCGTACCAGGACGACATGGTCGGCCACCTCGTCCCGCGCGGCCGGCGCCCCATGCTGGACGTCGCGCTGGACGAGGGCCGGATCGTGCGCGAGGGCGACCCGGAGTGGCGCGAGGAGGTCCCGGTCCGCGTCGAGTCCATCCCCGTGCGGCGCCAGGGGCGCGTCCTCGGCGTCATCGCGCGCAACACCAACCTCCTCACCGTGCGCACCCCGAGCCGCCTGGAGCTCACGTATCTCCAGAGCGCCTCGGACCTCGCGCAGATGATCGCCGCGGGCGCCTTCCCGTTCGAGAACCAGCAGGTCGACATGGACGCCTCGCCGCGCGTCGGCGACGGCCTGATCCGCGTCGACGGGGACGGCATCGTCCAGTACGCCTCCCCGAACGCGCTGTCGGCCTACCACCGGATGGGCCTCGCCGCCGACCTCGTCGGCCACCACCTGGGCCGGACCACGGCCGAACTCGCCCCGTCCCGGGGCCCGGTGGACGAGGCGCTCGCGAAGGTGGCCAGCGGCTGGGCACCGCGCGAGTTCGAGATCGAGGCGCACGACGGGGTGATCCAGTTCCGCGCCATCCCGCTCAAGCCCAAGGGCACCCGCATCGGTTCGCTGGTGCTCCTGCGCGACGTCACGGAACTGCGCCGCCGCGAGCGGGAGTTGATCACCAAGGACGCCACCATCCGGGAGATCCACCACCGGGTGAAGAACAACCTCCAGACGGTGGCCGCCCTGCTCCGGCTCCAGGCCCGGCGCATCGGCTCGGAGCGCGGTCGCGAGGCGCTCGAGGAGGCGGTACGCCGCGTCGGCTCGATCGCGATCGTCCATGAGACGCTGTCTCA
Organism: Streptomyces sp. NPDC032940; assembly: GCF_040636935.1. Taxonomy (NCBI): domain Bacteria; kingdom Bacillati; phylum Actinomycetota; class Actinomycetes; order Kitasatosporales; family Streptomycetaceae; genus Streptomyces; species Streptomyces sp. NPDC032940. The sequence continues at coordinate 95,606 of NZ_JBEZVJ010000018.1, read as the reverse complement.
GAACCTGGACGAGCGGGTGGAGTTCGACGAGATCGCCGACCGCGTGCTGGCCATGGTCGCCGAGATCTCGCCCGGCAAGGTGACCGGCCGGCGCACCGGCCGCTTCGGCATCCTGGACGCCGAGGTGGCCACCCCGCTGTCGATGGTGCTGACCGAGGTCCTGCAGAACGCGCTGGAGCACGGCTTCCGCGAGGGCGACACCGGCACGGTCGAGGTCTCCGCGGTCCGCGGCGGCACGCGCAAGGATTCGCGGCTGCTGGTCACCGTCCAGGACGACGGCGTCGGCCTGCCCGAGGACTTCGACCCGCACCGCTCCGGGAATCTCGGACTGCAGATCGTCCGCACGCTGGTCGAGGGTGAGCTGGGCGGCACCTTCGACATGGTCCCGGCCCCCGAGCGCGGCACCAGTGTGATCCTCGACATCCCGGTGCCGGCGGGGAAGTAGGGCAGGGGGGTCCAGGAGCGAGCGGGGCGGAGCCGGGACGGCGCGGGACCGCAGCCGGGACAGCAAAAAGCCCCGGACCGGTGAAGGTCCGAGGCCAGTGCTCATGCGATGCGGGGGAGCATCGGGGTACTGCGCGCTGCGGCTCGGGGGCGGGAGTTGCGTACTCGCTGTACGCGCCGCCAAGCTCAGGCTGTCAGCAGGGGTGACTGGTCAGGCGGAGGCCTGACGAGCCCGGTTGCGGGCGGCACGGCGCTTCATCGCGCGGCGCTCGTCCTCGCTGAGACCACCCCAGACGCCGGAGTCCTGACCGGACTCGAGCGCCCACTGCAGGCACTGCTCCATGACAGGGCAGCGACGGCAGACGGCCTTGGCTTCCTCGATCTGCAGCAGCGCGGGACCGGTGTTGCCGATGGGGAAGAAGAGCTCGGGGTCTTCCTCGCGGCAAACGGCGCGGTGACGCCAGTCCATGGCTGCTACCTCTCCTTGGTATGACTGTGCAGGGTGCTTGTGAATGTGAACGCTTTCACGAATCCCTCAACAAGGGAAGGGCCTACCGCCAGGTTCCCGGCGTGGTCCTTGGGTTTGAAGAGGGGTTCCGGTGATCTGTGGAGGCTGGTGTTGCGGGCCGTCCCGATCGCCAAGAAGAGACTCGCAAACCTCGGCGGTGGATACAACCCCTTCCGGAAAGTTTTTTTTGATTCTTCGGTGTCGACTAGGTCACAGCCGTACTTCTATGGGGTGGACCCTGGCCTAAACGTTCGAGTGAAAGGACTTTTGCCGGTTCTGCTCACACAATCACACGCAGTGCACGGCGTACGCCTGTGAACGTCACGCTCGTTCGCAGCCCCAGGTGGTCACCGTCCATCTGGAGGGGGAGGGGCACCTTCGAATGCAAGGTGAAGTCACTCAGATCGTGCAGGGAGACGGCATGCTTCCCACGGGGGCCGCGCTCGGGGGACGAAGTGAGCAACTGGGTGCCATACCGGGCAACCGCGGCGGTCGAGAGCCGGCTCAGTCCGAACACATCCAGCCCCGTGTCGAACGACGCCTCGGGCGAGGCGTAGATCGGGCGGTTGCCGAGGAACGTCCACGGGCAGGTGTTCGAGACTATGGACAGCACCAGATCCGTCACCGGATCCTCACCGGCGCGCTCCAGCGTGATGGTGCCGCTGCGGCGGTGCGGCTCGCCGATGAGCTGGCGCACCACCTGGCGGACGTAGAGGGCGTGGGTGGACTTCCTGCCCTGCTCGCGCCGCTGCTCGACGCGCCCGACCACGCCGGCGTCGAAGCCCAGTCCGGCGTTGAAGGTGAACCAGCGGGCCGGCACGGCCTCGTCCTCCGTGCCCGGTGTGCCGGAGGCCAGGCCCAGCCCCACGGTCCGTTCGCTGCCCTCGCGCAGTGCGTCCAGCAGGGCGCCGGTGGCCTCCACCGCGTGGTTGGGCAGGCCGAGGGCGCGGGCGAAGACGTTGGTGGAGCCGCCGGGGACCACCGCGAGACCGGGCAGGTGCTCCGGGTCGGGTCCGGCGTGCAGCAGGCCGTTGACGACCTCGTTCACCGTGCCGTCGCCGCCGAGGGCGACCACCAGGTCGATGTCGTCGCTCTGCGCGGCCTGCCGGCCGAGGTCACGCGCGTGGCCGCGGTACTCGGTGGTGACCGCCTCCAGCTTCATCTCACTCGCGAGCGCGTGGATGAGCACGTCGCGCGTGCGCGCGCTCGTGGTGGTTGCCGCCGGATTGACCACGAGAAGTGCACGCATGCTGTGCAGGGTACCTACTGGGCGGTACCCCGGCCCAGACCGAGGTGGGGATCGGGCCGGACACCCGCGCGGGCCCGGCCCGCGGGCACCGGCGCCCTGCGGGCTACCCTTCTGGGGTGAGCAGTGAGCAGAACCCCACGCCCGGAGCCGAAGCCGCCGACGAGGCGGGGCCCCGTCCCGGCCGCCTGACCGCCGCGGCCGCGCTCGCCGCGCTGGAGGGCCTGGCGCTCGTCGTCGGTGGCGTCTGGATGCTCGTGGAAGGGCTCACCGGACACCCCGCCGACCGGACCGCCGCCGTCACCGGCGGCGTCACCCTGATCGTCCTCGCCCTGCTGCCGCTGCTCGCCGCGCGCGGACTGCTCGCCCGGCGGAGCTGGAGCCGGGGACCCGCCGTCATGACGCAGCTCATGGCGCTCCCCGTGGCCTACAACCTGCTGCAGGCCGACAGCGTGGCCATCCCGGCGGGAATCGCGCTCGCCGCCGTGTCCGTCGCGTCGCTTGTCCTGCTCGTGAACCCCACGACGACCCGGGCCCTCGGCATCCGCGGACCCGGCCGCGTCGAGAAGTAGTCGAGAAGTAGTCGAGAAGCAGTCGAGGAACGACCGGCGCGACCGGCGTCGTGGCGGCTACTCCTCGACCAGCAGCTTCTCCCGTAGCTGCGCCAGCGTGCGCGCCAGCAGCCGCGACACGTGCATCTGGGAGATCCCGACCTCCTGCGCGATCTGCGACTGGGTCATGTTGCCGAAGAAGCGCAGCAGCAGGATCCGTTTCTCGCGCGGCGGCAGGTCCTCCAGCAGAGGCTTGAGCGACTCCCGGTACTCGACGCCCTCCAGCGCCTCGTCCTCGGCGCCGAGGGTGTCCGCGACCGCCGGCGACTCGTCGTCGGTGTCCGGGACGTCCAGGGACAGCGTGGAGTACGCGTTGGCCGACTCCAGGCCCTCCAGGACCTCCTCCTCCGAGATCGACAGCTTCTCGGCGAGCTCGTGGACCGTGGGGGAGCGGCCGTGCAGCTGCGAGAGCTCCGCCGTGGCCGTCGTCAGGGCCAGCCGCAGCTCCTGGAGCCGGCGCGGGACGCGCACCGCCCAGCCCTTGTCCCGGAAGTGCCGCTTGATCTCGCCGACGACCGTCGGCGTCGCGTAGGTGGAGAACTCCACCCCGCGGTCCGGGTCGAAGCGGTCGACGGACTTGATCAGCCCGATGGTGGCGACCTGGGTGAGGTCGTCCAGGGGCTCGCCGCGGTTGCGGAAGCGGCGCGCGAGATGTTCGACGAGGGGGAGGTGCATGCGCACCAGCCGGTTGCGCAGTTCCGCGTACGCGGGGCTGTCCTTCTCCAGCGTGCGCAGCTCGAGGAACAGGGCGCGCGCCCCGCTGCGGTCCTGCGGGTCGTGCCGTGTGCCCTGCGTGCCGCGCGCGCCCGGCGCCCGGTCGTGGGAGTGTCGCTCGTGCTCGCTCATCGTCTCGCCCGTCGCCCTTTCCCGAGCCCTCGCCTCCGCTCGGCCGGGCCGGGCGGGCGTGCTCCCGGTCCGGCCGGCCGTGGGCGTGCTCCGCACGACACCGCCCCCGCTCCCGGTCCCCGGAGGGGTGTCGTCCTCCGGGTGCGGCCGGGCCTGCTCGGGAATGCCGTCGATGCCGTCCACCGTGTGTGGGGCCTCGTTCTCCGAACGAGCGCCCTCGGCCGACAGCCCTCGTGTGCCGCGTTCTTCGTCCCGCACCGGCCCGTCCCCGTTCCTCACGTCGGCCCGGGTCCCGCGCCGCGCTGTTTGTAGAGGCTGATCGAAACGGTTTTGTCCTCGTCCACGGCGGAGGAGACCTTGCCCGCGAGAGCGGACAGGACGGTCCAGGCGAAGGTGTCCCGCGAGGGGGCGTGACCGTCCGTGGTCGGCGCCGAGACAGTGACTTCGAGCGAGTCGTCGACGAGGCGGAAGACGCAACTGAGCACCGAGCCGGGCACGGCCTGCTGCAGCAGGATCGCGCAGGCCTCGTCCACTGCGATGCGCAGGTCCTCGATCTCGTCGAGGGTGAAGTCCAAGCGGGCTGCGAGGCCGGCCGTCGCCGTACGCAGCACCGACAGGTAGGCACCCGCGGCCGGCAGCCGGACTTCCACGAAGTCCTGGGTCGCGGGCTCGCCTGCGATCTGGGACACCCTCACCTCCAAGGTGGTACAAGCGTTACAGGGCCGAGGGTCGCCCCTCGGGGTAACGCGACACGTGGTTCAGCGGTGACGTTATCGCGCTCCGGACATCTCTGTCCCCGAGACCCCAACCCCTTGCTGTCACTCATAGTAAACACCCGAACACGCACAGTGGCTAGGGGTTCGGCGGGCTCAAATCGGGAGAGCGCGCGCCGGGTTGACGTACCCCGGCACCGGACGGTCGAACCGTCCCCCGGCACAGTCGTACCGGCTCACACCAGCACGTGGTCGACGAAGCACCAGCGCCAGCTCTCCCCGGGCTCGAAGGTCCGCATCACGGGGTGGCCGGTTTCCTTGTGGTGCGCCGTCGCGTGCTGCTTCGGCGAGGAGTCGCAGCAGCCGACGTGGCCGCAGGTGAGGCACAGCCTCAGCTGCACCGGATCCGTGCCCTCGGCCAGGCACTCCGGGCAGGTGTCGCCCAGCGGCTCCGGCTCCGGGTGCGGCAGCCCTTCGGCGTGCGTGCACTGTTTCATGATTGCCAGGTTACGACGGGCGCACGGGCGACCGCGCGGAGAAAAGGGTGGGCGAGGCCATGGACGTGATGCCGCTGCTGTTGCTGGTGGCGGGCAGTGCCGCGATCGCCGCGGCGGGCCGGCGCACCCCGGTGCCGGCGCCGCTGCTGCTGGTCGCCGCCGGTCTGGCGGTCAGCTATCTGCCCGGGGTGCCCGACTACACCCTGGACCCGCACATCGTCCTGCCCCTGCTGCTGCCGCCGCTGCTGTACACGGCGGCCACCGACAGCTCCTACCTCGACCTGCGGGCCCAGCTGCGGCCGGTGGCCCTGCTGTCCGTGGGGTACGTGCTCTTCGCGACCTTCGTGGTCGGCTGCGCCGCCTACCTCGTCGTGCCCGGGCTGCCGCTGACCGCCGCGCTGGTGCTCGGCGCGGTGGTGGCTCCACCGGACGCGGTCGCGGCCACGGCGGTCGCGCGCCGGGTGGGGCTGCCGTCCCGGATCACCACCATCCTCCAGGGCGAGTCCCTGGTGAACGACGCCACCGCGATCACCGCCTACAAGGTCGCCCTCGCGGCGGCGGTCGGCGAGGGCGCCACCTGGGCCGGCGGGATCGGCGAGTTCCTGATCGCCGCGGTCGGCGGTGTCGGCGTCGGGCTGGTGCTGATGGTGCCCATCCACTGGCTGCGCACGCACGTCAGGGAGGCGCTGCTGCAGAACACGCTCTCCCTGCTGATCCCGTTCGTCGCCTACGCCGTCGCCGAGCAGGTGCACGCCTCCGGAGTGCTGGCGGTCGTGGTCGTGGCGCTCTATCTCGGCCACCGTGCGTGGGAGGTCGATTTCGCCACCCGGCTCCAGGAGGAGGCCGTGTGGAAGATGGTCGCCTTCGTCCTGGAGTCGGCCGTGTTCGCCCTGATCGGCCTGCAGCTGCCCGTGGTCCTCAAGGGCCTCGGCGCGTACGAGGGGTCCGATGCCGCCTGGTACGCGGTCGCCGTCTTCCTGGTGGTCGCCGCGGCCCGTTTCGTCTGGGTGTACCCGGCGACCCTCCTCCCGCGGATGCTGTCGGCACGCATCCGCGCGCGTGAGGAGGACCCCGGCTGGAAAGGGCCGTTCGTGATCGCCTGGGCCGGGATGCGGGGCGTGGTCTCGCTGGCCATCGCCTTCTCCATCCCGCTCACCGTGCACGGCGGCGCCCCCTTCCCCGAACGCAACCTCATCCTGTTCCTGACCTTCACCACGGTCATCGGCACGCTGGTCGTGCAGGGGGTGACGCTGCCGCCCCTGATCCGCCTGCTGAAGTTCCCGCAGCACGATGTGCAGGCCGAGACGCTGGCGGAGGCCAACGCCCAGGCGCAGGCCTCCCGGGCCGCCGAACGGCGCCTGGACGAACTGCTCGCCGACGAGCGCAACGCCCTGCCGGCGCCCCTCGCCGACCGCCTGCGCTCGGTCCTCGAGCGCCGCCGCAACGCCGTCTGGGAACGCCTCGGACAGGCCAACCCCGTCACCGGCGAGACCGTCGACGACACCTACCGGCGGCTGTCCAGGGAGATGATCAGCGCCGAGCGCGAGGTCTTCGTCCGGCTGCGCGACGGCCGGTACATCGACGACGAGATGCTGCGCACGCTGCTGCGCCGCCTGGACCTGGAGGAGGCGGCGGCGTATCGGGAGGCCGCATAGACCTGCCGGACGGCGCGGTTCGCGGCGGGCGGTACGCGGGCCTCAGGGGAAGGGGCGGCCGGTGACGACGGCCGCGAGGGTCGTGCCGCGCGGGAAGGCGCCCTCCTCGGCCAGCGCGAGCAGGGCGTACAGCATCTTGGCGACGTAGATCCGCTCGACGGGCAGGCCGTGGCGGCGTTCGAAGTCCGCGGCGAACGCGTCGAGCTCCGGGGTGACGCGCGCGTAGCCGCCGCCGTGGAAACGGTCGTCGAGGCTCCAGTCGCCGCGTCGCCCGCCGAAGGCCGCCTGCTGCAGCCGTCGTACCTCCTCGGCCAGGAAGCCGCCCTTGAGCACGGGTATCCCGAGCGCCCGCCGGCCGCGGGGGAGTCCGGCGGCCAGCCCGGCGAGCGTGCCGCCCGTGCCGCACGCGAGCGCGACGACGTCGGCGTGCCCGGCCAGCTCCTCGCCGAGGGCCCGGCACCCGCGGACCGCCGCGGCGTTGCTGCCGCCCTCGGGGACGACGACCGCGTCCTCGGCGCCCGCCGCCCGCAGCAGCGCCGCCAGGGTCGCCGGTTCGCCCTTGCGGCGGTAGGCCGCGCGGTCGGTGAAGTGCAGCCGCATGCCGTCGGCGGCGCACCGGGCCAGGGAGGGGTTGAGCGGCCGCCCGGCCAGCTCCTGGCCCCGGACCACGCCGACCGTGGACAGCCCGAGCAGCCGGCCCGCGGCGGCCGTGGCGCGCAGATGGTTGGAGTAGGCACCCCCGAAGGTGACGACGCTGCGGCCGCGCGCCGTGGCGAGATTCGGTGCGAGTTTGCGCCATTTGTTGCCGACCAGGTCCGGGTGGATCAGATCGTCGCGCTTGAGCAGCAGCCGCACGCCGCGCCGCTCGAACCGGTCGTCCACGGCCTCCTGCAACGGCGAGGGCAACCGGGGGCGCAGGGCGGCGAGGCCGGCGGGATCGGCGGGGTCGGTGCTGGTCACCCCGCCATTGTCACGCCGCCCGGCGCGCGGTGCGGGCGGTCACTTCAGCCGGTCCCGGATCCGCGCCCGCATCGACGTCATCGTGAAGCCCCTCGGGTCCACCTTTCCCGGCTGCCACTCGAGGTGGCCGATGACGGAACGTTCCGTCCAGCCATGGTGACGGCAGACCGCGGCGGCGGCCTTCTCGATCGCCTCCAGTTGAGCCGCCGGCCAGGGGTCCTCGCCGTCGCCCAGGTTCTCGCACTCGAAGCCGTAGAAGTGCCGGTTGCCGTCCGTGTTCGCCTCGTTGTCCCGGGGCAGCGCCTTCTCCGCGATCACCGCGCGCAGGACGTCGTCGTCGCCGAGCCCGGCGTGGTTGGCCCGGCCGTAGCCGACGAGGTGGATCCGGCCGTCCTTCGTGATCACGCCGTGGCACAGCGGTCCCGGCAGCCCTTCGTAGCCCTTGCGGCAGATGTCCACGGTCCGCGCGCTGCCCTTGGTGACCGTGTGGTGGATCATCACGCCGTTGACGGGCCCCCACGGGCCCTTGTGGTTGCGGTTGTGGTGCCGCCAGTCGCCGACCTCGACGACGGTGAGACCCTCCGCCTTCAGGGCCTTGAGGAAACTTCCCGCGGACATGGGTGAGGCCATGGCCGACTCCTTCACGCTGCGCGACGACCGCCGGACGCGACCGCCTCGTACGGAGCTTGTACCGAAACGGAGCCGTCCCTATGACTTGTTCGGGCCGTGTGCGAGCCGATCCGGACAACCTCGTGCGCAGCAGTGGCGGGCCCGGCCCCGTGCGGCCGCGCGAGTCCCTCTTCCTGCCCCGGCGGCCGGTGATCCATTCCCGCTCTTTCGGGTAATAGCACCGCCACGCTCCGTGAGGAAGGCTGGTCCACGCACATCGATGCCGGGCGCAGGCGTCCGGCATGACCGGGAGGGCAATTCCTTATGTCGGTAGGCGAAGAGATCCGCACCGAGCAGACCAGGCCGCAGCAGAGCCTCGGCACGGCGGCCGCGCGGAACCTGGCCACCACCACCAAGTCCGTACCCCAGATGCAGGAGATCAGCTCGCGCTGGCTGCTGCGCACGCTCCCGTGGGTGGACATCCAGGGCGGCACATACCGGGTCAACCGGCGCCTGACCTTCGCCGTGGGCGACGGCCGGGTGACGTTCGTGAAGACCGGCGACCGCGTCGAGGTCGTCCCCGCCGAGCTGGGCGAGCTGCCGGCCCTGCGCGCGTACGAGGACGAGGAGGTCCTGTCGGAGCTCGCCCGGCGCTGCGAGCAACGGGAGTTCGGCCCGGGCGAGGTGATCGCCTCGTTCGGCGCTCAGGCCGACGAGGTCTATCTGCTGGCGCACGGCAGGGTCGAGAAGATCGGCACCGGCCCGTACGGCGACGACGCCGTCCTCGGGGTCCTCGCCGACGGCGCCTACTTCGGCGAGGCGGCCCTGCTCGACGGGGACGCCATCTGGGAGTACACCGCCCGCACGGTCACGGCCTGCACGGTCCTCGTGCTGCCCCGCCAGGAGGTGGAGCGGGTCGCGCAGCGCGCGGACACCCTGCGCGAACACCTCCAGCGGCAGCGCTCGATCCCCGCGCAGCGCACCAACAAGCACGGCGAGAAGGCCATCGACCTCGCCGCCGGCCACAGCGGCGAGCCGGACATCCCGCACACCTTCGTCGACTACGAGGCGCGGCCCCGTGAGTACGAGCTGAGCGTCGCCCAGACCGTGCTGCGCATCCACTCGCGCGTGGCCGACCTCTACAACCAGCCGATGAACCAGACGGAACAGCAGATCCGGCTGACCGTCGAGGCGTTGAAGGAGCGCCAGGAGCACGAGCTCATCAACAACCGCGAGTTCGGACTGCTGCACAACTGCGAGTACGACCAGCGGATCCAGCCGCACGACGGCGTGCCCGGCCCGGACGACCTTGACGAGCTGCTCAGCCGCCGGCGCGGCACGAAGCTGCTGCTCGCCCACCCGCGGGCGATCGCCGCGATCGGACGCGAGCTGAACAAGCGCGGACTGGTCCCCGAGACGATCGACGTCGCCGGCAACCGCATCCCGACCTGGCGCGGTGTCCCCATCTACCCCTGCAACAAGATCCCGGTCAGCGAGGCCCGCACGTCCTCGATCATCGCGATGCGTACCGGCGAGGCGGACCAGGGCGTCATCGGCCTGCGGGCCACCGGCATCCCGGACGAGATCGAGCCGAGTCTGTCGGTGCGGTTCATGGGCATCAACGAACAGGCCATCATCAAGTACCTGGTCACGGCCTACTACTCGGCCGCCGTCCTCGTGCCCGACGCGCTCGGTGTCCTGGAGAACGTCGAGATCGGCCGCTGGCGGTGACGCCCCTCTTCCGAACGCCGTGTTCCCGCCCGCCCGGGCGGGTACACCCCGGGGGTACGGACACGAACGCAAGGGGGAGGTGAGCCGGTGACGGAGGCTGGGCACGGCGCCGCCGAGGCGACGCCTCACCCCACCGGAATCCTGGAACCGCGCGGGACCATCGGCGGGCAGCGCACCAGGGAGCCCGAGACGGCTCCCGGGGACGAGGGGCAGGAGGCGGCGGAGCTTCTGCGCCGGTCCCGGACCTCGGTCGATCCCGAACTGCGGTCCGCCGTCGCATCGCTCCCCGCCGCCATGCGCCGGGTCGCGCTCTACCACTTCGGCTGGCAGCACGCGGACGGCACACCCGCCACCGGGAACGCCGGCAAGGCGATCCGTCCCGCCCTCGTCCTCACCTCGGCCGCCGCGCTCGGCGGGGCCGGGGCCCGGACGGCGGCGGTGCGGGCGGCCGCGGCGGTGGAACTGGTCCACAACTTCACGTTGCTGCACGACGACGTGATGGACCGGGACGTCACCCGCCGTCACCGGCCCACCGCCTGGACCGTTTTCGGCACCACCGACGCGATCCTCGCGGGCGACGCTCTGCAGGCGCTGGCCCTGCGGCTGCTCGCGACGGATCCGCATCCGGCGTCCGCGGCGGCGGCCGGCCGGCTGGCGGACTGCGTCGTGGAGCTGTGCGAGGGGCAGCAGGCGGACACCTCCATGGAGGGGCGCGGCCCGCACGAGGTCACCCTCGGCGAGACGCTCGCGATGGCCGAGGCGAAGACCGGCGCGCTGCTGGGGTGCGCCTGTGCCCTCGGTGCGCTGTACGCGGGCGCGGACGACGAGGACGTCCGGGCGATGGACGCCTTCGGCCGCGAGGCCGGCCTGGCCTTCCAGCTCATCGACGACGTCATCGGTATCTGGGGCGACCCGCGCCGCACCGGGAAACCGGCCGGCGCGGACCTGGCGGCCCGCAAGAAGTCGCTGCCGGTGGTCGCCGCCCTGGCTTCCGGCAACCCGGAGGCCGCCGCGCTCGCCGAGTTGTACGCGGCACCGTACGCGGAGGACAAGGAGGATCTGGAAAGCACGGCACTGGCCGTGGAGCGGGCCGGCGGCCGGGACTGGGCGCAGGCCCAGGCGGCCGACCGGATGGCGCGGGCCATGCAGGAGCTCGCCCGTGCGGTGCCCGAACCGGAGGCGGCGGGCGGCCTGCTCGCGCTGGCCGAGTTCGTGACCCGGCGCAGTACCTGACGGCCACGGCCGCGCAAGACCCCGGAGCCCGTTCAGGGCCGTGCGGCGCCTGACCGCCGTACGACCGCACCGCCGACGGCTCCGGTACGGCGGGTCCCGCACTTCCCCACGGTGTGCGGGGCCCGCCACCTGTCGTTAAGCTCAACGGCCGTACTTAAGAACGCTGTTGAGGTGAAGGGGCGGGCGGGACATGGGCGTGGCGATCCGGACGGCGGGCGAGGACGACCGGGAACTCGTCGTGCGGCTGCTGGACGAGGCGTTCCAGGACGACCCGGTGAGCAGCTGGGTCTTCCCCGGCGAGGAGTACCGCCGCAGCACCCACCACCGGCTCATGGGCGCCTTCACCGACGCCGTGCTCGCGGACGGGTGGATCGACCTCACCGAGGACGCCGCGGCCTGCGCGCTCTGGCTGCCCGTGCCCGCGGACGTGGGCGACGGCGGTGAGGGCGACGGCGGTGAGGGCGACGGCGGTGAGGGCGACGCACCCTCGCAGGTGCGGGAGGCGGTGGACCCGGACAACGAGCGGGTCGAGCTGATCGCCAGGCTGACGGAGGGCATCCACCCCCAGGGCCGCGCCCACGTGTACCTGTGGATGATCGGCGTGACCCCCGGACGGCAGGGCGAGGGACTGGGCACCGCGCTCATCGAAGCGGCCCTCGACCGCTGCGACCGCGAGGAACTGCCGGCCTATCTGGAGGCCAGCAGCGCTCGCAGCCGGGGCCTGTACGAACGCCTCGGCTTCGCGTTCACCGGCCGTGCCCTGGACCTGCCGGACGGCCCCCGGATGTGGCCCATGTGGCGCGAGCCACGGCAGGGTGCACGGCAGGGGGCGCGCTAGGCCTCCGGCACCACCGTCGCCACGATCCGCTCCACCAGGGCGTCGGGGACGTCCACCGTGGGCAGGAGGCCGTTCAGGACGTCCGGCAGGGTCAGGTGCTCCAGGATCAGCCCGAGCATCGCGAGGTAGAGAACGACGACGGTCTCGTCCCCGCCCGGCAGCCCCGCCGAGCGATGGAACTCCATGCCCTCCTCCAGGTCCCCCCGCACCGACCGGGTGTACGAGGCGAGCAGTCCCGGGCGCCGGGTGGCCTCCAGCCGCATCTCCAGCAGGGCCAGATAGCCGGTGCGGTCACGGGTCGCGCGGCCCATCAGGTCGTGCATGAAAGCGGCGACCAGGGAGCGGTCCTTCGGCCTGGTCAGCAGCTCCGCCACCACCTCGGGATCGGGTGCCAGCCGCTGGTGCAGCCGGGCGTCGATCTGCCGCAGCAGGTCGTCGCGGCCGGTGAAGTAGTTGGACGCCGTGCCCACGGGCACGCCCGCCTCGGAGTCCACCGCACGGAACGTCAGCCCGCGCGCCCCCTCACGGGCGAGCACCTCGACGCCCGCGTCGACCAGGGCGGCACGCCGCTCCGGGTTGCTGACCATGCGGAACCCTTCCCTTTACTCGGCGTCCTCGTCCCCGCGTCACGGAAACATCTTGCAACCACTACGACTGAAGCACTATAACTGAAGTAGTTCAGCCCTTGCGGCTCCTCCCGACGGAAAGAGACCACTTGCGCAAGCTCACGTACTTCATCGCCTGCTCGATCGACGGCTTCATCGGTGCCCCGGACGGCGACGCGTCCTTCATGTATCCGTTCGTCGACGAGGAGTCCATCGAGTTCCTGTCGGCGGAGTACCCGGAGACGATGGCCACGCAGGGCCGTCGGGCGCTCGGCCTCGACGACCTGCCGAACAAGCGGTTCGACACGATCGTCCAGGGCAGGGCCAGCTACGACCTGGCCCTGAAGGAGGGGATCACCAGCCCGTACGCCCATCTGCGTGAATACGTCGCTTCGCGCACGCTCGACCCGTCACCCGACCCGAACGTCGAGATCATCTCGTCCGACCTGGTCGGCAGGGTCCGCGCGCTGAAGGCGGAGGACGGCCCGCTCGGCATCTACCTGTGCGGGGGCGCCACGGTCGCCGGCGAGCTGATCGACGAGGTCGACGAGCTGGTCGTCAAGACGTACCCCGTCGTGCTGGGCTCCGGCATGCCGATGTTCGCCTCCGGTTTCGAGGTCTCCGAGTTCGTGCCGGACGCGGACGCGGTGCGGGTGTTCGGGAACGGCGTCGTGGTGCGGACGTACCGCAGGAAGCCCTGAGCCACCGCCCGGGGCACGCCACGGGACGACGAAGGGGCCCCGCCGCTCGTGCGGCAGGGCCCCTCCGGGCTGTCCGTCGGCCTGCGATGGTGCACCGATCGCCGGCGTACGGAGGTGCTGACCGGGCGTCAGGCCTTCTTGGTCTCCCAGAAGATCTTGTCGATCTGGGCGATGTAGTCCAGGGCCTTCTGGCCGGTGGCCGGGTCGGTGGAGCCCTTGGCGGCCGACAGGGCCTTCAGGGTGTCGTTGACCAGCTGGTGCAGCTCCGGGTACTTCTCGAAGTGCGGGGGCTTGAAGTAGTCGCTCCACAGCACGGAGACGTGGTGCTTCGCCAGCTCGGCGCGCTGCTCCTTGATGACCGTGGCGCGCGTCTGGAAGTGCGGGTCGTCGTTGCCGGCCATCTTCTCCTGGACGGCCTTCACCGACTCCGCCTCGATGCGGGCCTGGGCCGGGTCGTACACGCCGCAGGGCAGGTCGCAGTGGGCGCTGACCGTGACCTTGGGGGCAAACAGGCGGGAAAGCATGGAGCGTTCCTTCCTCGTGATCGTCTTCTCAGGGGGGACATTACTCCCTGGGAGGCCCGTTTTCGCGAGTGCCCCCGTGGGCTTAGGACAAAAGTCCGGGGTGAGACTGAGACTGGTGGAGGAAAGACCGGGGAGGTGCCGGGTGATGCCGGAGCTGTCGCAGGAGACCGAGCGCGCGAGAGGGCCGCTGCCGTTCGGGCCGGCCGAGGTGACCGGGCCGTCCATGGTGCCCACGCTGCACCACGGGGACCTGCTCCTCGTGCACTGGGGAGCCGCGGTCAGGCCCGGTGACGTGGTCGTCCTGCGGCACCCCTTCCAGCAGGACCTGCTGGTCGTCAAGCGGGCGGTGGAGCGGCGTGGGGCAGGCTGGTGGGTGCTCGGGGACAACGCCTTCGCCGGCGGCGACAGCACCGACTACGGGGTGGTCCCCGAGGAGCTCGTACTGGGCAGGGTGCGGTTGCGGTACCGGCCCCGCGGGCGCGGTCAGCGCTCGCCGCTCGCCGTGGTCCGCTGGGCCGTCTCGGCGCTCAGGCCGGTGCTGTCCGACCGGTCCGCCTCCAGGCGTTTGCGGGCGCGGTAGGCCGCCACGTTGGCCCGGGTGGCGCAACGGTCGGAGCAGTAGCGCCGGGAGCGGTTGGTGGAGGTGTCCAGGTAGGCGTTGCGGCAGGGAGAGGCCTCGCACAGGCCGAGGCGGTCCACGCCGTACTCGGTGAGGTGGAAGGCCAGGCCCATCGCGGCGATGGCCGCGTAACCGGCGGTCGCGTTGGACGGGTGGTCCGCCAGGTGCATGTGCCACAGGGGGCGGCCGTCGTCGTCCCGGTGGTCGTGGCCGGAGATCTGCGGGCTCACCGGGAACTCCAGGAGCAGTGAGTTGAGCAGGTCCACCGCGAGCGTCTCGTCGCCCTCGTCGGCCGCCTCGAAGACCGCCCGCAGCCGCCCCCGGACCGAGCGGAACCGGGTCACGTCCGAGTCCGTGGCCCGCCGGGCCGCCGACTGGTTGGCGCCGAAGAGTTCGCGGACGGCCTCGACGGAGGTCAGGGAGTCCTGCGCCCGCGCCGGTTCCTCGGTGTTGACGAGGCGTACGGCGTAATCCGAGTAATAGGCCAGTTCCACTTGTAGTCCTTACGAAGGGGCTCTATGGTCGTGCCTGCGATCAGGTAACAGCTGATCGTGCCTACAGGGTATTACGTGTGTCGCTGTGACGGAGGGGCTCGATGACGGACGCGCAGATCACCACCGCAGGTACCGACTGGAACGCCTGGCAGGAGAGCTGGGACCGGCAGCAGGAGTGGTACATGCCGGACCGCGAGGAACGCTTCCGGATCATGCTCGACATGGTCGAGGCGTTGACCGGCACCGCACCGCGGGTGCTCGACCTCGCCTGCGGCACCGGCACCATCACCGCCCGGCTGCTCGCCCGGTTCCCGGACGCCGTCAGCACCGGCGTGGACCTCGACCCGGCGCTCCTCACGATCGCCGAGGGCACCTTCGAGGGCGACGACCGGGTCTCCTTCGTCACCGCCGACCTCAAGGACCCCGACTGGACGGCGAAGCTGCCGTACGACTCCTACGACGCCGTCCTGACCGCGACGGCCCTGCACTGGCTCCACTCCGAACCCCTCGCGGCCCTCTACGGTCAGGTCGCGGAGGTGGTCCGCGACGGCGGCGTCTTCATGAACGCGGACCACATGATCGACGAGACCACGCCCCGGATCAACGCGGCCGAGCGCGCGCAGCGGCACGCCCGTATGGACGACGGAAAGCGCGGCGGCGCCCTCGACTGGGCCGAATGGTGGCAGGTGGCCGCGAAGGACCCCGTCCTCGCCGAGCCCACGGCCCGGCGCTTCGAGATCTACGGCGAGCACGCCGACGGCGACATGCCCTCGGCGGCCTGGCACGCGCGCGTGCTGCGCGAGAAGGGCTTCGGCGAGGTGCGGCCGGTGTGGTGCTCGCCGTCGGACACGCTGCTGCTCGCGCTGAAGTAGGGCGCCGGAGCATTTGGGCGCTACCACGCGCCGAGGGGCGGCACGGAGATCCGTACCGCCCCTCGGCGTGCGTGCGCGCTCAGAGGACCTTGGACAGGAACGACTTCGTCCGCTCGTGCTGCGGGTCGGTCAGCACGTCGCGCGGATTGCCCGACTCGACCACCACGCCGCCGTCCATGAAGACCAGGCTGTCGCCCACCTCGCGGGCGAAGCCCATCTCGTGGGTGACGACGACCATCGTCATGCCGGACTCGGCCAGGTCGCGCATGACGTCCAGGACGTCACCGACCAGCTCCGGGTCCAGGGCCGAGGTCGGCTCGTCGAACAGCATCAGCTTCGGGTCCATCGCCAGGGCCCGCGCGATCGCGACCCGCTGCTGCTGGCCGCCGGAGAGCTGCGAGGGGTAGTTCCCGGACTTGTCGCCCAGGCCCACGCGCTCCAGGAGCTGCATGGCGCGCTCCCTGGCCTGCGTCCTGCTGACGCCCTTGACCTGGACCGGGGCCTCCATGACGTTCTCGACGGCCGTCATGTGCGGGAACAGGTTGAAGCGCTGGAAGACCATGCCGATGTCCCGGCGCTTGAGGGCGACCTCGCTGTCCTTGAGCTCGTAGAGCTTGTCGCCCTTCTGGCGGTAGCCGACCAGGTCGCCGTCTACGTACAGCCGGCCGGCGTTGATCTTCTCCAGGTGGTTGATGCACCGCAGGAAGGTCGACTTGCCGGAGCCGGAGGGGCCGATGAGGCAGAACACCTCGCCCTGCTTCACCTCCAGGTCGATGCCCTTGAGGACCTCGACCTGACCGAAGGACTTGTGGACGCCCTCGGCCTTCACCATGGCGTGGGAGGACTGCTTCATGCCGCGGCTCCCTTCGGGCGGCGCGTGGGCAGAACCGCGGTCCTGAAGCGCTGCCACGGCGTCGGCGGCAGGGAGCGGCTCGACCCGCGGGCGTAGTAACGCTCGACGTAGTACTGCCCGACGCTCAGGATCGAGGTCATGATCAGGTACCAGGCGGCGGCCAGGAAGTACATCTCCACCGTGGAGCCCGCGTTCTGGCCGATGTCCTGTGCCTGCTTGAACAGGTCGTAGAACTGCACCGCCGAGACGAGCGAAGTCGTCTTCAGCATGTTGATGACCTCGTTGCCCGTCGGCGGCACGATGACCCGCATCGCCTGCGGGATCACGATCCGGCGGAGCGTCTTCGTGTGGCTCATGCCCAGGGCGTGCGACGCCTCGGTCTGCCCCTCGTCGACCGAGAGGAGACCGGCACGGCAGATCTCCGCCATGTAGGCGGCCTCGTTGAGGCCCAGGCCGAGCAGCGCCGTCAGCAGCGGCGTCATGAAGGACGACCAGTAGTCCTTGTAGAACGGACCCAGGTTGATGTACTCGAAGACCAGGCCCAGGTTGAACCAGACGAAGAGCTGGACCAGGACCGGGGTACCGCGGAAGAACCAGATGTAGAACCACGCGATGGACGAGGTCACCGGGTTCTTCGACAGGCGCATCACGGCGAGCAGGATGCCGCCGGCGATGCCGATCACCATCGACAGCACGGTGAGCTGGAGGGTGTTCCAGACACCGTCGAGGATGCGGTCGTCGAAGAAGTAGTCGGGGATCGCGCCCCAGTTGATCTTGCCTTGGGCGAAGGCGTAGACGACCGCGCCCAGGAGGGCGAGCGCGACGACCGCGGACACGTACCGTCCCGGGTGCCGGACCGGAACGGCCTTGATGGCCTCCGGTCCGGCGGGGGGCCTCGCGTCGGGACCGGTCGTCTTGTTGACGTCAACAGTCACGGATGGAGCCTTTCAGAGCCGCGTCGAACGGGACGGTTCAGGAGCCGCCGTTGATCTTGGCCTCGGTGATCGCGCCGTCCGCGACACCCCACTTCTCGACGATCTTCTTGTACTCGCCGCTGTCGATGACCGCCTGGACGGCCGCCTGCAGCGCGTCGCGCAGCTGGGTGTTGTCCTTGGCGACGGCGATTCCGTACGGGCCCGCCTCGACCTGGTCGCCGACGATCTCGAAGTACTTGCCGCCACCGGAGTTCTTCACCGAGTACGCGGCGATCGGGAAGTCGGCGGAGACGACGTTCGCGCCCTTGGAGCGCATCCGGGTCTCGGCCTCGGGGTTGGTCGCGAAGTCCTCGATCTTCAGGGTCTTCTTGCCGGCCTTCTCGCACTTCTGCGCCTGTTCCTTGGCGAGGTCGTGGGAGAAGGTGTTGCGCTGCACGGCCATGGTCTTGCCGCACAGGTCGTCCCAGGTCTTGATGCCCTGGTCGTCGCCCTTGTTGGTGTAGAGCGAGACGCCCGCGGTGAAGTAGTCGACGAAGTCGACGCCGGCGCCGACCTTCTTGCCGGTGTCGGCGTCGATGCCCTCCTGCCGGTCCTTGGTGTCGGTCATGGCCGACATGGCGATGTCGTAGCGCTTGGACGCGAGACCGCCGACCAGGGTGTCGAACGTGGCGTTCTGGAATTCGAACTTCACGCCGAGCTGCTTGCCCAGGGCGTCCGCGAGATCGGGGTCGATGCCGACCGTCTTGCCGGAGTCGTCCTTGAACTCGACCGGAGCGTAGGCGATGTCGGATCCGACCTTGATGACGCCCTTGTCGCGTATCGCCTGGGGCAGCTTTTCGGCCAGCGGGGCCTTCGATGCGGACTGGCTGTCGCCGCCGCCGTCGTTCTTCTTGGTCTGGTCGCCGCATCCGGTGAGCAGCAGAGCGCCTGCGACCGCGATCGCACCGACCGCTGCTAGCCGGGACTGCGCGGCGGTCGGACGACGGGTGGAGCTTGCGGTCATGGTGGTTCCTCCGGCGGATGATGGAGTTGCCGATGGGACGGGACGCCGGCCGGGGGACCGACAGGCGCGGTGGGTCGACGAGAGCACACACCTTCGAGTGCCGCGACCTCGTGTGATTACGGCATCTTGCCATTCGGACTCGGCCGTTCAGGGGAGTCGTCATGTCAAAATCGGATAACGGGTGACCCCCCGAACCCCATCAGGTCGGTACATCGCGACCGAACCTTTGCGGGAATCGACCCTTCCGGCCGGAAGATCTTCGGTATTTCTCGTTATGCGGACACGGTTCGCGGGTGTGTGTCCCCGTCGAGATCCCGTTCTCCGGGACTGTCAAGAGGTACCGGGAAGTTGACCGGATGCATGGCTATGAGTCATGTCACCGGCATGCGGCGTACCGCGTCCGACATGTGAGCTTGCACTTATCGGACTCGTCGCGGGAGGTGTCCGTCGGGTAAGAAGGTTCTTTACACCCCTCATCAGGGGCTCAGGGCGCGTGTGCGGCGCGCCCGTCGCGCAGGGGCCCATGCGCATCAACGTGCCATGTCCCTGGGCGGTGCCCGCCCACCCCTCACCAGGAGTGGACAAACCCTCAAACCATGAACACTTAAGGGGTAAGACAAAGTGGCAGCGGAGATCGTCAATCCTCGCAGCGACAGCGACGTCAGTACGGACCGGGAGGCCGGGGCGGAGCCCCTCGACTCCTTCGACCCGGCGTTCGCGCTGCACCGCGGCGGCAAGATGGCTGTGCAGGCCACCGTGCCGGTCCGCGACAAGGACGACCTGTCCCTGGCGTACACGCCCGGCGTCGCGAAAGTGTGCAGCGCGATCGCCGAGCAGCCCGACCTGGTGCACGACTACACGTGGAAGTCGTCGGTCGTGGCGGTCGTGACGGACGGTACGGCGGTTCTGGGACTCGGGGACATCGGGCCCGAGGCCTCCCTTCCGGTGATGGAAGGCAAGGCGATCCTCTTCAAGCAGTTCGGCGGCGTGGACGCGGTCCCGATCGCGCTGGACTGCACGGACGCCGACGAGATCGTCGAGACGGTGGTGCGCCTCGCGCCCTCGTTCGGCGGAGTCAACCTGGAGGACATCTCGGCGCCGCGGTGCTTCGAGATCGAGCGCAAGCTCCAGGAGCGGCTGGACATCCCGATCTTCCACGACGACCAGCACGGTACGGCGGTCGTGACGCTGGCGGCGCTGCGGAACGCGGCGCGGCTGAGCGGGCGGACGCTGGGTGAGCTGCGGGCGGTGATCTCGGGCGCGGGCGCGGCCGGCGTCGCCATCGCCAAGATGCTGGTCGAGGCCGGCATCGGGGACGTCGCGGTGGCCGACCGCAAGGGCGTCGTCTCGGCGGACCGGAGCGATCTGACGTCCGTGAAGCAGGAGCTGGCCTCCTTCACCAACAAGGCCGGGCTGTCCGGCTCGCTGGAGGAGGCCCTCGCGGGCGCCGACGTCTTCATCGGCGTCTCCGGCGGCACGGTGCCGGAGGAGGCGGTGGCCTCGATGGCGAAGGGCGCGTTCGTCTTCGCCATGGCCAACCCGAACCCCGAGGTGCACCCCGAGGTCGCCCACAAGTACGCGGCAGTCGTCGCGACCGGGCGGTCCGACTTCCCGAACCAGATCAACAACGTGCTGGCGTTCCCGGGCATCTTCGCGGGCGCGCTTCAGGTGCGGGCGTCGCGGATCACCGAGGGCATGAAGCTCGCGGCGGCGGAGGCGCTGGCGTCCGTGGTCGGGGACGACCTCGCGGCGGACTACGTCATCCCGTCGCCGTTCGACGAGCGGGTGGCGCCGGCGGTGACGGCTGCGGTGGCTGCGGCGGCCCGGGCGGAGGGTGTGGCGCGTCGGTGATGGTGTGACGTGCGTGTGAGCGGCCTCGTCCCCCTGGGGGCGGGGTCGTTTGCGTTGGGTGGGTGGGCGGTCCGGTGCCGGGCAGGGGTGGGTGACGCTGCCCGGTGCTGACGGGGTGCCGCTGCGCCCACCCGTGCCGCCCCAGCGGCACGACTGCCCGCAGCTGGGGCGGCAATGGGGCTGGCTGCCCGCAGCTGGGGCCGTGTGTGGCAAGAGGGTGTGTGTCACAGGGGCGGGCGGTTTCGGATGGGCCGTGGGGAACCTATGGTCAAGGTCATGTTCGCTGTCTACGCCGCCCGAATCGACCGCGACCAGCCGCTGAACGGTCTGGAGTTGGGGGAGCGTCCGGCCCCCGAGGTCCGTCCCGGCTGGAGTGTCGTCGATGTGCGGGCCGCTTCCCTCAATCACCACGACCTGTGGTCCCTGCGTGGTGTCGGTCTCCCGGAGGACCGGCTGCCGATGATCCTCGGCTGCGACGCCGCCGGTGTCGACGCCGACGGCAACGAGGTGGTCCTGCACTCCGTGATCGGCCAGACCGGCCACGGGGTCGGGCCGAAGGAGCCCCGCTCCATCCTCACCGAGCGCTACCCGGGGACGTTCGCCGAGCAGGTCGCCGTGCCGACCTGGAACATCCTGCCGAAGCCCAAGGAGCTCTCCTTCGCCGAGGCCGCCTGTCTGCCGACCGCCTGGCTGACGGCCTACCGGATGCTGTTCACCAATGCCGGGGTGCGTCCCGGTGATTCGGTGCTGGTGCAGGGCGCCGGTGGCGGGGTCGCCACGGCCGCGATCGTGCTCGGCAAGGCCGCCGGGCTGCGGGTCTTCGCCACCAGCCGGGACGAGGCCAAGCGGAAGCGGGCCCTGGAGCTGGGCGCGGTGGAGGCCGTGGAGCCCGGGGCGCGACTGCCGCAGCGGGTCGACGCCGTCATCGAGACCGTGGGCGCCGCGACCTGGTCCCACTCGGTGAAGTCGCTCAGGCCGGGCGGCACGCTCGTCATCTCGGGCGCCACCAGCGGCGACCGGCCTTCCCACGCCGAGCTGACCCGGATCTTCTTCCTGGAGCTCAAGGTCGTCGGTTCGACGATGGGCACCAAGGAGGAGCTGGACGACCTGCTGTCCTTCTGCGCGGCCACCGGCGTGCGCCCCGTCATCGACGAGGTGCTTCCGCTGGACCGGGCCCGCGAGGGCTTCGAGCGGATGGCGTCCGGTGAGCTGTTCGGCAAGATCGTGCTCAGTGGGTCCTGATCCCCGCCTTCCATGTCCGTGCGCGGCGGGTCCGGTGTTCCGGGCCCGCCGTTCGCGTTTCCCGACGCGGCCAGGTGTCAATGTGGGTTGACGCGACCCGGCATGTCAACCTAAGTTGACTACATGAGCGAAGCAACGGATCTCGCCGCGCGTGCGGGTGACCGTGACCCCCGGGTCGGACTGCGCGCCGTCGCCGCACTGCGCAGGCTGCTGGAGCAGCTGGAGGCGGTGCAGGTACGCAGTGCGCGCCATCAGGGCTGGTCGTGGCAGGAGATCGCCACGGAACTCGGGGTCAGCAGGCAGGCCGTGCACAAGAAGTACGGGAGGCATTGATGTTCGAGCGGTTCACGAAGGACGCCCGTGCCGTGGTCCACGGGGCGGTCGAGCACGCCGAACGGACGCAGGCGGGGGCCGTCGGTGCCGAGCACCTGCTCCTCGCCCTGCTGGACCGGGAGGGCAGCCGCGCCTCGTTCGCGCTGACGGCGCTCGGGATCGGCGGGGACGGTGAGGGCGCGGTCTCGGTGCGGCGGGCCCTGGAGGAGGCGCGGCGGCACGCCGGCCTGTCGCAGGCCGAGACCGAGGCGCTCGCCGGTCTGGGGATCGACGTCTCGCAGATCGTCGCCCGGGTCGAGGAGGCTCACGGCGTCGGCGCGATGTCCGGCGACCGGAAGGGCGGGCGCCCGTGGTCCGGGCGCCGACCTTTCGGCCGGGACGCCAAGGAGGTCCTGGAGAAGGCCCTGCGGGTCGCCATCGCCCGCCGTGAGCGGTACATCGGTGACGAGCACCTTCTTCTCGCCCTGACCGTCCGCCCCGGTGTCCCCGCCGAGGTGCTCGCCGACCACGGGGTCACCCAGGAGACGCTGACCAGGGTCCTCGGCGCCGGGGGAAAGGCCTGCGCCTGACCCGGCCGACCCCCTCCCGTGCCTGCTCAGACCTTCGGCGCCCGCAGGATCGCGCCGATGCGGGCGGCCGCGGCCGACAGCTCGCCCCGGGCGTCCCGGAGCTGGTCGGCCGTGACGCCGTGGTCGCGGGCCGCGTCCCGGATCCCGTCCCGGAAGCGGTCCAGCAGCCGGTCCAGATCGCGCGCCGGGTCACCGGTGGAGTCCGCGGTGTCCTCGTGGGCCCACGCCGGCTCGTATACCGCCGGGAAGTCCGCGGGGGTGCGTGAGTAGTCCGGCCGGGAGGCGGACGTGGCGGACGTATCGGTGTCGGTACGGCCGAAGCCCCAGTCCCGGCCGAAGTCCTTGCCGAACTCGCCGACCTCCTTCACCAGCTCGCCCAGGCCCTCGCGCAGTCCCGTCGGCCAGTCGCCCCGCGAGAAGTGGTCCTGCATCTGCTCCTGGACCCGCTGGGCGATGCGCTGAACCTCCTCCTGTGCCTGGGCGCGGGCCCGCTCCTGCGCCTCCTTGGCCTGGCGCCGGGCCCGCTGGGCCTCGTCACGGGCGCGGCGGCTCTCGTCCTTGGCGCGGCGGGCCTGCTCCTTCCACTCCTGCTTGACCCGGCGCATCTCCTCCTTGGCGGCGCGCCAGGCCTCCTTGTCGCCGAGGTCGACGCCCTCACCGAGGCCCCCGGCCCCCTCTGCCCGGGTACCGCCGCCCCGGCGGGCCTCGCCGGCCGCGGCCCGCATCTCCCGGCGCAGATCACCGGCGGCGCCGCGCACATCCGCCCGGATCTCCGCCGCGAGCTCGGCGACCGAGTCGCGGATCTCCAGCTCCAGGTCGGCCAGCTCGCCGCTGCGGTCGGCCAGCTCGGCGCGGCCCGCGTCGGTGATCGCGTACACCTTGCGGCCGCCCTCGGTGGTGTGGGTGACCAGGCCCTCGGCCTCCAGCTTGGCCAGGCGCGGGTACACCGTGCCCGCCGACGGGGCGTAGAGGCCCTGGAAGCGCTCCTCGAGGAGCCGGATCACCTCGTACCCGTGGCGCGGGGCCTCGTCGAGCAGCTTCAGCAAGTACAGGCGGAGGCGGCCGTGGGCGAAGACGGGGGGCATGTCAGAGCACCTTCTTGTCGGTCGTGCCGTCGGCCGGGGCGTCGGTGGCGCCGTCGTCCGGGCCGGAAGCGGAATTGTCCCCCGACTCGCGCGGCGTGCCGCCCGCCGGTCCGGTGTCCTGCGGCCCTCGCTGTTCCGGCTCCGGCCCCCAGGGCGACTCCTCCGCCGGCGGCCGGCGCAGCAGCGCGATGGAGCCGGAGACCGTCGTGGCCTTCAGCCGGCCGTTGCCCGCGCCGAGCCGGCCGGTGATCCGCTTGGCGCCCCACTGGCCGGTCACCCGGAGGTCCTCGAAGGCGCTGGAGACCGTGCCGCTGGCGGTGTTGGCCTCCACCTCGGCGTCGGCGGGCTGCGGCAGCCGGATGGCGATCTCGCCCGAGACGCTGGTCAGGCCGATGTCCGTCGGCCCGTCGGTCGGGTCCAGGTCGACGATCATCGAACCGCTCACCGAGTCCGCCTTGACCGACGAACCGGCCTCCACGACCGTCAGGTCCCCGGAGACCGAGTTGAAGCGGAGGTCTCCGGTGAGCGCCTGGGCCTCCAGACTCCCCGCGACCGTGTCCGCGCGGACCGGGCCCCTCAGGCCCACCAGGGTGGTGTCCCCGGAGACGCCCTTCACCTCGGTGCGTCCGTCGATGCCGGAGACGACGGCCGCCGCGCCGACGACGCCCACCTCCACGCGAGTTCGGGCGGGCACGGCCAGCGAGACTACCGCGCTGCGGCGCCAGCCCTTGCGGTCGAGCCACTTGAGGAAGCCCTTCCAGGGCAGGTCCTCGTACGCCACCGTGAGGGTGCCGTCCCGGTGGGTGACGAGCAGGGGCGGGCCCTGGATCTCGGAGACCTCCAGTCTGGCGGAACCCTCGTCCGTGCCCACCACGTTCACCGTTCCGTTGACGATGCGGACGTGGAGCTCGCTCACGGACTCGTCGAAGGTGAGCTTCCTGGGCTCCGCGACGGACCACTCGGACATGCTGGGGACCTCCTGACCGAACGCGCCATATCGCGTCCTCCGTCATTCACGATATATCGTGGTGGTCGGAAGTCAAGACACCCGTTCGTGTGGTCACCCCACTCGCGGTCGTTCGGGTGGCCACCCGTCCGGTCCGGGGAGGCCGAGCGCGGCCCGGACATGCGAAACGGGGTGCCGTGTACCGGCACCCCGCGGGAGTTCAGCGGCGAAAAGCAGTCGTCCCTACTCGTCCTCGTCCTCGTCGTCCAGCCGGGCCAGCCACGTCGCCAGCCGCTCCACCGGTACCTCGAAGTCCGGGTTCAGGTCGACGAACGTCCGCAGCTGCTCGGCGAGCCACTCGAAGGTGACCTCCTCCTCACCGCGCCGCTTCTCCAGTTCCTCGATGCCTCGATCGGTGAAGTACACAGTCGCTCTCCTGGGGATGGGCCGCCTGGGGCCTCGGGTCCTACCCGTCCAGGTTATGCGCCCGCGCGCGGGGCTCTGACCTGTCCGAACAGCGCCCGTGCGGTCACGCGGTTGTGCAGAATGGCATCACCGCAGTCGCAAGGGCACAACGAGGTGCGGGTCTCCGGGAGTTGCCCCGGTGGCGCGGCACAGGGGGACACCATGGACCACCGCAGGATCCAGGAGATCGAGCTTCCGGGCGGCCGGACGGTTCTCGCGCGCGTGAGCGTGCTCGAACCGGATCAGCTGCCGGGCGGCCCGGACGAGTTCTCGTACGAGGACGTCGGCGCCCTCGACCACATGGCGGCCAAGGTCGACCAGCTGGGCGACCTGGTGCGGGGCGTGGGCTCGGCCGTGCTCGAGGCGGCGCGCACCGTGGCCCCCGACGAGGTGAGCGCCACCTTCGGGGTCGAGCTCGCCGTCAAGCCCGGCAAGGCCGTCGCCCTGCTCGCCGACGGCGAGGCCAAGGCGGCCCTCTCCATCACCCTCACCTGGCGCTCCGACGGCGCGGCGGACGCGGCCCCCGCCGACGGGCAGAGCACGCCGACGGCATGACGGGCAGGCTCGACGCACTGCTCTCCCGTGCCACCGTACGGATAGGCCCGGCGGGCGAACCGGACAGACTGTGGGGCAGCGGCTTCTTCGTGGCACCCGACTGGGTGCTGACCTGCGCCCACGTCCTGGCGCCGGCCGGCGGCCCGGAGCACGCGGCCGACCTGCTCCTCCAGGGACACCAGCGGGTGCGGGCGCGGGCCCGCACGGCGTACTGGCTCGGCGGGGGCACGGACCCGGAGCAGGATCTCGCCCTGCTCCGGGTGACGGACCCCATCGACCACACGTGCGTGCGCCTCACCGACCGCTACGACCCGCCGATCGCCGTCACGGCCCACGGCTGGCGCCCGGTGTCGGCCGGGGCGCCACAGCGGTGGAGCGGCCAGACCGAGTGCAACGGCAGGGACGGGGCGTACGGGCTGACCCTCGCCCCGCACGTGGAGATCCCGCACGGGGCCTCCGGCGGACCGCTGCTCGACCGGGAACGCGGGCTGGTGGCCGGGGTCGTCAAGGCGCGGCGGGCGCAGAAGGACGGCGGTCTCGCCGTCGCCGTGACCGCGTTGCGCGGCTTTCGGCGCGCGGTGCCCGTCGACGGCGAGTCCGCCCTCGGACCCGACCCGTACGCGGCCCTGATCCGGGCCCACGACCTCTGGCACGAGCAGACCGACGGAGCCCTCTCCTGGGTGGACGCCCAGGCCGAGCTGTGCGCGGGCGCCGAACGCCGCTGGGACCCCCGCGACAGCGCCCGGGCCGCCGCGCTGCTCGCCGAGCTGCCCCGCCCGGCCTCACCGGCCCAGCTGCAGACCCTGATCGAACGCGTCCTCGGCGACGAGCCGCTCTGGGAGGACGAGCACGCCCCGCACGACTGGCGCGACGGACACGGCTGGCTCTACGACCACCGGGAGGGCGCCGACGTCGTCTCCCTGCACTATCTGCGCGCCGTCGCCGCCGCCTGCGCGGACCGCGCCCCGGAAGCGGTCGCCGACCTGGAGCGCTGGGTCGAGCGCCGCGCCGCGCGGCTGCCCCGGCATCTGCGCGCCCTGCTGCGCACCGCCGCCCCCGTCCGGCCGCCGGACCACCGCAGGCCGCCGGACCACCCCGCCCACGGCGCCCCGCAGGGCCGGGACCACCCTCCGGTCGCGTCCGGCGGTCCCGACACCGGTCCCCGCGGCCACCGGGCGCCGTGCGCACCGGCGGCCCCCGCCCCGGCCGCGGCGGCCGTCGGCGTCGGGAGGGAGCCGGACGACGAAGGCCCCGTCGTCGCAGTCGAGCTGGAACCCGACCTCTTCCGGCCGCACGACCGCTTCCACTGGCGCATCTGGGCCTGGACCGGGGGAGCGGACACCGTACGCACGGTGGACCAGGACACCGACGGCGAAGGCGCCTCCCTGGCCGAACTCCCGTACCTCCTCAACGAGCCGCTCACCCGCACCTTCGGCAGGCTCGACGGGCACCGCCGGGCCCGGCTGGAACTCGCGCTGCCCGTCGAGCACTTCGGCGTGAACGTCCATCTGTGGCGGCCGGGCCCCGTGGTGAGCAGCCTCAAACCGCACCCCGCCGAACGCCCCTTCGGCGTGCACCGCCAGGTCGTCCTGCGCTGCCTCAAACGCCGCGGCGAGCCCACCGAGATGTGGCGGGAGCGCTGGCACGGCGTCGCGGAGAACGCCCCCAAGGCGCTTGCGGTGCAGTCGGACGCCGCCGCGCGGGCCCTGGCCGAGGCACCGCCGGGCGCGGTCCCGGTGCTGTGCCGGCCGCCGGCCGAGAGCACCACCACGCTCACCCAGGCCCTCGGCGCCGGATACGGCGTCATCCTCTGGCACCTCAGGGCCGAGCACACGCACGGCTGCGGCCCGGACTGCGACCGGCTGCACGAGAAGGCGGCCGAACTGCTCGCCACCACCGGCCGGGCCACCGCCCTGCCCGAGCACCTGCGCGCCCTGCGGGAACGCGTCAGCAACGCCGACCCCCAGGCCTACTGGGCCGAGGACCTCGCCCTCCTCTACGACGACCCGCGCCGCCCGATCCCGCTCTGCGACGACCTGCTGGAGTCCCCGTGACCGAGACCCCCGAGACGGACTGGCACATCTACCGGGGCACCGGTGAGCCGCACGACGGGATCACCCGGCTGCCCCCCGCGCCGCCCTGGCGCGACTTCGACGGCGCGCCCGTCACCGAGGCCGTACCGCCGCTCGGCAGCGAGTCCACCCGGCGGCTCGGCACCCGCGGCGGCCGGCGCATCGCCTGGCGCCCCGAGGACCTGGAACTCGTCAACGCCGCCCTCTACCTGCGCCGCCCGCTGCTGGTGACCGGCGACCCCGGTTCCGGCAAGTCCACGCTCGCCCACGCCATCGCCCACGAACTCGGTCTCGGCCGGGTCCTCCAGTGGCCCGTCGTCAGCCGCACCACCCTCAAGGACGGCCTCTACACCTACGACGCCATCGCCCGGCTCCAGGACACCCAGATGGCCAAGCTGCGCGGCGAGGACCACCGGGACATCGGCGAGTATCTGCGCCTCGGCCCGCTGGGCACCGCCCTGCTGCCGCACGAACGGCCCCGTGTGCTGCTCGTCGACGAACTCGACAAGAGCGACATCGACCTGCCCAACGACCTGCTGAACGCCCTGGAGGAGGGCGAGTTCCGGATCCCCGAGCTCCAACGCATCGCCGGACGGCAGGGCGCGGTGGACGTGCTCACCGACGACGACCGCCACGCCACCGTGCACGACGGGCTGGTCCGCTGCCGGGCCTTCCCCGTCGTGGTGATGACAAGCAACGGCGAGCGGGACTTCCCCGCCCCGCTGCTGCGCCGCTGCCTCCACCTCGACCTGCCCTCCCCGCGCAACGACGAGTGGGGCCGGGCGCGCCTCGGCGCCATGGTCGACGCCCACTTCGGCGGCGCGGACGCCGGCCGCCACGAGGAGCTCATCGACTCCTTCCTCGGTTCCGCCCCCGGCGCCCTGCGCGCCGCCGACCAGCTCCTCAACGCCATCTACCTCACGCAGGAGGCGGTGCGTGACCGCGAACCCGACCGGCAGCGCCTGGCCGACCTGCTGATGCGGCCCCTCGACCACGGCGACCACGGGAGCGGGCGCCGCTGATGGCCGCACCGGACGGGCAGGTGGGCGAACTCGCCGAACGGCTGCGCGCGCTCGGCGCCGAGCCGTCCGCACGCGAGCTCGCCGAGGCGCTGTGGCTGGCCCGGTACGTGAGCCCGGCGGCGATGTCCGCCGGCCGCTCCGGGGACGGCGAGCCGGGCGGCGGGGGCGGCGAGCCGGACTCCCGGCCCCCGCACTCCGCGCCCGGAACGCCGGACACCGCGCCGGCGCCGCTCGACGCCGCACCGACCCGGCTGCACGCCGAACGCCCCGATCCCGACGGCCCCCGGCCGGCCGGGACCGGCCCGGCGGACCCCGACGCCGTCCGCGTCCGGGTGCCGATGGCCACCGCGCTGCCGTACCCGCTCGGCCTCCAGCGGGCGCTGCGCCCCCTCCAGCACTACCGCCCGCCGGTCCGCGCCGCGGCGCTCCACCTCGACGAACAGGCCACCGCGGAGCAGGCCGCCGAGACCCGCCTGCTGCTCCCGGTCCTGCGCGCCACCACCCGGCGCGAGTCCCGGCTGCGGCTGCTCATGGACGTCTCGACCTCGACCGGCGTCTGGGAGACCGCGCTGGACGAACTGCACCGGATCTGCTCCGGCCTGGGCGCCTTCCGGGAAGTGACGGTGCATCACCTCCGCGAGGGCGACGACGGCGAGCTGGTCGCGGCCACCTCCCGGGACGGCGAGCGGGCGCTGCGCGCCGCCGAGCAGCTGCGCGACCCGACGGGACGGCAGCTCACCCTGGTCCTCAGCGACTGCGCCGGACCCCTGTGGCGCTCCGGCCGGATGCAGCGGCTCCTGCACCACTGGGGCAGGGTGGCACCCGTCGCGGTCGTCCAGCCGCTGCCCCAGCGGATGTGGCGGCGCACCCACCTGCCCGCGCTGCCCGGCACCCTGCGCCGCCGGGAGGGCCTCGGCGCCCGTCTGGACTTCGTACCGGCGGACGGCGCGACGGCACCGGCCGGAGCGCTGCCCGTGCCCGTCCTCGCACCGACCCGCACCGCGCTCGGCACCTGGGCACGGCTGCTGTCCGGCTCCACGGGACTGGCGCTGCCCGCCGCCGCGGCCTGGGTCCGTGCCGACCACCCGGCGGCGCCGTCCAGGCCCGCCCGCCCAGGGGCCGACGGCGAGACGGCCGTGCGCGCCTTCCGCCGGACCGCCTCGCGCCCCGCCGTGCACCTGGCCGCCTCCTTCTCGGCGATACCCCTCACCCTTCCCGTGATGCAGCTCGTCCAGCGCGCCATGCAGCCGAGGTCCGGACCCGAGGTGCTGGCCGAGGTCCTGCTCAGCGGCTTGCTGGAGCGCGGCCCGCAGGACGGCTGGTACGCCTTCCGGCCCGGGGTCCGTGAGGCGCTGCTGCGGCACCTCCCGCGGGGCGACGCCCTGCTGGTGCGCAAGCACTGCGGCGAGTACGTCGACCGCCACTTCGGACGCCGGGAGCGCAACTTCCCGGCGCTGGCCCGCACCGGCCCCGGCGACCGGCAGGCCCTGTTGCCGTCGGGCGGCACGGAGCTGCTGGCGGAGGCCTTCGCCGAGGTCTCCGGGCTGGTCGCCGAACGCTTCGGGACCGCCGTACCGCACGACGCCGGCCGGAGCGGGACCGTCGACCTCGTGTACGTCCGGGACGACGAGGCGTGGGGGGCCTGGGCGGCGCGGGTGCTCCTCGCCGCCGGACAGCCGGTGCGGCGCCATGTGCTCGAGACACCCCGGGGGCTGCCGCGGTGGCTGGGGTCGTGGCAGCCCGCTGCACCCGGGGATCGCGCGGCGCTCCTGATCGGCTCCTGGTACGCGGATCTGCCGGGCGACAGCGCCCTGTGGGAGGAGATCGTCACACGCGAGCTGGTGCCCTTCACCCTGATGCGGGTGGCCGCCGACTCATGGGTGGCGGACCTGGGCGTCGTGACCCGGCTGTGGGACACGACCGCCGTCGACGCCGGACGACGTCTGCTGAACGGGCTCGGCGCGGAGCTGTCCGCGGCGTCCGTGTCGGCGGCCGGGAACCTCCCCGTGAGCCGGCTGCGGCTGCGCCACGGGGTGCCCGCCCCCGGGCCCAGCCCGCTGCCGGAGGGCACGCTGCTGCGGCGGCTGGCCGACACCCTGTCCCGCGACCGCCGCGACGCGGTGTGCGTGCTCTCCGGCCCGCCGGGCACGGGCAAGACCGAGGCCGCGGCCGAGTACGCGCGACGGCACCAGGACGCGTACGACATCGTCTGGTGGGTCGGCGAGAGCCAGGGCGGACGGCGGGAACGACTGGCCCGGCTCGGCGTCGAGCTGGGCCTCTCCGCGGAGGGCAGCGTGTTCACCCGGCTGCGGGAGCTGGCGCGCGTCCTGCGGGAGACCGCCCTGCGGTGGCTGATCGTCATCGACGGCTGGGACGACGCGGACGTCCCCGACTACCTGCCGTCCGGCGGGCACGTGCTCATCACCTCCGAGCGGACGGAATGGCCCGCGGGATTCGTCGTCCAGCCGGTGAAGCCGCCGTCCAGCGGCTGGGGCGACGTCCGCCACGAGTACGTCGAGCGGGGCCTGGTCCGGCTGGCCGTGGGCGAGCAGGCCCTCGGCACCGGATTCCTTCTCGCCGACGGGTTCGTGGTCACCGCCGCGGCGGTGCTCGAGAGACTGCCCCCCGGCGCGGACCCGACGGACATCACCGCGACGACCCCGTGGCACCACCGGTACGAACTGCTCTCGACGACGACGGCGGGCTTCCTGACCCTGTGCCGGGTCACCTCCTCGCCCGTGGTCCACACCCTGCGGCTCACCGACCGGCCGGACACCCGGCCGGAGGACGCCCTCGTGTGCGCCGCGCTGGGGGAGGGCCGCGCCCTGTCGTCGGCCGGCTGGTCGGTGCGGTCCGAGGGCGCGCCCGGCGGGACGCTGATGCGGCTGACGGGGGAGCCCCTGGCGCCGGAATGCGTCGGCGGCCCCGTCCTGAGCCGCCACGACGGTGCCGTCGTCGGCGTCGTCGTCTCGAACGTGACGGACGACGGGCACGCGGGAGTGGCCGTCCGCATCGAGACCCTGCGGAACCTGCGCCCGCACGCCGGCGACGGAGGGGGGTGGCACGGCCTGGTCGCCACCCACGACCGGGACCAGGCCAGGATCCGGCACCGTGTGGCGCCACCGGTCTCCGAGAAGACGGTGCTCTACGCGATCCTGGCCCGGCTGGAACCCCCCTCGGACCCCGACGTGGTCGTACGGCTGCTGCCGCGGGACGACGTGCCCGCGCCGGACCACCCGCCCCACAGCTGGCGCGACGGCGCCGGGCACCTGTACGCCCTCGCCTCCGAGGCGGACGTGGTGCTGTACGCCCTGTGGATCCTGGTGTACCTCGGCAACAGGTCGCCCGCCTTCTTCTCGTCGTCCGAGCGGACCGACCTGCGGGCCTGGATCGAACGCATGGCGCCGGTGACCCTCTCCTCGGAACAGCAGCGCTATGTGGCGCGCACGCTCGAACGCGAGGACGTCCCGACGGGCTGCCGCATCACGCTCGACATCACGCCCGGCGACGAAGGCCACTTCTGGAGGCTGCGTGCCGTCCAGGACGGCAGCCCGCTGCACCAGGCCACCGGGAGCGCCCAGCTGCTCGCGGAGGGAGCTCCGGCACTGGGACTGGAACGGGCCCTGAAGGCAGCGGTGGACGCCGCGGACACCAGCCGGCGCAGACCCACCGTCGAGTACCGGCTGCCGGAGGACCTGCTCTGGGACGTCGCCGTGGAGTCCTGGACGCCCGCCCTCGCACTGCGGGCCGAGTGCAACGTGTTCGTGCGCGGCCCGGGCCCCCGCCGTGTCTCCCACCAGTCCCAGGGACCGGAACGCTGGGACGCGGTGCGCAGCGGGTCGCTGCGGGCGCTGCGCGCCCCCTCGGCCAGACCGCCGAGGCCCCGGCCGCCCGATGTTCCCGCCCTGCTCAGGGACGCACCGGCCGAGGCCGTTCCGCTCTGGTGCCGCCACGCCGCACTCGGCAAGGAAGCCCTCGACCGGGCCCGGTCGCTCGGCTATCCGCTCATGGTGTGGAGCCGCGCCGAGCACCACCAGGACTGTGCCGCGGCCCACCGTGCGGTGGAGCTGGAACTCACCAGGTCCACCAGCGTCAAGGAGTTCCTCGCCCGCATGCGGGGCCTGTGGATCCGGCAGGTCTTCAGCCCCCGCGGCGGCGGCTGGGTCAAGCACCTCACCGTGTACTACGACCCGCCCGAGGAGGGCCTCGACGGCGTCCTCCGCCCATGACGAAGGGCCCGGCCCCTGGAATTCACCGGGGGACCGGGCCCTTCACATCAGACCGTCGGAGGATCAGGCCGTCGGAGGATCAGGCCCTCCGGGGACAGGCCGTCCGGGGCCTCAGGCCTCGAACACCTCGCGCACCAGCTGCTCCTGCTCGGCCTGGTGCCGCTTCGCGGAACCGACGGCCGGGGACGAGCTGTGCGGACGCGAGATGCGGCGCAGGCGCTCGCCGTGCGGGACGTCGGCGCCGACCGCCAGGTCCAGGTGGTCGATCAGGTTGAGCGCGATGAACGGCCAGGCACCCTGGTTCGCCGGCTCCTCCTGGGCCCACAGGTACTTCTCGGCGTTCGGGTACTTGGCGATCTCCGCCTGGAGCTCCGCACCCGGCAGCGGGTACAGGCGCTCGATGCGGATGATGGCCGTGTCCGTGACACCGCGCTTCTTCCGCTCGGCGTCGAGGTCGTAGTAGACCTTGCCGGCGGTGAAGACGACCTTCTTGACCGCGGCCGGGTCGACCGAGTCGTCGCCGATGACCGGACGGAAGCCGCCCGTGGTGAACTCCTCCGCCTTCGACGCCGCGGCCTTCAGGCGCAGCATCGACTTCGGGGTGAAGACGACCAGCGGCTTGTGGTGCGGGTTGTGCACCTGCCACCGCAGGAGGTGGAAGTAGTTCGCCGGGGAGGTCGGCATCGCGACCGTCATGTTGTTCTGCGCGCACAGCTGGAGGAAGCGCTCCGGGCGGGCCGAGGAGTGGTCCGGGCCCTGGCCCTCGTAGCCGTGGGGGAGGAGCAGGACCACACCGGAGGTCTGGTTCCACTTCTGCTCCGCCGACGAGATGAACTCGTCCACGACCGTCTGCGCGCCGTTGACGAAGTCGCCGAACTGCGCCTCCCACAGCACGAGCGCGTCGGGCCGGGCCAGCGAGTAGCCGTACTCGAAGCCCATCGCCGCGTACTCGGACAGCAGGGAGTTGTAGACGTTGTACCGGGCCTGCTCGTCGGCCAGGTACAGCAGCGGCGTGAACTCGTCACCGGTCTCGCGGTCGATGATGACCGCGTGCCGCTGGCCGAAGGTGCCGCGCTGCGAGTCCTGGCCGGCCAGGCGCACCGGCACGCCCTCCAGCAGGAGGGAGCCGACGGCGAGGGTCTCGCCCATGCCCCAGTCGATCGTGCCGTCCTCGACCATCGCCGCCCGGCGCTGCAGCTGCGGCAGCAGACGCGGGTGGACCGTGATGTGGTCGGGGATGTTGACCTGCGACTCGGCGATCCGCTTGACGACCTCGGCGGTGACCGCCGTGTTCACGGAGACCGGGAACTCGGCCTGCGGGTCGGTGGGCTCGGCGGCCGCGGGCTGCGAGGTGGCCTCGCGGACCTCGGTGAAGACCTTCTCCAGCTGGCCCTGGTAGTCCTGGAGCGCCTGCTCGGCCTCTTCCAGGGTGATGTCGCCACGGCCGATCAGCGACTCGGTGTACAGCTTGCGCACCGAGCGCTTGCGGTCGATCAGGTCGTACATCAGCGGCTGGGTGAAGGCCGGGTTGTCGGACTCGTTGTGACCGCGGCGGCGGTAGCAGATGAGGTCGATCACCACGTCCTTGTTGAACGCCTGGCGGAACTCGAAGGCGAGCCGCGCGACGCGCACGACGGCCTCCGGGTCGTCGCCGTTCACGTGGAAGATCGGGGCCTCGATCATGCGGGCCACGTCCGTCGCGTACATGGAGGAACGCGAGGACTCCGGGGCCGCGGTGAAGCCGACCTGGTTGTTGATGACGATGTGGACCGTGCCGCCGGTGCGGTAGCCCCGCAGCTGCGACATGTTCAGGGTCTCGGCCACCACGCCCTGGCCCGCGAAGGCCGCGTCGCCGTGGATCGCCACCGGCAGGACGGTGAAGTCCGTGCCGCCCTTGTTGATGATGTCCTGCTTGGCGCGCGCGACGCCCTCCAGGACCGGGTCCACCGCCTCCAGGTGCGAGGGGTTGGCCACCAGCGAGACGCGGATCTGGTCGCCGTCCAGACCGGTGAAGGTGCCCTCGGCGCCCAGGTGGTACTTCACGTCGCCGGAGCCGTGCATCGACTTCGGGTCGAGGTTGCCCTCGAACTCGCGGAAGATCTGCGCGTACGACTTGCCGACCACGTTGGCCAGCACGTTGAGCCGGCCGCGGTGCGCCATGCCGATGACGACCTCGTCGAGGCGGGACTCGGCGGCCGAGTCCAGCACGGCGTCCAGCAGCGGGATGACGGACTCGCCGCCCTCCAGGGAGAACCGCTTCTGGCCGACGTACTTGGTCTGCAGGAAGGTCTCGAAGGCCTCCGCCGCGTTCAGCCGGCGAAGGATGCGCAGCTGCTCCTCGCGCTCCAGCTTGGAGTGGGCGCGCTCCACGCGGTCCTGGATCCACTTGCGCTGCTTGGGGTCCTGGATGTGCATGAACTCGATGCCGGTGGTGCGGCAGTACGAGTCGCGCAGCACGCCGAGGATGTCGCGCAGCTTCATCATCGACTTGCCGGCGAAGCCGCCGACGGCGAACTCGCGCTCCAGGTCCCACAGGGTGAGCCCGTGCTCGGTGATGTCCAGGTCGGGGTGCTTGCGCTGCTGGTACTCCAGCGGGTCGGTGTCGGCCATGACGTGGCCGCGGACCCGGTAGGAGTGGATCAGCTCGAAGACGCGGGCGGCCTTGGTGACGTCGTCGTCGTGCGAGGCGTCGATGTCCTTGAGCCAGCGGACCGGCTCGTAGGGGATGCGCAGCGCCTCGAAGATCTCGTCGTAGAAGCCGTTCTCGCCGAGGAGCAGGTTGGCGACCTGGCGCAGGAACTCGCCGGAGGCGGCGCCCTGGATGACCCGGTGGTCGTAGGTCGACGTGAGCGTCATGACCTTCGAGATGCCGAGCTTGTTCAGGGTGTCCTGGCTGGTGCCCTGGAACTCCGCCGGGTAGTCCATGGAGCCGACGCCCATGATCACCGACTGGCCGGGCATCAGGCGCGGCACGGAGTGCACGGTGCCGAGGCCGCCCGGGTTGGTCAGGGAGACCGTGACGCCGGTGAAGTCGTCCATCGTCAGCTTGCCGTCGCGGGCGCGGCGGACGATGTCCTCGTAGGCCTGCCAGAACTCGAAGAAGTTCAGCGTCTCGGCCTTCTTGATCGCCGCGACGACCAGCTGGCGGTCGCCGTTGGGCTTGACCAGGTCGATGGCGAGGCCGAGGTTGACGTGCGGCGGCTTGATCAGCGTCGGCTTGCCGTCCTTCTCGCCGAACGCGTGGTTCATCGCCGGCATGGCCTTGATGGCCTGCACCATCGCGTAGCCGATCAGGTGCGTGAAGGAGATCTTCCCGCCCCGGGCGCGCTTGAGGTGGTTGTTGATGACGATGCGGTTGTCGAACAGCAGCTTCACCGGGACGGCGCGCACGGACGTGGCCGTGGGCAGCTCCAGGGAGGCGTTCATGTTCTTGGCGACCGCGGCGGACGGGCCGCGCAGCGTCACGAACTCCGGGCCCTCGGGAGCCGAGGTGGCGGGCTCGGCCTTCGGCTGCGGCTTCGCGGCCTGCTTGGCGGCGGGCTTCGCGGCCGGGGCCGCGGCGGCCGGCTTCGCGGGGGCCGCGGCGGGCTGGGGAGCCGCCGGGGCCTGGGCCGGGGCGGGCTGCGCGGGAGCGGCCGGGGCGGGAGCCTGCGCCTGGGGCGCCGGGGCGGCCTGCGGAGCGCTCGTCGCGGAGCCGGACGCGGCCTGGGCGGCGGCCGCCCCGGGCTTGTAGTCGGCGAAGAAGTCCCACCAGGCTCGGTCCACGGAATTCGGGTCCTGGAGGTACTGCTGATAGATCTCGTCGACGAGCCATTCGTTGGCACCGAACGCGGCCGCGGGGTTCTTGCCCGCTTGGTCGGTGTCGGTCGAGATGCTCGAGTTACTGGGGGACTGTGGCGACACGGCGAGAACCGCCCTCTTCCGCTTCACAAGGTGGTGGACAGCGGGAATCAAGGCTACGCCTCCCCGGACCGGAAGGTCAGGCCGGGCCCGTTCAACGTCGCGTAAGTCACATTGCAGACCGTGTTTCGGCGCTGGAAATGGCGGGAAACAAGCGAGGTTCTGTTGCGCTTGGGAAGGGGAGACCGCGGCCCCGGGCGAGGAATTCGCGGGCCTGTGCCTGATCACACGTGTCCGCCAGCGAGAACGCCTGCGGATCTTGGTGCTCCGGTTCGAACCCTACGTCAACTCGACGCCGGGGGCAGGCCCGGAAGAGTGATGAGAATGCGGCAGCCCCGCTCGGATTCGGCCACACCGATCCGGCCGCCGTGCAGATCGACCGCCCAGCGGGCGATCGCCAGGCCGAGGCCGGTGCCGCCGTCGCTGCCGGGGCCGTGGGGCCGGGACACCGAACCCCGGTTGAAGCGCTCGAACACCCGTCGCCACTCCGAGCGCGGAATGCCGGGACCCTCGTCCATGACCTCCAGCTCGAGGGACTCCGGCTGCGTCCCGCGCCGCGCCCTGACCGTCACCCGGCCGTGCGGCGGGCTGTGCTTGACGGCGTTGTCGATGAGATTCGCCACCACCTGGTGAATGCGCTCGGGGTCGGCGTGCGCGGTCAGGTCGGACGGGAACACGTCGAGGGCCAGATGCACGTCGGTGCGCGTGTGGCTGCCGGACCCGGAGGCGATGCCCGCCCGCGCCGAGGCGACCATGTTGGCCTCCTTCAGCACACCCGACAGATACGGCCACACCTCGAAGCGCCGTTTGCGCAGCGGCACGACGCCGTTGTCCAGGCGGGACAGGTCGAGGAGCGTCTCCACCAGCCGGCCGAGCCGCTCCGTCTGCCGCAGTGCCGTGCGCATGGTCTCCGGGTCGGCCTCGGTGACGCCGTCGACGATGTTCTCCAGCACCGCGCGCAGGCCCGCGATGGGGGTGCGCAGCTCGTGCGAGACGTTCGCCACCAGCTCCTTGCGCTGGAGGTCCTGCGCCTCCAGGTCGTCGGCCATGCGGTTGATCGTGACGGCCAGGTCGCCCAGCTCGTCGCGCCGGTTCTCGCGCACCCGGCGCGTGTAGTCGCCGTGCGAGATGGACCGGGCCACGGCGTTCATCTCGTCCAGCGGCGCCGTCAGCGAGTGCGCCACGAACTGCGTGATCAGCAGCGTGGCGATCATCGAGAAGACCGTGATGAAGCGCAGCTCCGTCTTGGTGTGCACCGCGATCACCGACAGACCGGTGGTGATCAGCACGGACGTGACGACCAGCGCGCCCAGCTTGGTCTTGATCGAGAACGGGCGTACGCCGCCCCAGGGCTCCCCGGTGCTCCGGGGGCCGGGGCTCCTCCGTGCGGCCTCCCGTCCCGAACTCATGGCGTGGGCGTCTCCAGCGCGTAGCCCACGCCGTGCACGGTGCGGATGCGTTCGGCCCCGATCTTGCGGCGCAGCGCCTTGATGTGGCTGTCGACGGTCCGGGTGCCGGAGGCGTCCGCCCAGTCCCACACCTCGGCCAGCAGCTGCTCCCGGGAGAGCACCGCGCGCGGGGTGTTCGCCAGGCACACCAGCAGGTCGAACTCGGTGGGCGTCAGGTGGACGTCCTCGCTGCGCACCCGTACCCGGCGCTGTGCGTGGTCGATCTCCAGCTCGCCGAGGCGCAGGATGCCGCTGCGCGGCGTCGAGGCGGCCACGACGGCCCGCTCCACCCGGCGCAGCAGCACGTGCACGCGCGCGGCCAGCTCGCGCATCGAGAACGGCTTGGTCATGTAGTCGTCGGCGCCCACGCCGAGGCCGACCAGCATGTCGGTCTCGTCGTCGCGCGCGGTGAGCATCAGCACCGGCACCGGTCGCTGGGCCTGCACGCGCCGGCAGACCTCGAGGCCGTCGAAGCCCGGCAGCATGATGTCGAGGATCAGCAGGTCGGGCTGCCAGGCCTCGGCCGTGTCGACGGCGGACGGGCCGTCGCCCGCCGTTTGCACCAGGAATCCCTCGGCGCGCAGGCGGGTCGCGATGGCGTCCACGATCGTCTGGTCGTCCTCGACCACCAGCACCCGGCGCTGTGCGCCCTGGGTGGCCGTCGCCGTGCCGTTGTGGGAGGTCTGTGTCTGCTCCATCGCCCGCCCCTGAGGTGTGCTTTCCGGAATCCGTGGGGTGATCCCATGACTGCGCTTGACGCTTGAATGATCCGCGTCAGGGCAGCAGCGTACGGGGAGGCACCGCGCCTTTGCTATCCAGGCCCGATGCCGAGGTGGACGACGTCCGGAACGCCCCGGGCAACGGGGATCTCTTCGGTACGCACCTGTTGGAACCCGGCATTACGCAAGGTTTCTTCGAATTCCGGAGAGGGCTGCGCGGACCAT
Source organism: Streptomyces sp. NPDC032940 (assembly GCF_040636935.1). NCBI lineage: Bacteria > Bacillati > Actinomycetota > Actinomycetes > Kitasatosporales > Streptomycetaceae > Streptomyces > Streptomyces sp. NPDC032940. Next base: position 56,448 of record NZ_JBEZVJ010000018.1, on the reverse strand, counting down.
ACGGCGAGCACCCCGCCGGGGGTCAACGCCCGTGCGCAGCCCGCCAGTCCGGCCGGTGAGTACAGCCCGCCGTTGCCCTCGGTGACGGTCCAGTCGGGTCCGTTGTCGATGTCCAGGCACAGCGCGTCGTACGTGGCGGATGTCTCATTGACGTGCTCCACCAGATCCGCCTCGACGATCTCCGTGCGCGGGTCGGCCAGCGCCCCGGCGGACAGCTCGGCCAGCGGCCCGGCGCGGTGCCAGTCGACGACGGCGCGTTCGCGTTCCACGACCGTGATCCGGCCCCAGCGGGGGTCGGCGGCCGCGTGGGCCAGCGAGAAGCCGACGCCGAGCCCGCCGATGAGGACGTGCGGCGCCGGACGGCCGTCGAGCGCCTCGGCCGCCGCGTCCACGAGCCGGCGCTCCGAGCGCCCGTCGGAGGTGTCCATCAGGAAGCAGCCGTTCGCGATGATCTGGAGCAGCGCCCCGTGCCGGCGCAGGACGACCTCGCCGTACGGGCCCTCGCGACGGTCCAGAACTTCCGGGGTGTCGTGGGAGTCGTAAGAGGTGATGGGCATCGCCCCATCCTGGCATCGACGGCGGCGGGAATGGCCGGTGGCCGGGGAGCGCTGGGGGTGCGTGAGGGCTGCTCCCGCCCGGCCGCGCACCGCGATCCTCCCTTGATCGCTCACAGCGAACAGACACCCGGGAACAATCACTGGCTCCCGAGCATTGAGTCGGCATAACTCAACTTGACTGCCGAAGGGGAGATCATGGCTGCTGAGTCCGCTGCCTTCACACCGCTCACCCTGCCCGTGCTGCCGCTCGACGACGAGGTCGTGCTGCCGGGGATGGTCGTCCCCCTGGACCTGAGCGACTCCGAGGTACGGGCCGCGGTGGAGGCCGCTCAGGCCGCCGCCACGTCCGAGCCCGGGAAGCCCCGGGTCCTCCTCGTCCCCCGCGTCGACGGCACGTACGCGAAGACCGGCGTCCTCGGCACGGTCGAGCAGGTCGGCCGCCTCGCCGACGGCGACCCGGGCGCGCTGATCCGCGGCCGGGGCCGGGTGAGCATCGGCGCCGGCACCACCGGCCCCGGCGCCGCGCTGTGGGTCGAGGGCACCCGCATCGACGAGAGCGTGCCCGAGCCGCTGCCCGGCCAGGTCGCCGAACTCGTCAAGGAGTACAAGGCCCTCGCCACCGCCTGGCTGCGCAAGCGCGGCGCCTGGCAGGTCGTGGACCGCGTCCAGGCCATCGACGACGTCTCCGCGCTCGCCGACAACTCCGGCTACTCGCCCTTCCTCACCACCGAGCAGAAGGTCGAGCTGCTGGAGACCACCGACCCGGTCGCCCGCCTCAGGCTCGCCACCCGGCAGCTGCGCGACCACCTCGCCGAGCAGGACGTCGCCGAGACCATCGCCAAGGACGTCCAGGAGGGCGTCGACAAGCAGCAGCGCGAGTTCCTGCTGCGCCGCCAGCTCGAGGCGGTCCGCAAGGAGCTGCGCGAGCTGAACGGCGAGAGCGAGGGCGAGGAGTCCGACGACTACCGCGCCCGTGTCGAGGCCGCCGACCTGCCCGAGAAGGTCCGCGAGGCCGCCCTCAAGGAGGTCGACAAGCTGGAGCGCGCCTCCGACCAGTCGCCCGAGGGCTCGTGGATCCGCACCTGGCTGGACACCGTCCTCGAGCTGCCGTGGAACGAGCGCACCGAGGACGCCTACGACATCCAGGGCGCCCAGGCCGTCCTGGACGCCGAGCACGCGGGCCTCCAGGACGTGAAGGAGCGGATCACCGAGTACCTGGCCGTGCGCAAGCGGCGCAGCGACCGCGGCCTCGGTGTCGTCGGCGGCCGGCGGGGCGGTGCCGTGCTGGCCCTGGTGGGACCGCCCGGCGTCGGCAAGACCTCGCTCGGCGAGTCCGTCGCCCACGCGATGGGCCGCAAGTTCGTCCGCGTCGCCCTCGGCGGCGTCCGCGACGAGGCCGAGATCCGCGGCCACCGGCGTACGTACGTCGGCGCGCTGCCGGGCCGGATCGTGCGGGCGGTCAAGGAGGCCGGGTCGATGAACCCGGTCGTGCTCCTGGACGAGATCGACAAGGTGGGCTCCGACTTCCGGGGCGACCCGGCCGCCGCCCTGCTGGAGGTCCTCGACCCGGCGCAGAACCACACCTTCCGGGACCACTACCTGGAGGTCGAGCTCGACCTGTCCGACGTCGTGTTCCTGGCCACCGCCAACGTCCTGGAGGCCATCCCCGAGGCCCTGCTCGACCGCATGGAGCTGGTCCGTCTCGACGGCTACACCGAGGACGAGAAGGTCGTCATCGCCCGCGACCACCTGCTCCCGCGCCAGCTGGAGCGGGCCGGCCTGGACAAGGACGAGGTCACGATCGACGAGGGCGCGCTGCGCAGGCTGGCCGGCGAGTACACCCGCGAGGCCGGCGTGCGCACCCTCGAGCGGTCGATCGCCCGGCTGCTGCGCAAGGTGGCGGCCCAGCATGAGCTGGGCGAGCGGGAGCTGCCGTTCACCGTCACCGACGGCGACCTGCGCGGCCTGATCGGCCGGCCGCACCACGTGCCCGAGTCGGCGCAGGACCCGGCGGAGCGGCGCACCGCGGTGCCGGGCGTGGCCACGGGCCTCGCGGTGACCGGCGCGGGCGGCGACGTGCTGTACGTCGAGGCGTCGCTGGCCGACCCGGAGACGGGCGCGGCGGGCCTGACGCTCACCGGTCAGCTGGGCGACGTGATGAAGGAGTCGGCGCAGATCGCGCTGAGCTTCCTGCGCAGCCACGGCGCAGAGCTGGAGCTGCCGGTGGCCGATCTGAAGGACCGGGGCGTGCACATCCACTTCCCCGCGGGCGCGGTCCCCAAGGACGGCCCGAGCGCCGGCGTCACGATGACGACCGCCCTCGCCTCGCTGCTCAGCGGGCGCCTGGTCCGTACGGACGTGGCGATGACCGGTGAGGTGTCGCTGACCGGCCGGGTCCTGCCGATCGGCGGGGTGAAGCAGAAGCTGCTCGCCGCGCACCGGGCCGGGATCACCACGGTGATCATCCCGAAGCGCAACGAGCCCGACCTGGACGACGTCCCGGCGGAGGTGCTGGACAAGCTCGACGTCCACGCCGTCACCGACGTCCGCCAGGTCCTGGAGCTGGCCCTGGCACCGGCGACGAGCGGTGCCGAGCCGGAGGTTCCGGTCGCGGCGTGACGGACGCGACCGGGAGAAGGAGAGGGCCCGGGTCCCCGTGCGGAGACCCGGGCCCCGCCCCTGTCCCGTGTGGCTCAGCCGTTGGCGAGTGCCTGCACCCGGTCCGGCGCCCCCGTTGCGGTGTTCGTCCGGGGGGCGCGACCCCCCGGACCCCTGGCCGGGGCGGCGGTGCTCAGCCGTTGGCGAGTGCCTGCACCCGGTCCAGCGCCCCGTTGAACTTGTCGTGGTCCCCGACCGTCGGGCCGGAGGACGTGTACTGCCACATCGTGTAGTAGCCCCAGCCGGCCGGCAGGGTCCCCACCGAGGTGGCGTAGCGGGCGATCCACAGCGGATTGTTCGCCGCGAAGCCGCCGTAGTTGCCGGTGCACTGGGTCCACCAGCTGGTGGCCGTGTAGATGACGGCGTCCCGGCCCGTGCGGGCCTTGTACTGGTTCAGGAAGTCCCGGATCCAGGTCACCATCGCGCTCTGCGACTTGCCGTAGCAGGCCGCTCCGTACGGGTTCCACTCGATGTCCAGCGCGCCCGGCAGCGTCTTGCCGTCCCGCGACCAGCCGCCACCGTGGTCGACGAAGTAGTTGGCCTGCGTGGCGCCGCTCGTCGTGTCCGGGGTGGCGAAGTGGTACGCGCCGCGGATCATCCCGATGTTGTACGAGCCGTTGTACTGCTGGGCGAAGTACGGGTTCGTGTAGTACGTCCCCTCGGTGGCCTTGACGTAGGCCCACTTGACCCCGCTGTTCCACAGGGTCGACCAGGCGACGTTGCCCTGGTGGCCGGAGACGTCCACGCCCTCCGTCTGGGGCGCGTCGCCGGGGACGGGGGTGCCCTGCTGTCCGTCGTGGGCCAGCACGCCCATGCCCATGTGGGCGGTGCCGCGGGCCGGGACGTCGGCGGCCGACGAGGGCTGGGCGAGGAGCAGGGAGAGAGCGGCGAGCAGAATCCCGGTGGCGGCGAAACGCCGGCCGCGGGCCGATCCGGATCTGTGCACGAGCATGAACGTGCCTCCGATGGCTCGGTGGTGCTCGGTGGGGGTCGACGTGCATGGGGAGAAACCGTGAGTGGCGTGAGCATGCCATTCACGGCCCGGTGAAGACGCTACGCACGTAGAACGGGGGGTGTGAAGAGGGGTCGGGAGCTGCCGTTGGTCTAAGCCTGCGAAATACTTGCCAAGCTGCGGTGATGGCGGCCCGTGGCGGAAACTTTCAGGACCGGGAAAATCGAGGCAGGGGCTGACGTGCACGAAGAGGGAAACGGCGGCGGTCGCCAGGGCGAAGCCCGCCCGTCCGGGAGTGGTGTGAACCAACCGCAGTTCCTCGCCCTGGAACGGGAGTTGACGGTTCTCTTCCGGCGCGCCCGGGCCAACCAGGGCGAGATGGCCCGGGAGGTCCACCCCGACCTGGAGTCGTCCGCGTACGGCCTTCTCGTCCGGCTCGGCGAGTCCGGCGGACAGCGCGCCACGGAACTCGCCGCCTACATCGGCGTCGGCAAGGCCACGATGTCCCGCCAGTTGCGCGCCCTGGAGGAACTCGGCCTCGTCGCCCGCGAACCCGACCCCGCCGACGGCCGCGCCTGGCTGGTCACCCTGACCCCGGAGGGACAGGAACGCGTGGGCAGGGTGCGGGAGGCCCGCCGCGCCCGGTACGCCCGCCGGCTCGGTGACTGGGACCCGCGGGAAGTGGCCGAGCTGGCCCGGCTGCTGCACGAACTCAACCGGGGGATGGAGAAGTAACGCCGGGGCCGCCCCCTTCACAACTCCGCGTACACCACCGTCGCGTCGTCGTGCGCCTTGCTGCGGCCGAGGAACTCCCTCGCCCCCGCCGCGTCCGCGCGCTCCAGCTCCCGCACCCGGTCGACCAGTGCCTGCGCGCCCTGCTTGCGCACCAGGGCGAGGCAGTCCGCCCAGTCGCCCTCCCCGAACGTCTCCACCCAGCGCGCGGCCCCGTCGGTCAGCGCCGCCAGCGTCCGCACCTCTGCGCGCGGCAGCGTCCCCGTCACCGCCCGGGCCGCCACCGCCGGGTCGGCCGCGGCCGTGAAGAAGCCGCCCTCCTTGTTGCGGTAACCGGCGTCCACGATCGCGTCCGTGGCCAGCGCCGAGCGCGGCAGCCGCGCCAGCCGGTCGTCCAGGACCGCCGTGACCGTGCCGGCGGGCGCCTCCACCAGCAGGGCCGAGTCGGACAGCACCAGATACTCGACCCGTTCGGGGGACCACCGCGCCAGGACCACGGTTGCCTGAGGGGTGCGCGGGTGAGAAAGGTCACAGGTTTCCGCGTGGGTCGCGGAGGTACGCGCGATGGCGCGGGACAGGACGTCGGCGAGAGGAACATCCGCGAGTGAAACGGTCAGTTCGGTCAGCGCACCGCCGAGCCGCGCGGTGAACCAGGGCACGGAATGCAGACAGCCCGTCGCGCCCCTGGGCGGCGTCACGCCGTCGAGCACGACGAGTGAACCGCCCTGTCCCGAGGCCGGTAGCGCGACGCTCGCGAAGTCTTCGTTGGGGCGGTCGGCGAGGCCTGGTTCCGAGACGAGTTCCGTACGCATCCGGCCAGTCTGCACGACCCCTTCACAGGCTCCGCGAAAGGCTGGCAACTCTCCCCGAAAGCACCCCGGTCACGCAGGTCAGCAGCCGGATTTGGGGTGGAATACTTCACTCCGGGAAGGCGTGGCGGCACATAGTGCCACCGCCCGTCGCAGACGTCCAACCGGCGCGCAGGGCGGGCCCGTCGCACGAGCCACGGGAACTTGCCCGCCAACTCCCCTCCGGGGTTCACTCCTTCGGGTGGCGGGTCAGGTGATGCACGCCCACCGCCCACCGGCACTGGGAGGGTCGGGAACCGGTGGGGGGCCTGCCCGGCTCACACGGTCTCCCCGCCCGGCGCACGACCGGCGGCGGGGGAACAGCCCAGAGCTTGGGGAAGGGTGCACGCGCCGGCCGGCCAGTTGACGGAGCGCCACCCGGGCCCACGGGTAAACGAGTCAGGAATGCGAGCACCGGTGCAGAAGACGCGGCCTCGTCGTACAGGCAAGCAGACGGCCCCCGCGGGGAGCGCGGAGCGAACCCCCGGCACCCCCTCCACGCCGGCGGCCGAGGCGCCACCCGTCGGCAAGGGCCGCCCCACCCACGTACGCAACCGGCTCATCGTCGCCGTGGCGGTCGTGGCCGCCGCCGTCGCCGGAGCCGGGGCCCCCTCGATCGTCGCCGCCTCCGGGCAACTGCACGACACACAGGACCTGGTGACGCTCGCCGAGCAGACCCAGGACGCGCTGACCCTCGCCCACTCCCTCGCCGACGAGCGGGACGAGGTCACCCCCTACATCGCCGCGGGCCGCCCCAAGTCCAAGGCCCCGTCCGAGCAGCGCAGCGCCCGTGTCGACCGGCAGGTGGAGGAGCTGCTCGCCGACACCGACACGCCCTCCTCCCTGCGCGAGGACCTCGACGCCGTCGCCGCACTGCGCCGGTCGGCGCTCACCGGGAAGAGCACCGCCCTCAAGGCGCACCAGGCCTACTCCGAGGCGATCGCCGAACTCCACGCCCTGGCCGAGGCACTGGCCGAGCGGATGCCGGCCCGCGCGGGCTCCGGCGCCTACGCCCTCGCCGAACTGGACACCGCCGTCCAGCAGGCCGCCGCCACCCGGGGACTGCTGCTCGCGGCGCTCGGCGTGCCGAGCAGCACCGAGACCGTCATCGACCCGGTCACCGGGCTGCCGACCGAGTCCGTCACCTCCTCGGACGCCGACGCCGAACAGCGCGACGCCCTCACCGCCGCCGCCCAGCAGGCCCGGGTGCGTTCCGACGCCGCCCTCGCCGGCTTCCGCGACGGAGCGCCCAAGGAGGCGCGGGACAGCTTCGACGCCACGGTCACCGGGCCCGAGGTCAACTCCGCCGAGAAGTACCTCGCCGGCCTCACCGACCAGCCGGCCCTCTCCGACGACGACCTCGGCACCTCCGTCAAGAAGCTGGACGCGGCCCTCTCCGCCCGCGTCGACGCCATGCGCGGCGCCGAGTCCGCCCTGTACGAGAAGCGCACCCAGGAGCTCGAGCGGCTGCGCGACGACGACGTCACCGCGCTGGAGATCCGGATCGCCGCCCTCGGCGCCCTGATCCTGCTCGCCCTCGGCATCGCCACCGCCATGGCCCGCACCCTCACCCGCCCGCTCTCGGTGCTGCGCCGCGGCTCGGCCCGGCTCGCCGGCGCGGAGGACCCGACGGGCCAGGAGCCGGTCGCCTTCACCGGCCGCAACGACGAGTTCGCCCAGGTCGTCCGCTCCGTCAACGCCCTGCACGCGCACGCCGTGACGCTCGCCGAGCGGGTCAACACGCTGGAGTCCGACCGCAAGCACCTCGTCGGCCAGCGGCAGAAGATGGCCGACGCCCGCGAGGAACTGCGCGCCGAACTCGCCGAGTCCGCCGCCCAGCTGGAGGTCGTCCGCAAGAGCATCGGCGGCACCTTCGTCAACCTCGCGCTGCGCACCCTCGGCCTGGTCGAGCGGCAGCTCGCCGTCATCGAGAGCCTGGAGGAGCGCGAGCAGGACCCCGACCGCCTCGCCACCCTCTTCAAGCTCGACCACTTCGCCACCGTCATGCGCCGGCACAGCGAGAACCTCCTCGTGCTGGCCGGCACCGAGCACATCCAGCACAGCGCAGGCCCCGTGCCGCTGGTCGACGTGGTCCGGGCCGCGGTCAGCGAGATCGAGCGGTACGAACGGGTCCGCATCGCCGCGCTGCCGCCGCACGCGCACGTCGCCGGGTTCGCCGCCGACGACCTCTCCCACCTGCTCGCCGAGCTGATGGAGAACGCCACCTCCTTCTCGCCGCCCGACCTGCCCGTCGAGGTCTCCGGCTGGCTCCTGGAGAACGGCGAGGTGATGCTCTCCGTCCAGGACGAGGGCATCGGCATGGCCACCGAGCGCCTCCAGCGGCTCAACGCCCGCCTCACCGACTTCGATCCGGAAGCGCCCTACGACCAGGAGGGCGAGGACGGGCTCGGGCTCGGCCTGTACGTGGTGGCCCGGCTCGCCCACCGGCACGGGGCGCGTGTGCGGCTGCGGGAGCAGAAGCAGGGCGGCGTCGCGGCCGTCGTGGTCCTGCCGAGCACGCTGCTCGCGGCGGCGCCCCCGGCGGCCCTCGCCCCGGTCGCGCCGGTGTCCGACGGCACCGGCTCCTTCACCCTGCCGGGCGCCGACGCGGAGGCCAACTCCAACGTCCTGCACGGGCGCGCGGAGAAGGGGACGCGGCGGGACGCCGACCCGCTGGTGGCCTCGGCGGAGGAGGCGGTACGGCGCGCGGAGGCGGAGGCGGCGGCCACCGAGCCGGAGCCGACGCGGGAGGAGACGGTCACCGAGGTGCCCGAGCCCGTCCCGGGGCCCGCCGGTGAGGCCGCGGAGACCGGCGGGACGGCAGCCGCCGAGGCGCAGGAGGCTGCGGAGGCCCCGGAGGCGGCGAGCGCGGGCGGCGTCAGGGACTTCCCCGACGACACCACGATGGAGCTCTTCCTCCCGGCCCAGCCGCAGCCCCGGCAGGAGCACGAGCAGGAGCAGGTTGGGGCCCCGGCCGAGCCCGCGGCCCCCGAGCCCGCCCCGCAGCCCCCGGCCCCGGAGACCGCCCCGGCCCCGCCGCACGCCGCCGCCCCGGCGGAGGCCCCCGCTCCCGCCGACCCCTACGCCATCGGCCCCGACGTCCACGAACGCACCGCGGACGAGGGTGCCGAACCGGACGGTGACCCCGTCACCGCCAAGGGTCTACCCAAGCGGACCCCGAAGCTCACCACCCTCGCCGCCGTCCCACGGCCGCGCACGGGGGGTTCCGTCGACGCCGAGGCACTGCGCCGCCGCCTCGGAGGGTTCCGCCGGGGGGCGGAGGCCGGGCGGCGCGACGTCGAGGCCGAGATCGCCGAGCGGACCGACCGCCACCAGGCGCCGCAGGCCACCGGCACCACCGAAGAAGCCACGGGGGGCACCGTCGAGGAGGCAAGCAGTTGACCGCTCCCAGTACCTTCGGGCTGAGCAGCGAAGCCCGTAATCTGCACTGGCTGCTGACCAACCTCGTCGAGGAGGTCCCCGGCATCCTGTCCGTCGCCGTGGTCTCCTCCGACGGCCTGCTCCTGCTCTCCTCCGACCAGGAGCGGAACGAGGCGGCCCGGGTGGCGCGGGGCGAGCGGCGCACCGGCCCGCGCGGCTCCGCCGCCGACCTCGCCACCGTCGTCTCCGGCGTGGGCAGCCTGACCGTCGGCGCGGCCCGGCTGATGGACTTCGGCCAGGTGAAGCACACGATGGTCGCCATGGACGAGGGCAGCCTGTTCGTGATGTCGATCAGCGACGGTTCGCTGCTCGGCGTGCACGGCGCCGCGGACTGCGACATGAGCGTCATCGCGTACCACATGGCCCTGTTCGTCGGCCGCGCCGGCCACGTCCTGACCCCCGAACTCCGCAGCGAGCTGCGGCAGTCCCTGGAGTCCGAGTCGACCGGGAGCGCCCGATGAGCAGCAGTCCGAGGAAGGCCCCGAAGAACCTCCCCGTGCGGGGCGCGGACCGCAAGCCGGCCCGCGTCCGCCCCTACTCGCTCACCGGCGGCCGCACCCGCTTCGGCCACGTCCTGCTCGTCGAGACGTTCGTCGGCGCCACCGCCGGCACCGCCGCGCTCGAAGCCGCCGAGGAGCGCAAGGAACTGACGAACGGCGGCCTCACCTCCCGCGTGATGCCGGAGATGCGGGCCATCGTCGAACTGTGCCGCCGTATGCGTACGGTGGCCGAGATCGCCGCGCTGCTGAAGATGCCGCTCGGCGTGGTCCGCGTGCTCCTCAGCGACCTCGCGGACCAGGGAAAGATCCGTGTGTACGGCACCGGGACCGGCCACGGCACGGGCCGCCCGGACCGCGCTCTGCTCGAAAGGGTGCTCAGTGGACTCCGTCGTCTCTGACGCCGCCGCCTACGGCGTCTCCCCCCTCGTCGACCCGGACGAGACCGTGCAGCCCTGGCAGACGGACCGCACCCGCGCGCCGATAGCGACGAAGATCGTCGTGGCGGGCGGTTTCGGTGTCGGCAAGACCACGCTGGTCACCGCCGTCTCGGAGATCACGCCCCTGCAGACAGAGGCGCTGATGACCCAGGCGAGCGAGGACACCGACGACCTCAGCGACACGCCGGACAAGCTCACCACCACCGTGGCCATGGACTTCGGCCGCATCACGCTCGACGACGACCTGGTGCTCTACCTGTTCGGCACGCCGGGCCAGCAGCGGTTCTGGTTCATGTGGGACGACCTGGTGCGCGGCGCGATCGGCGCCGTCGTCATGGCCGACACCCGCCGCCTGAAGGACTGCTTCCCGGCGCTGGACTACTTCGAGAGCTGCGGGCTGCCGTACGTCGTCGCGGTGAACCACTTCGACGGCAGCGAGCTGTTCGACGCGGAGGACGTGCGGGAGGCGTTGACGATCCCGCCGCACATACCTGTAATGATCATGGATGCGCGCCGCCGGATCTCGGCCATCGAGACCCTCCTGTCCCTCGTGGGCCACGCGCTCGACGAAACCCCCGAGTAAGAGACGGAAACCGCATGCGGAAGATACTCGTCGTCGGAGCCGGCCAGTCCGGTCTCCAGCTCGCCCTCGGCCTGCAGTCGCACGGCTACGAGGTCACCCTGATGTCCAACCGGACCGCGGACGAGATCCGCACGGGCCGGGTCATGTCGACGCAGTGCATGTTCCACACGGCACTCCAGCACGAGCGCGATCTCCAGCTGAACTTCTGGGAGTCCCAGGCCCCGAAGATCGAGGGGCTCGGCGTATCGGTGGCGGTCCCCGGCTCCTTCGACCCGGGTCCCTCGCAGCGTGCGATCGACTGGTTGGGCCGGCTCGACGGCTACGCGCAGTCGGTCGACCAGCGGGTGAAGATGGCCGGCTGGATGGAGACCTTCGCGCAGCGCGGCGGCCAGCTCGTCATCCACGGTGCGGCCGTCGGCGACCTGGACTACTTCTCCCGCGCCTACGACCTCGTCCTCGTCTCCGCGGGCAAGGGCGAACTGGTCCAGATGTTCGGCCGGGACGCCTCCCGCTCCCCGTACAGCGAGCCGCAGCGCGCCCTCGCGGTCGCCTACGTGCACGGGCTGGGCCCGCGCCCGGAGCACCCGGACACGGAGGCCGTCCGCTGCAACCTGGTGCCCGGCGTCGGCGAGATGTTCATCATGCCGACCGTCACCACCTCCGGCCGCGCCGACATCCTGTTCTGGGAGGGCATACCCGGCGGTCCGCTCGACGCCTTCAAGGACGTGAAGGACCCCTCGGAGCACCTCTCCCTGACCCTGGAACTCATGGAGAAGTTCCTCCCCTGGGAGTACGCGCGGGCCACCAAGGTCGAACTGACCGACGCCGGCGGCACCCTCGCCGGCCGCTACGCCCCCACCGTCCGCAACCCGATCGGGCGCCTGCCCGGCGGCGGCGCGGTCCTCGGGGTCGCCGACGTGGTCGTCGCCAACGACCCGATCACCGGCCAGGGCTCCAACTCGGCCTCCAAGTGCGCCGCCTCCTACCTCGCCTCGATCCTGGAGCACGGGGACAAGGAGTTCGACGAGGCCTGGATGCAGCAGACCTTCGACCGCTACTGGGAGACGGCCCGGCACGTCACCAAGTGGACCAACGCCATGCTCGCCCCGCCGCCGGAGCACATCCTGAACCTGATCGGCGCGGCCGGTCAGCTGCAGCCGGTCGCCGACCGCTTCGCCAACGGCTTCAACAACCCCGCGGACTTCGAGAACTTCTTCTACGAGCCGCAGAAGACCGAGGCCTACCTGGCGGAGGTCTCCGGAGCGGCCGGCGCGTAGGACGCGCCGTATCCCCGGTCGGAACCGGCCGTCGCCCCCTCGGGGAGCCTCGGCGGGGTGTACCGCCGCAGGGGCTCCCCGCCGGGGTCGGGCCGTACGGCGCCCAGGACCGGATTGGCCGCGATCGGCGACACCTTGACCTCGGCGCCGGGCCGCGGTGCCTGGACGACCATGCCGTCCCCGAGGTACAGCGCGACATGCGTGGCCTCGGGGAAGTAGACGACGAGGTCGCCGGGCCGCAGCTCCGTCAGCGGGACGCGCTCCAGCCTCGCCCACTGCTCCTGGCTGGTCCGCGGGATCGGCGTACCGGCCCGCTGCCAGGCCACGGAGGTCAGCCCCGAGCAGTCGTACGAGGCGGGGCCCTCCGCGCCCCACTGGTACGGCTTGCCGAGCTGCTCCACCGCGAAGCGCACCGCCCGGTCGCCCTCCGCGGACGGCTTGCCGTCGTCGCCGATCGCGCCGGACGCCAGCAACCGATCCTGCGCCTCGGCGACCCCGTCGTCCTCCAGGGCGGCCAGCCGGGCCAGTTGCCCGGTGCTGAGCGAGGCGAGCAGCTCCTCCACGGCGCTGAGCCGGTCGCGTACGCCGTCCCGGTCCTTCTTCTGCCGTGCGGCGAGCGCGGTCTGCTCGTCGAGGGCCTCGCGGGCCCGGCGGGCCAGGTCGTCGGCCTTCTTCTCGCGGTCGGCCAGCCGCCCCACCGTCTCGACGCGCTCCAGGGCCAGCCGCCCGATCACATGCCCCTGCTCGAGGGCGTGCTGGGGATCGCGGGCGAGCAGCAGCCGCAGATAGGGCGAGAGATCCCCGCTGTTCCGGTACTGCTGCCGGGCCAGCCGGCCCACCGCGCCCCGGCCGTCGCGCAGGGAGAGCCGGGCCCGGGCCAGTTCGGTCTCCAGGCGCCGCACCTTCGCGCGCTGCCGGGTCAGCTTCTCCTCGGTGCCGTTGTAGGTCTCGGTGGCCTTCTCGGCCTCCCGGTACAGGCCCTGAAGCTCCGTCAGCAGCTCGGCGACGGAGCGCTCGCCGGGCGCGGGCGCGGGTGCGGGAGCCGGTGTCCGCGCGGGCGGGGCCGGCGATGCGGGTACGGGAGTGGGCGCGGGCTGTGCCGTGGCGGGCGCCGGTGCGAGGGCGATCCCCGCCGTCACCGCCGCCGTACAGACCAGGCGGAGAAGCGTTCCTGACATGCTGTCACCTCCGGTGCGGCGGCTCCTTCGTCCGCTCCGCACCGCGAGCATCGGGCGGACTTCCGGAACGCGCGCGCCGGATGTGCGCGGTTCGGCGCAATCCGGTCACCCGTGCGCGTCGTCCGGCTTGCCGCCCGGCGTGGCATCGGGTGCGCCGCCGGGAGCGGCGTCCGGCCGGGACCACGGCCAGCGACGGCGGGGCCCCTTGCCGCCCTCGGGGTCGTAGGCGTACTTCCAGCGGGCGAACCCGATCGCCGGCCGGCCGGAGCGGGGCACCCGCCGGTAGACGAGCACGGTGGGCGGCCCGCCGTCCGGGGCCGGTACGGGGATGCGGTACGTCTTCGGCGGATGCCCGGTCGGACCGACCAGCACGGGCAGCACCCGCCCGTCCATGGGGCCGCCCTCGAAGGGGGTGTCTTCGCTCTTCACGGCACCAGTGTCAGACATCCTCCGCCAGCACCTCGACCAGCGCCGAGGTCTGCGGGTCGCGCCGCGCGGTGGCCGTCAGCATGGCGAGGAACTGGTCGACGAGCCAGTCCCGCAGCTCGCCGAGGGGCGGCTGCTTGTCCTCGTCCAGCCAGATCAGCGAGGCCGCCTCCACGGCGGTGATCCACATCCGGACGGTCATCCGCAGCCGGGGGCTGGCCTCGGTGACCTCCAGGTGGCTCATGATGTGCTCGGCGGCGGCCCGGCGCACGCCGTCCACGATGGACGTGGTGCGGGAGGTCTCGGCCACGCTGCCGCCCCGCAGCAGGGCGCTGAAGCCGGTGTCGTGCTGGTCGACGAAGGCCAGGTAGCGGTCGAGGGCGCGGGACAGCCGGGTCAGCAGGGGTCCCTCGCGGGGTTCGTCGAAACACTGCTGGAGCTCGTCGGCGGCCGACCTGAGGGCCGCCTCGTAGAGCTGCTGCTTGCCGCCGGGGAAGTACCGGTACACCAGCGGACGGGAGACCCCGGCCTGCTCGGCCACGTCGTCCAGGGAGACCTCCTCCGGGGGCCGGTGGGCGAAGAGGGCGAGCGCGGAGTCGAGCAGCTGGACCCGGCGCTCCTCGACGCTGAGGCGGCGGTAGGCGGGGGTGGGGGCCTGCGGGGTCATGGTCCGCAGCGTAATCGCTCCGCTGGGCGGGGCCGGGGGGCCGGTGGGGGCGGCGGTGTCCGGATCGTGCCGTCCGGGGCGGCGCCTTGCCCGGCGTCGAGGGGCCCGGCGCCGGGGCGGACCCGGGTGGGACGCGGCGCCCGGCGCTCCCGGGGTGCCTCCCCCAGAGGTGGCCCCCAGCGCCCACCCGTGCCGCCCCAGCGGCACTGCCGCCCGCGGCTGGGGCGGCTGCGTGCGGTTGCTACGCCAGCAGGCCCGAGGACTTCCACAGGCGGCGGCCGGTGCCGCGGAGGACGCCGATGTCGTCCAGGAAGTCGGTCAGGCGCTTCGCGCCGGTCTGCATGATCTCCCTGCGGTGGCCGCTGGCCTGGACCTGGGCCACGGCCTCCCGCTTGTCCAGGCCGACGTTCGTGTAGACCTCGGGGTTGACGAAGGCCTTGGAGAAGACGCGGGCGAACTCGCCGGAGGTGACCCGGGTGAACTCCTGCGACCACTTCGGGGCCGTCACCATCTGGCGGCGCAGCTCCTCACGGGCGTAACGCACGTGACGGGCCTCCTCCACCACGTGGATGCGCGTGACGCCCCGGATCAGCGGCTGGATCCGCTCGTCCGGGAAGGTCAGCCGCTGCATCCAGTCCAGGACCTCCTCGCCGAGCAGGGTGGCGGTGAAGGAGCCCGGCGTGGTGGAGATCGTCTTGAACAGGCGCCCCAGGTGCTGGTGGACCGGGCTGACCGGGTACCACGGGGTCTCACCGCGCGAGATCAGCCGGGCGAACATCTTGGAGTGCCGGCACTCGTCCTCGATCTCGGTCAGCGCGTAGCGCACGTGCGCGCTCGTCGCCGACTTGTCGTAGATGTGCCGGACCAGCAGCTGCATCAGGATCAGCTCGAACCAGATGCCGAGCGAGGCGAGCGCCGCCGCCTCGTGCTGGGAGAGCAGGATGCGCTGCTCCTCGCTCATCCGCTTCCACATCGGGGTGTCGTACAGCGACACCAGCTCCGGCGGCCAGAACCACTTGCCCTCCTCGAAGGGCGCGTCCCAGTCCAGTTCCTTGTCCGGATCGAAGGAGTGCTTGGCGGACGAGTCGAGGAGCCGTTCGGCCACCTGCTCCCGGTCCTTGAGCAGGCCGAGCGCGTCGCGCAGACCGTCGAGCGCGTCGGCTTCCGTCAGGGTCGTCATGGCTCTCCCACCTCATCGTGTTACCCGCGGTCACTCACTCGTCTTATGAGACTGCCTGTCAGCAAGCTCGTCAATCCCCTGGGACGGACTTGTTGACCGCGAGTAAAGAAGTGAGAGGTTCTCAGGTTCCTGGGCCGGGCGGCCGAGCCCCTCCGGTACCGCGAGCGCCACCGGCGCCGACGCTCCCGGCGGGAGGGATGTCCGCAGGGCGAAGGCGTACGGCGTCGGTCATGGACCGGACGTCAGGTCGGCCGTCCGCGCGTCGGTACACCCGTCTCATCCAGCGAGCACCGCCTCCATCACCGCCCGTGCGACCGGCGCCGCGAGCCCGCCCCCGCTGACGTCCTCCCGGCCGCCCGGTGAACCCTCCACGACCACGGCCACCGCGACCTTCGGCTCCAGGTCCCCGTCGGCCTGCGCCCAGGAGACGAACCAGGCGTACGGAGTGCCCGAGTTGCCCACGCCGTGCTGGGCCGTGCCGGTCTTGCCGCCCACCGTGGCCCCCGGGATCGCCGCGTTCGCGCCGGTGCCGTCCTCCACCACGCCGGTCATCAGCTCCTTCAGCCGCTTGGCCGTCGACGGCCGCATCGCCTCCCGTGCGGGCCGCGAACCGGCCGTGGCCACCAGGCTGCCGCCCGCGCGCACCGTCCGCTCCACCAGGTAGGGCTCCCGCACCTGTCCGCCGTCGGCCACCGCCGCCGCCACCATCGCCATCTGCAGCGGCGTGGCCCGCGTGTTGTACTGCCCGATCGACGACAGCCCCAGCTGTGCCCGGTCCACCGAGGTGTCGAAGGTGCTCCGCGCGACCGAGAAGGGGACGCGCAGCCCGCCGTCGTTGAAGCCGAACGCCTCCGCCGTGGCCGCCATGTCCGCCACGCCCACGTCCACGCCGAGCTTGGCGAACACCGTGTTGCAGGACCACTCGAAGGCCTCCCGCAGCGAGGCGTCCCGGCACCCCTCGCCCTCGTTCGTCAGCCGCGTCCGCGTGCCCGGCAGCGTGTACGGGTCCGGGGAGCGGGTCGGCGCGTCGACGTCCCGGACCACCCCCGCGTCCAGCGCCGCCGCCGCGGTGACCACCTTGAACGTCGAACCCGGCGGATAGGTCCGGCGCACCGCCCGGTTGAGCATCGGCTTGTCCGGGTCCTCGTTCAGCCGCCGCCAGGTCCGGGTGGCGTCCGCGCTGTTCCCGGAGAGCAGCTGGGGGTCGTACGACGGGGCGGACACCAGCGCCAGGATCCGCCCGGTCGACGGCTCGATCGCGGCCACCGCCCCCTTCCGTCCGGCGAGCCCCTCGAACGCCGCCCGCTGCGCGGCCCCGTTGATCGTCGTCACCACGTCGCCGCCCGGGTTGCGGTTGCCCGTGACGTCGTTCCACAGCGGGAGCGGCGCGAGCATCGGGTCGGCGCCGGAGAGCAGGCCGTCCTCGGCGTGCTCCAGCAGGGTCGTCCCGTACGCCTGCGAGGCGAAGCCGGTGACCGGGGCGTACATGGGCCCGTCGGCGTACGTCCGTTCGAAGCGCAGGTGCTCGCCGGTGTCCCGGGAGCCGGTGACCGGCCGGTCGCCGACCAGGATGTCGCCGCGCGGCTGCTGGTAGCGGGCGATGTCGGGGCGGCGGTCGGCGGGGTTGCCGGCGTACTCGGGCGCCTGGACGATCTGCACTCGGGCGGCGTTCACCACCAGCGCGACCAGCAGCAGTGCGAAGAAGGCGGCGGCGTGCCGGATGTGCCGGGTCACCGCGGCCCCTCCCCGCTCACGGCGTGGCCCGCCCGTCGCCCAGGCTGCGGGCCGCGTGGCTGACCCGGATCAGCAGTGCCACGATCGCCCAGTTGGTCACCACCGACGAACCGCCCTGGGCCAGGAACGGCATCGCCATGCCGGTCAGCGGGATCAGCCCGCTCACCCCGCCCGCGATGACGAACACCTGGAGTGCCACGATCGAGGAGAGGCCGACCGCGAGCAGCCGGCCGAACGGGTCGCGGGCGGCGAGACCCGCGCGCAGGCCGCGCTCCACCAGCAGCGCGTACAGCAGGAAGATCGCGGTCAGGCCGAGGAAGCCCAGCTCCTCCCCGGCCGTCGCCAGGATGAAGTCCGACTTGACGGCGAAGCCGATCAGCACGGAGTGCCCGAGGCCGAGGCCCGTGCCGGTCACCCCGCCCGCGGCGAAGGCGAACAGCGACTGGGCGAGCTGGCCTGCGCCCCCGCCGGCCTCGATCGACGCGAAGGGGTGCAGCCAGTCCTCGACCCGGCTGTGCACATGCGGTTCCAGCCACCCCACGGCGACCGCGCCCAGCGCGGCCAGCAGCAGTCCGACGGCGATCCAGCCGGTGCGGCCGGTGGCGACGTAGAGCAGGACGACGAACAGGCCGAAGAACAGCAGCGAGGTCCCGAGGTCGCGCTCCAGGACCAGGACGCCGACGCTGACCAGCCACACCGCGACGATCGGGCCGAGCACCCGGCCGGTGGGCAGTTGCAGCCGCCACACACGACGGCCGGCGTACGCCAGGGCGCTGCGGTTGGCGGCCAGATAGGCGGCGAAGAACACGGCGAGGAGCACCTTGGCGAACTCGCCGGGCTGGATGGAGAAGCCCTCGACCCGGATCCAGATGCGGGCGCCGTTCACGGCCGGGAACAGGATCGGCACGGTCAGCAGGACGAGGGCCGCGGCGACGCAGACATAGGCGTAGCGCTGGAGGGCGCGGTGGTCGCGCAGGAGCAGGACGACGACGATGAACAGCGCGACGCCCAGCGTGGACCACACCAACTGGGCCGGGGCCGCCCGGTCGCCCGGCGTCTCCAGGTCGAGCCGGTAGATCAGCACCAGGCCGAGGCCGTTGAGCAGGACGCCGATGGGCAGCAGCAGCGGATCGGCGTACGGGGCACGCAGCCGTACCGCCAGATGCGCGAGGACCGCCAGCACCCCGAGTCCCGCGCCGTAACCGGCGGCACCGGGCGGCAGGGCGCCCTGCCGGGCGAGGCCGACGTTGCAGTAGCCGAACACCGACAGCAGGACGGCCATGACGATGAGGGCGAGCTCGACGCCGCGGCGCCGGGGGAGGCGGGCGACGGGAGCGGGGGTGTCCGCCTGTGCCACGGTGATTCCGGTCTCGGTTCCGGCCTTGGTCATGTCCGGAACTTACCCAAATGACATGATGTGCGCGCCGTCGGCATCAGCACCAGCGCGCCGCGGGACCGAACGGCTCGGAACGGGGGCTCAGCAGCGGCATGGGTACCTCCCGGGAGGCGCGGAGCGCCGACGCGGTCGAACGTGGCGACCCGGCCGGACGCGCCGACGGGGCCGAATGTGACTGATCGCCACATTAGGAGCGGAGGGTGGCGGTCGCCCGTCGCACTGCGCCATCGGGGAAGGGCCGGGCGCCCGGGCGGCGTCCGCGCCGCTCAGGGCCGCTGAGGCAGCGTCAGGACCGCCAGCGCCCCGCCGTCGGGCGGATTTGCGAACTCCAGCCGTGCCCCGAGCACCTCCGCCTGCCCCAGGGCGATCGTCAGCCCGAGCCCGTGCCCCTTCGCGCCGCCCTCGGTGCGGAACCGCTGCGGGCCGTGGGCGAGGAGGTACTCCGGATAGCCGTCCCCGTGGTCCCGTACGGTGATCACCGGCCCGTCCACCGTGAGCACCACCGGGGCCCGCCCGTGCCGGTCGGCGTTGGCGACGAGATTGCCCAGCACCCGCTCCAGGCGCCGCCGGTCGGTCTCCACCCGCGCGTCCCGGACGACCTCCACCCGCGCGTCGGTGCCGGAGCCCCGCACGACCCGCCGGGCCAGCGCGCCCAGTTCCTCCGGGTCCGCCTCCAGACGCTCCCGCCCGGTGTCGAGCCGGGAAATCTCCAGCAGGTCCTCGGTGAGCGTGCGCAGGGCGGCCACCCGGTCCCGCACCAGCTCGGTCGGCCGGCCGGGCGGCAGCAGCTCGGCCGCCGCGTGCAGCCCGGTCAGCGGGGTGCGCAGCTCGTGCGCCACGTCCGCGGTGAACCGCTGTTCGGCCAGCAGCTTGCCCTGGAGCGACGCCGCCATGGAGTCCAGCGCGGCCGCGACCGAGGCCACCTCGTCCTGCGGGCGCGTCGGGTCCTTGGTCCGGGGGTCGCCGACCCGCGCGTCGAGGTCGCCCGCGCTGATCCGCCGCGCCACACGGGCCGTCGCGTGCAGCCGGCGCGTCACCCGGGTCACGGCGAACGCGCCCACCACCAGCGTCGCCCCGATCGCCAGCCCCGAGGACCACACGATCGCCCGGTCCAGGCCGTCGATGGTGCGCTCGCCCTGGGAGTGGTCCACCCGCACCGCGAGGACCCGGCCGCCGTCGGCGGGGCCCGCCGCCCACATCGTGGGCCGCCCCTCGTGCTCGGCGAGCATCGTGCCGCGCCGGCCGGAGGCGGCCAGCTCCCGCAGCGACCGCGGCAGCCCCGGCGGATCGACGCCCGCGCCCCGGAGCAGCGGGTCCCCGGCCTCGTACGCCGCCGTCGCCTCCCGCAGCCGGGCCAGGGCGGTGTCCCGGGCCTGTCCCACGGTCTGGTCGGTCACCGAGACGTGCACCAGGACGCCGAGCAGCGCGGCGAGCGCGCAGCACATCACCGTGATGAAGACCGCGGCCTTCAGGGCGAGCGGGCCGGCCCACCGCGGGAGGAGGGGCCTCACCGGGTGTCCGCCGACGGAGAGGCCGACGGGGAGGGCGAGGGGCGCTCGACGCCCGCACCGTCGCCGGTGCGCAGCATCTCGTCGTGGGTCAGGAGCATCGCGCGCTGGTCGGCGTCCCACGTCCACTGGAGGCGGTACTCGTACCCCGCCACCTCCGACGGCGACCGGACGATCACCGACCGCCCGGCCAGCTCGACCGCGCTCACGGCGTCCTCGTAGGACATGATCCGCACGAGCCGGCCCTTGTCCACGCCGTAGACGCGCACGGCGGTCAGCTTCTCGGGCAGCAGCCGGAAGCCCAGTGTCAGCTCGGGGCGCCCGTCTCCGGTGAGGTCCCGGTAGTACGGCCGCAGGACGGGGCAGCGGTCGCTCTCGCCGGGCGTCCCGCAGTCGGCCATGCGGCGGGCCGTCTCCCGGTACGGCGCCTTGTCGCCCGCGTAGTCGTCCGGGTGCGCGGCGACCTCGGCCCGGACGACGGCCACCGGGTCCGCCCGCCGGACGTCGCCGCCGGGCACGGCGACGCCGTCGATCACCTCGTGGTCCACCTCCCCGATGTCGTACGCCGGGGACGACGCCGGCGTCAGGTCCGGCCACGGGCGGGCGGGGCTGACCGCGGTGGGGGTGGCGCCCGCGCTCCGCAGGCCGCCCGTGTCACCGCAGCCCACGACCGCCACCGAGGCCGCCGCCGTCGCCAGCAGCACCGCGCAGGCGGCGGGAACACGGGCCGGGCGCCCACGGCGGCTGGGGAGCACGGCTCTCCTGGAGTTCGGTGATCGCCGAGCCGGCGATCGTCGGTGGCCCCGCACCCTCGTTCGGACGGGAGTCCATTTTGCCTGTCCGGCCGCGCGCCGGGCTACTCGGCCAGTTCCTCGAGCAGCCGTGCGGTCACCAGACCGGCCCGCAGGTACTCCGCGAACAGCTCGTTGTGCAGCGCCCACGGCGAACGGCGGGCGCGGATCAGCCGCATCGCCTCGTCGGCGCCGCGCCCCCGATGCATCAGCACGTGCGCGATCACGAGCCCGGAGCGGTTGTAGCCGTGGTAGCAGCGGACGAGGACCCTGCGTCCCTCGTCCAGCGCCTCGCCCGCCGCCTCGGCCAGCCGGATCACCCCGGCGAGCTGCGTCCCGTCCAGCGGCCCGTCGGGGATCGGCCACACCTGGTGCTCGACACCCGGGTCCGGGCCGTGCCCGGGCAGCCTGAGCAGGGTCTGCACGAGGTCGAACTCGTCCCGCACCACGGCGGACTCCGGCACTCCGCCCGGCGGCCTGAACTCGTGCCCGCCCATCCACAGGCCGGGCACGATCTCGTCCCACGGCCTGGCCGGGGCCGGTACGTCGGATCCCTTGCCACGGGTACGCAAAGCGCCTCCCCATCCCGCCCGAGGACCTCTCCGCTCCGGTTCTCACGGTAGCCCCGGTCTTGCCGCCGGGGCACCCTCCTGGTCCCATGGTCGTGGGGTGATGGTGCATGAGCGGACTGCGCGTCATACCGGCCCGGCTGCACGGCCGGGAGCGGCTCTACGTCTGCCGCGCGGACGGCGCCGACCTCGCCTGGTACGACCGGGAGACGGCCCGGGTCAGCCTGCTGAACGCCGAGCGGGAGGCCGAGGTGCTCGACGTCCTCGGGCCCTTCCTCACCGGCCCCGTCACCGTCGGCCCGCCCCCGGTCCCCACCCCCGCCGAGCTGGCCCGGCTCTCCCTCCACCCGGACGACGACCTCGCGCCCAACCGGCCCGGCGAGGCCCTCCTGGTGGCCCTGGACCGCGACCCCGGCCCGGCGCACCGGCTGCGCCGCGACCCGCGCCGCCGGGCGCTGGCGGCCGAGGAGCTGACCGGGCGGTCCCTCGACCGGCTCGACGGCGCCGGCCGGCACACCCTGCACTCCGTCCCGCTGCCCGGCGGCGACCGCATCCACCACCTGGTGATCGGGCCCGGCGGCGTCTTCGCCGTCCATGTGCTGCCGGCCCGCGGACAGCGGGTCCGGGTCGACGATCCGCTGGTCGCGCTGGGCCGCCGCGCGCCGGTGCCCCTGCTGGACCGGGTCCGCGCCGACGCCCGCCGCGCCTGCTGCGCCCTGACCGCCGAGGTCCGTCCCGTCCTGGTCCCGGTCGGCGCCGCGGACGTGGACGTCACGGTCGCGCCGCGCGAGGTCCGCGTCCTCGCGGCCGGGGAACTGCCCGGCCTGGCCCGCTGGGGCGGCGTGCTCAAACCGGCGGACGTGGAGGCGCTGCACGCGCTGGCCCGGGACCGCACGGTGTGGACGCGGGTCTGAGAGCCCCGCACCGGTACGGGAGCTCCGGGCGGCGCGGAAGGTCCGAGGCCGGTGCCCGCGCTGGGCGGGGCACGCGAGGTCAGGGCAGCTCCGCCGCCCGGCGCCGGTCGAACAGCGGAGCCAGCAGGTCGCCGTGGTCGCGCAGCCGCGGCCCGATGTCCTCCGCCCGGAACACCAGCCGCTCCGCCCGCCGGCACCCGGCCACCTCCTCCCACGTCACCGGCGTGGAGACGGCCGGTTCGGTGCGGGCCCGCAGCGTGTAGGGCGCGGCGGTCGTCTTGCGGGCGGCGTTCTGGCTCCAGTCCACGAACACCTTTCCGGGCCGCAGGCTGCGCGTCATCCGGTGCACCACCAGCCGCGGCAGGGCCTGCTCCGCCTCCACGGCCAGCGCCTTCGCGTACTCCGACACCCGCTCCGACGACGACCCGCGCACCGCGGCCAGCAGATGCAGCCCCTTCGCGCCGGACGTCTTCGCGTACGCCTCGATCCCGTCCGCCGCCAGCCGGTCCCGCAGCCACAGCGCGACCTCGCAGCACTGCACCACGGTCGCCGGCGGCCCGGGGTCGAGGTCGAACACCAGCCGGTCGGCCTCACCGGGACCGGCCACCGTCCACTGGTGCGTGTGGAACTCGGTCACCAGGTTCGCCGCCCACATCAGGCTCGCCAGGTCCTGCACCAGCACCATCCGGGCCGGCCCCTCCGAACGGAGCACCTCGGCGGTGGTGACCCAGTCGGGCGTACCCGGCGGCACGTTCTTGGTGAAGAAGAGCTGTCCGTCCGGGCCGTCCGGGTAGCGCAGGAAGGACACCGGACGGTCCCGCAGGTGCGGCAGCAGCACCTCGGCGGTCGTCGCGTAGTAGTGCAGCAGCTCGCCCTTGGTGAGGCCGGTCGCCGGATACAGCACCTTCTCCAGGTTGCTGAGGGCCACCCGCCGCCCCTCCACCTCCGTGATAGGCGCCATACGATGAGAATCTCACGAAACACGGACAAACCACCCAGTGGGGCAAGTGAGCGGAAGGGTGCTGCACGTGCGATCCATCTGGAACGGCGCCATCTCCTTCGGCCTGGTCAGCATCCCGATCAAGCTGGTGAACGCGACCGAGAGCCACGCGATCTCCTTCCGCCAGATCCACACCGAGGACGGCGGCCGGATCCGGTACCGCAAGGTCTGCGAGCTGGAGGACCGCGAGGTCACCCAGGGCGAGATCGGCAAGGCCTACGAGGACGCGGACGGCACGATGATCCCGATCACCGAGGACGACCTGTCCCACCTGCCGATCCCGACGGCGCGGACCATCGAGATCGTGGCCTTCGTGCCCGAGGAGCGCATCGACCCGCTCCAGATGGACGCCGCGTACTACCTCGCGGCGAGCGGCGCCCCCGCCGCCAAGCCGTACACCCTGCTGCGCGAGGCGCTCAAGCGCAGCAACCGGGTCGCCATCGCCAAGTACGCGCTGCGCGGCCGGGAGCGCCTGGGCATGCTGCGGGTCGTCGGCGACGCCATCGCGATGCACGGCCTGCTGTGGCCGGACGAGGTGCGCGCCCCCGAGGGCGTCGCCCCGGACACCGACGTCACCGTCCGCGACCAGGAGCTGGACCTCGCGGACGCCCTGATGGACACGCTCGGCGAGATCGACCTGGCGGACCTGCACGACGAGTACCGCGAGGCCCTGGAGGAGGTCATCGCCGCGAAGGCCGCCGGCGAGGCGCCCCCGGAGAGCCCGGAGCCGGCGCGGTCCGGCAAGGTGCTGGACCTCATGGCCGCCCTGGAGAACAGCGTGCGGGCGGCGCGCGAGTCCCGGGGCGAGGAGGGGGAGGCGGCCGAGGTCAGGACGCTGCGCAAGACGGCGGCGCCCCGCACGCCGAAGGAGACGGGCGGCAAGAAGTCCACGTCGACGGCGGCGAGGAAGACGGCGGCGAAGAAGACGTCCGCCGCCCCGAAGAAGTCGACGGCGGCCCGGTCCGCGAAGAAGACGGCGGCCAGGACCACGGCGAAGAAGGCCACGGCCAAGGACACCGCCGCGAAGAGCACGGCGAAGAGCACCGGGAAGAGCACCGCGAAGAAGACGGCGTCCCGCAGACGCAGCGCCTGATCCCGCGCCCCCGGCCCGGCGACCGGCCCCGTCGCCCCGCCCTCACGCCCGGCGGCCGCTCCCCTCGGCCGCGACGAGCCGTACGAAGGGAATGGCCCGCCCCGCCTCCCGGTACGACGCCTCGCCGCCGTCCACCGCGAGCCCCATGAACGCGCACAGGCGCCGGGCCGTTCCCGGGTGCCGTCGCGCGTACTCGGCCATGATCGCCGCGCCGTCCTCGGCCGGCAGGAAGTGCGCGGTGACGGCGTGGTGGCGGTTGCCGAACTGGATGACCGTCTTGGGCCGCCGCCGCAGGTTCCGGTACCAGTCGGCCTTCGGGCCGAAGCCCGAGGCGATGGTCCATACCGGCTCCCGCGGATCGTGAGACACCACTTCCAGCACCACCTGACGGTCCAGGCCGCTGATCCGGCCGGTGTGATGGAGCAGGAGCAGCCGCTTGCCGAAGAGCGGTCCGAGGCCCACGCGGAAGAGGAGGACCGGCAACCGGGCGGCGGTGCGCCGCCATCCGGCGGGCGGCCGGGGCCGGTGCGGTGCGGTGTCGGTGCGCGCCATGGTCGCCCTCCGGGGGTAGGGGTCTCGGCTCTCGCGGGCGACCGGCACGGGCCCGGCACGAGAACCGCCTTCCCCTCCACCTTTGCACAGTCTAAAGGTTTGCGGCAGGGGCAGTTCCGGCAGCGCGTGGGGAGCGGGCACGCGCGCACGGTAGAAAGGAGGCATGCCGGAGCGTGAGACGCCCGTGGGGCCCCTGGACGACGTCGACGCGGTCACCCGCGCCGTGCTGGCCGCGTCGAGGGTGCTGGTGGCGGTCACCGCCCGGTCGCTCGCCGAGGTGGAGGAGCGGGTGACGCTCCCGCAGTTCCGGATGCTGGTGGTGCTCTCCACACGGGGCGCCACCAAGCTGGTCACCCTGGCCGAGCTGCTCGGGGTGGCGCCGTCGACGGCGATGCGCATGGTCGACCGGCTGATCGCGGCCGGCCTGGCCGACCGGCAGACCAACCCGGCCAGCCGCCGCGAGACCCTGCTGCGGCTCACCGACGAGGGCCGGTGCACGGTGGAGCACGTCACCGCGCGGCGCCGCGCGGAGGTCGCCGCCGTCGTCGAGCGGCTCGCGCCCCGGCAGCGGGCGGCGCTCGTCGAGGCGCTCACCGCCTTCAGCGAGGCCGGGGGCGAGCCACCGGTCCCGGCGCCGGACGGCTCCGAGCCGCATCCGCTGGGCTGGGCGGCGGACGTCGCGACGCCCCCCGGCGCCTGACGTCCCGCCGCCCCCGCGACGCGTCGGCGGCGCGCGGTCAGGGGGCCGCCGGCGACGCGGTCTGGGCCGGCGTCGGGGTCGGCGCGGCCGTGTTCACGTCCAGGTCGGGCCGCGGCTTGAGCACGAGCACCTGCTCGCCGGGCTGCGGCGGGGGCGGGGTGACCTTCTCCTTGGGGAGCTTCGCCGGGCCGGTCTGCTTGAAGGTGACGTCGTCGTACTCGACCAGCCCGGTCTTCTCCAGCACCGTGATGTGGTCCAGCACGGTGTCGTTGGCCAGGTCGGCCAGCTGCCGCACCAGGGTGTTCTTGGTGCTGGCCCGGATCTTGGCGATGGCCGGGAAGATCTGGCCGTGGGTCACGCGCATGATGTTGACCGCCGTGGAGTCGAACTCCTTGCCGCTCTTGGCGTCGACGGTCGTCACGAAGCCCTGCTGCTGCGGGGATGCCTTGTTGGGCAGGGTGATGCCGAGTTCGGGCGCGATCTCGCGGCACATCGCGTCGAGGCCGGCGTGCCCGACGACCAGGTGCTCGCCGGCCGTCCGCATCGCCGGGGTCGTGCCGCGCCGCATGGCCATCTCACCCAATGGGTACTCCCACAGGCCGGCGGCCCGGACCTTGACGACGAAGTCGCGGTCGGCCTCGGTGAGCGGCCCGTACTTCGTACTCGCGACGACACGGTCCTGACCGCCGTCGGGCTTCTCCAGGCCGAGCAGCGCCGGGAAGGCCAGCGCGGTGAGGGTCAGGGTCATCACACCGAACAGGACGACCACGCCGATCCGGCTGCGGGACAGCCGCATGATGCCTCCAGGGCACGCGGGGGACTCGTACGCCAGGAGGTACGCAAACGGCGGCCGGATCGATCACCGCTCCGGCACTGATTTCGGCCCGGCCCGCCGTGCGGCCCGTCCCGCTCAGCCGATGTCCGCCCCGTACACCCGGTCGACACCGATCGTGACCAGCACCCGGCGTTCGGAGACCATGACCGCCCGGTACTCGTCCCAGTCCGGGTGCTCCCCGGCGGCCGCGCGGTAGTACTCCACGAGCGCCTCGACCTCGGGGCCGTACGGGTCGGTGCCAGGCCCGGTCAGGGTCGCCGTGCCCTCGGCGGTGGCCCAGGACCTGCCGTCGGGGGCGGTCACCTC
This sequence comes from Streptomyces sp. NPDC032940, assembly GCF_040636935.1. Taxonomy (NCBI): domain Bacteria; kingdom Bacillati; phylum Actinomycetota; class Actinomycetes; order Kitasatosporales; family Streptomycetaceae; genus Streptomyces; species Streptomyces sp. NPDC032940. Next base: position 29,614 of record NZ_JBEZVJ010000018.1, on the reverse strand, counting down.
CAGCGAGGCGCGCGGGTCCCGGCGCAGGTTGGCCGTCTTGGCGAGACCCTCGCGGGTCGAGACGCGGATGACGCCGGCCCCGGGGTCGTAGGACGGGAGGACGGGAGACAGCTGCGGGCGGCCGTCCGCCTTGATCGTCGCGAGCACGCCGAGCCGGCTCGCCGCGAGCAGGGCGTGCGGGTCGAAGGAGGATGTGGTGGTCATGGAACGATCATCACCCGCCGACCCGCCCGCCGTCCGGCGAACCGTCCGCCGTCGGGGCTCGCCGGGGTCAGGGGACCGAGGGCCCGCCCAGGTAGCCGCCGTCGCGGTCGTAGGGCCAGGCGTTGGCGACGCAGCCCTTGAGCCCCTTGATCTGCTGCATCATCGCGGGCGCGGGCCGGCCGGGACCGGGGCAGGTCTCGTGGCCGTGACCGATGCGGTGGCCGACCTCGTGGTTGACGATCAGCGCCCGGTAGTCGCCGAGCGGGCCGTCGAACTCCGGGGAACCGAGCACCCAGCGCTTGAGGTTGACCACGACGTCCGTGCCGACGCTGCAGTTCACCTCGCCCCGCGTCAGCAGGCCCGCGGCGCCGCAGATCTCGTCGACGGTGCCGGGCGTGGCGATCTTCACCACGAAGTCGTACGAGCCCGAGCTGACGAGCCGGAAGGAGTTCGTGCCGTCCCGGGTCCAGCCGCGGCGGTCGGCGAGCACGGCGGATATCTCGGCCGCCGCCTCGCTCGGCCGGATGTCGATGCCCTCCTCGACGAGCACCTTGTAGCGCCGGACGCGGCTCCCGGTGCCCACGGTCGTGCCGTCGGCCCGTGCCGTGATGAAGGTGCCGGGCCCGGTCGCGGGGACGGCGATGACGGAAGGGGACGGGGAGACCTCGGGGGACGGCGACGGGGAAGGGGACGCGGAGGCGCTGCCGCTCTGGGCCGCGGACGGCGGTGCGCTCGCGGCGCCCGGAGCGGCCGGCGGCTCGGTGGCGTCCAGCGCGTCGGCCACGTCGCGGGCCTGGTCGTCCGTCACCACGGGCCGCCCCTCGCGCCAGTAGGCCACCGCCGCGCCGGCGCCGAGGAGCACGGCGCCGAAGGCGACACCGGCAAGGGCCGCGCGGACCGGACGCCGCCGCCGACGCCGCGCGCGGGCGCGGGACCTCGGCCCCGCACCCCCCGACGCCGGTCTTCGCTGGGGCTGGCGGGCGGTGGATCGGCCCACGACGTGCGTCCTCTCTTCGGTGCGCTGCTGTGCCACGAAGATCAAAGCGGATGTGTGTGCGAAAACCTCACAGGACGTCACGTGGTGCTTCTCACGCGGGAGTTGGTGCCTGAAGCGCAACCCTTGCCCGCCCTCGGAGGTCCGCGCGGGCCCGCTCCGCGAGGCCGCGGCCGGCACACGCGTCGGGGCCGCCCGCACCGGGCGGGCGGCCCCGACGCTGCCGCTGCGGACCGGGGTCAGCCGGCGGTGCTCCGGTCCCAGGTGTAGAAGCAACGCGCCATGGCGTCCTTGGGACTGCGCCACGTCGCCGGGTCGTACGCCGACACGTACGGCTCCAGCCGCTCGCTGACCTGGCGGAACTCCGGGTGACCGGTCAGCCGGCCGATGGCCGGGGCCGGGTCCTCGTCGCTCTCGATGAGGTGCAGGTACACACCGTCGCCGAACTCGAAGAGACTGCGCCGGTTGACGCCCACCAGATGGGGCAGCTCGCCGCGGTCGGACTCGGCGAACACCTTCGCGATGTCCGGTGCCGCGCCCGGTGCCATCCGGGCGACGATCAGGGTGTGGTGCATGGGGAGGTGCCCTTCGTCGGTGTCTGCCGGCCCGGCGGTCCCGGCCGGCTCGGCGGGGTCAGTCGGCGACCGCGGCGGCCGTCCGCCGCTCGCCCGCGGCCTGCTCGATCCGGTCCCGGATCAGCGCCATCTGCGTACGGGAGTTGCGGTTGATGTTGTCCGTCATCCCCGCGTCGTCGACGGGCGCCTCCGGCTTCATCGCGAAGTCCTGGACCCAGCGCATCCGGGTCCCCTCGGCGGTCTCGGTGTACTCCCAGACGATGTTCATGTACTGGAAGGGACCGGTCTCCACCCGGTGGGCGCGCACGGTGCGGGTCACCGGGTCGGCGACGCGCTCGGACACCCAGCTCCACACCCGCCCCTCCTCGTCGGGGTGCATGGTGAGCCGGAACGTCACCCGGTCGCCGTCCCGCTCCAGGACGTCCACGGACGCGTACTCGCTGAACAGCCTGGGCCAGTTCTCGATGTCGTTGGTCATGTCCCAGACCAGCGGCATCGGCGCGGCGATGGTGATCTCGTTGTCGGTGTGCCCTGCCATGTCACACTCCCGTCTGCAGTGCGCCGTTGACCAGCGCGAGGAAATCCGCGGGCGTCTTGCAGCGCTCGGCCTGCTCCGGCAGGCCCAGCCCGTACCGCTTCTCCAGCTCGGCCACGATGCCCAGCAGGCCGAGGGAGTCCAGGCCGAACGTGTCGAAACCGGCGTCGGCCTGCTGCTGGAGGGTGACCGGGTCGACGTGCACACCGGCGGTGCGCTTCATGAGCGCCGACAGTTCCTCGACGGTCACCTGGTAGTCCACTTGGTCGGTCATGCGGAGGTGCTCCTTCACTCGGATCGGCGCCCGCCGGGAGGCGGCGCCCGCTCGGGATGGTGATGGCTCGGGACGGAGGGGGACGGGTCCGCCCGGTGCTCAGGTGGTGGGCGCGCCCTGGCGCAGGACCAGCGCGGAGTTGGAGCCCATGAGCCCCCGGCCGAGGACCAGGGCGGTGCGCTGCTCGACGGGACGGGCCCGGCCGGCCACCAGGTCCAGGTCGTGGCAGACGTCGTACACGTTCGGGGTGGGCGGGATCAGCCCGTGCTCCATGGCCAGCACCGCGGTCGCCACGTCCAGCACCGGCGCCGCGCAGTACGCCCGCCCGGTCCCGGTCTTGGGCGCCGTGACCGGCACCCGGCGGGCGTGCGGCCCGAGGGCGTCGGCGAGCGCGAGGGCCTCGGCCCGGTCCGCCTCCGGCACCCCGAGGGCGTCCGCGAACACCACGTCCACCTCCTCGGGCCGGCAGCCGGCCTCCGCCAGCGCGCCCTCGATGGCCCGCGCCAGCCCGGCCCGCGACTCCTCCCAGCGGGAGGCGCCGGTGAAGGTGGCCGCGTGCCCCGCCACCGTGGCCCGCGTGTCGGCCCCGCGCTCGCGCGCCGCGCCCTCCTCCTCCAGCAGCAGCACCGCCCCGCCCTCGGCCGGCGCGAAACCGCAGGCCGCCTGCGTGAACGGACGGTAGGCGCGGTCGGCCTCGGTGGCCCGGCTCAGCTCGGGGTAGCCGAGCTGGCAGACGATCGAGTACGGGGCGAGCGGCGCCTCCGTCGCGCCGCACACCACCGTGTCCGTACCGCCCCGCACGGCCAGCGCCGCGTGCGCCAGGGCGTCCAGGCCGCCCGCCTCGTCGGCGGCGACGACACCGCACGGGCCCTTGAAGTCGTTGCTGATGGAGATCTGGCCGGTGCTGGCCGCGTAGAACCAGGCGATCGACTGGTACGGGCCGACGTACCGCGAGCCCTGGCCCCACAGGTTCTGCAGCTCCCGCTGCCCGAACTCGCCGCCGCCCGAGCCCGCCGCGGTGACCACGCCCACCGAGTACGGCGACTCCACGTCGGCCCGGCCGAACCGGGCGTCGGTGAGCGCGAGCTGCGCGGCGGTCATCGCGAAGTGCGTGAACCGGTCGGTCTGGACGAGGAAGCGCTCCTCGATCAGATCCGACGGGTCGAAACCGCGCACCTCGCCCGCCACCCGCAGCGGCAGCTTCTCGCAGCCCTCCCGGGTGACGGGCCCGAGACTGCTGGTGCCGTCCGCGACCGCCTTCCAGTGGGCCTCCGCCCCGATGCCGTGCGGGGACACCACACCGAGGCCGGTGACGACCGCCCGCCGGGGCCGTTGTCGTCCGCTCATCGCGGCCCTCCTTCCAAGCCGGAACCAGAACCAGAACCGGAACCGCTGAGTACGACGGCGGACTGGAAGCCGCCGAAGCCGCTGCCCACCGACAGCACGTGCCGAAGCGCACGCTCCCGCGCCTCGCGCGGCACGTAGTCCAGGTCGCACTCGGGGTCGGGGGTGGTGTAGTTGGCCGTCGGCGGCACCACCTGGTGGTGCATCGCCAGCACGCACGCGGCCAGCTCTATGGAGCCGATCGCGCCGAGCGAGTGGCCCACCATGGACTTGATCGAGCTCATCGGCGTCCGGTACGCGTGCTCGCCCAGCGACCGTTTGACGGCGGCGGTCTCGTGCCGGTCGTTCTGCTGGGTGCCGGAGCCGTGCGCGTTGACGTAGTCGACGGCGGAGGGGTCCACCCCGGCCATGTCCAGCGCGGTGTCGATGGCCCGCGCCATCTCCAGGCCCTCCTTGGTGAGCCCGGTCATGTGGTAGGCGTTGCCGAAGGTCGCGTAGCCCGAGATCTCGCAGTACACGTCCGCGCCGCGGGCCCGGGCGTGCTCCAGGTCCTCCAGGACCAGCACCGCCGCGCCCTCGCCCATGACGAAACCGTTGCGGTCGGCGTCGAAGGGCCGCGACGCGTGCTCCGGGTCGTCGTTGTTCGGCGAGGTCGCCTTGATGGCGTCGAAGCAGGCCATCGTGATCGGCGAGATCGGCGAGTCCGCCGCCCCCGCCAGGCACATGTCGACCCGGCCCTCGGCGATGGCGTGGTAGGCGTACCCGACGGCGTCCAGACCGGAGGTGCACCCGGTGGAGACGGTCTGGACCGGCCCGTGCACCCCGAACTCCTCGGCGACGGCCGATGAGAGGGTGGCCGGGGTGAAGGCCCGCTCCAGATGCGGCTCGGCCCGCCGGTCGTCCACGTCCCAGCGCGAGCCGCGCTCGCTGACCAGGACGTAGTCGTGCTCAAGGCGGGTCGTGCCGCCGACGGCGGTGCCCAGCGTGGCACCGGCCCGCCACGGGTCCAGCCGGCCGAGGTCGAGCTCCGCGTCGCGCACCGCCTCGGCGGCTGCGACCAGCGCGAACTGCACGTACCGGTCGCACCGCTGCACGGTGGCGAGGCCGAGGCCGAGCGCGGTGCCGTCGAAGTCGCACTCGGCGGCGATCTGCGACCGCAGACCGGCCGGATCGAACAGGGAGATGCGCCGCGTCGCCGTACGGCCGTCGGACAGCAGGCTCCAGAACTGGGGCACGCCGATCCCGCCGGGGGCGACGACGCCTATGCCCGTGACGGCGACCCGTCGCCGCGTCATGACACCGCCTCGGCCGCCGCGGCGGGACGCTCGTGCCCGGCGCACCCCGCGTGGCCCTCGTGCGGCAGGGCGTTGCCCTGCGCGTCCTCGGTGTCGACGTGACCGAGCTCCGGCCGAGGGGCCAGCGGCCCCAGGTGGAACACGATCCGCGCCTCCACGCCCCCCACGTTGCGGAAGCGGTGGCGCACGTTCTGCGGGATCAGCACCCCCTGCCCGACGGAGAGCGAGTGCGGCGCCCCGTCCAGGTCCACCTCGAGGGTGCCGTCGGTGACGTACACGAACTCCTCGGAGTACGGGTGGTAGTGCTCGGCGATGCGCTCGCCGGGCTGCACGATGGCCACGCCCATGAACCCGCTGGTCGACCCGGCGGTGGTGGGCGTGAGAAGGGCGCGGAGGTCCCCGCCGCGACGCGTGTTCGGCGCGATGTCGCCGAGGGAGACGATGCGTACCTGCTGATCTGTCATGTCGGTCACTCCGGAAGGACGAAGGCGGTGGAGGAGGACGGTGCGCACCGGCCCGGCGGGACGGTGCGCACCGGCGGGTCAGGAGGGGAGCGAACGCCGGTCGGTCAGCGGCGTCATACGGGCCCGCGCGAGCAGCCGCGACAGCGTGCCGGCGTCCGTCAGCGGCCCGTCGATGCCGACGGAGGCGAGGTCCAGCAGCCGCTCGGCCACCGCGGCACCGGCCGCGTCGGCGGACCCGGCACGGTCCTGCAGTCCCAGGACGAACGCGGGCGCCTCGTCCGGGTCACCGGCCACGTCGACCAGCCGTACGACGAGGTCGTCGCGGTGGAAGACGGTGGCGGCGAGGACCGGGCCGTCCGGCGTGTACACGGCGGACGCGTCCTGCCGGGCCAGCAGCCGGGCGAGTTCCGGACCCGCGCCCTCGCGGACCGGATACAGCAGCGCACACCGCTGCGGGCGCGCCTCGGCCCCCGTCGCGGACGCCACGTGGTGCACGGCCGGCATCGCGGCCAGCGTGAAGAACCGGCGTGCGGAGTGCGGGTCGTTCAGGTCGCGGTCCTGCTCCAGGTACGGATCGAGGGCCTCCTCGACCGCCCGCACCCCGGGCTGCCGGGCGACGTGGCGCAGCGCCGCCTGGAGATCGCCCCGCACCTCCACGGCCCGCACGATCCGGTTGCCGTGCATGAAGAGCGAGGTCCGCAGCAGCCGGGTGGCCTCGTCGACCTGGGCCTCCGGGGAGGCGTAATTGGAGAGCAGCTCGGCGACCTTGGCCTCGCTGCCCGGCCGCACGGTGAAGGTCAGCGCGTGCCGGACGACGTTGCCCCCCACCCGGGGAGCGGCCCGCAGCGCCTCACCGGTGGCGGCGGACGGCTCGGTGCCGTCGGCGAGCGTCTCCCGCAGCACGCTGTAGCGCAGGGAGCGCGTGTCGCGGACGCAGTCCTGCAAGGGCTCGACGGTCGCCAGGTGCTCGTCGCTGTTGACCCAGGCCAGGAAGGGCGCCGCGCTCTCCCACTCACTGGTGAGCAGCCACTGCGTCGGGTTCTCCAGGGACTGGCACAGCTGGTCGCTGACGTGTCCGGGCACCGCCGCGACCCGGTGGCGGATGCGCTCGTAGGCCTCGAGGAACTCCTGCTGCATGCCGTCGTGGATGTCCAGCATCAGCACGACCCGCACGCGGGAGCCGTCGAAGGCGGATATCGAGACGCCGCCCGCGTCCGCGGACACGGCGGCCGTCGCCCCGGCACCCATGGCTGCGGCATCCGTCGATCCGGTATCCGACGACACGACGGGAGAGACCGTCATCCGGCCCACCTCTTCTCGGGGGAACTTCCTCGTGGACTGGGGCAGTACGACCGTCGCTGCGCGCGCCGTGTGCGGCGGGGAACGCCGGTCGCACAAGCACGATCGTGTGCCCGGCCCGCGGGCACCGCGAACCAGACGGGTTAAGCGGGTGAAGCCTGAGCCGCCGCGGGCGTCACGGGGCATGCATGAAGCCCCGGCCCCTGCATGTCACGGGACCTGCCACTCGACGACGGCCCGACCACGGCCCGACGCACTGGAGGACGAGCGATGAACGAAAGAGCCGATCGATCGGGACCCGGGATCCACCGCGTCCCGGTGCTGATCGTCGGAGGCTCCCTGGTCGGCCTGTCGGCCTCGGTCTTCCTGGGCCGGCTCGGCGTCCGGCACACCCTGGTGGAACGCCACGCCGGCACCTCCATCCACCCCCGGGGACGCGGCAACAACGTCCGCACGATGGAGCTCTTCCGCGTGTCGGGCACCGAGCCGGACATCCGGCGGGCCGCCGCCACGCTGGCCGGCAACCACGGCATCCTCCAGACGCCGACGCTGGTCGGCGACGCGGGGGAGTGGCTGTTCAAGCAGATCGACCCCGGCAACGGACTGGCCCGGTTCAGCCCCAGCGGGTGGTGCCTGTGCAGCCAGAACGACCTCGAGCCGCAACTCCTCGCCCACGCCCGCGCACTCGGCGGCGAGATCCGCTTCGGCACCGAGCTGCGCTCGTTCGAGGCGGACGCCGAGGGCGTCACGGCGATCGTCGAGAACCGCGGGACCGGCGAGCGGACCACGATCCGCGCCGACTACCTGGTCGCCGCCGACGGCCCCCGCAGCCCCGTCCGCGAGCGGCTCGGCATCGGCCAGAGCGGCCCAGGCGACCTCTTCCACAACATCAGCATCACCTTCCGCTCCCGCCGGCTCGCCGACGTCGTGGGCGACCGCCGCTTCATCGTCTGCTACCTCACGACCCCGGACGCGGACGGCGCGCTGCTCCCCGTGGACAACCGCGTGGACTGGGTCTTCCACGCCCCCTGGCACCCGGAGACAGGCGAGACGCTCGAGGACTTCACCGACGAGCGCTGCGCCGACCACATCCGCCGCGCGGTCGGCGACCCGGACCTCGACGTCGAGATCACCGGCAGGGCCCCCTGGCACGCCGCCCAGCGCGTCGCCCGCAGCTACCGGTCGGGCCGCGTCCTGCTGGCCGGCGACTCGGCCCACGAGATGTCCCCCACCGGCGCCTTCGGCTCCAACACCGGCATCCAGGACGCCCACAACCTCGCCTGGAAACTGGCCGCCGTCCTCGACGGCTGGGCCGGCGACGGCCTCCTCGACACCTACGACGCCGAACGCCGCCCGGTCGCCGAGGCCACCAGCGCCCGCGCCGCCGCCCGCTCCGCCGAGCACAGCCACCCCGGCTTCGCCCCGCCCCCGGCGGCCGGAGGCGGCGGCGGTCCGCAGCGCGGCATCCTCAACGTCGCCCTCGGCTACCGCTACCCCCAGGGCGCGGTCGTCGGCGCCGACCCGGCGACACCGGTGGTCCCGGACGCGCTCTCACTCACCGGCGAACCCGGCAGCAGGGCCCCGCACCTGTGGCTGCTCCGCGGCGACGCCCGCGTCTCCACCCTCGACCTCTACGAACGCACCCTCGTGCTGCTCAGCGACGCGACGGAGCCGAGCGGCTGGCACGAGGCGGGCACCCGGCTGGCCCACGAGATGAAGGTCCCGCTGACGCCGTACCGGGTGGGCAAGTCCCCGGACGCCGAACTGCTGCCCGAGGACGACGACACCGACTGGGCGAAGGCGCACGGCGTCACGCGCGGCGGCGCGGTCCTGGTGCGCCCGGACGGCTTCGTGGCCTGGCGGGCCCCCGGTCCGGCCCCCGACCCCGCGGCGATGCTGCGCCAGGTGCTGACCTCGGTGCTGTCCCTGCCCGGCACCCCGGACCCGGCCCGGCCGGAACCGAGCGTGAGCGGCATGGTGCCCGCAGGCGGGTGAACCCCTGGAGGGAGCGACATCCCTGCCCGGTGGGCCCGGCGCGCCGTCACCGGGCAGGGAGGTCGTTCACCGGCCGCGCAGCCGGGCGAGCGTGGCGTCGAGGTCGGAGTGGCGGGGCCGGTTGTGCGGCAGCCTGCCGAGCACGGCCGCCATGCCGCACGTGTCGGTGAGGGCGGAGAAGACCAGCCCGCCCGCGATGCCGGCCGACAGCAGCTGGAAGGCCGGGTGCACCAGCAGGCCGAGCAGGAGGCCCAGCAGGACGAGGAGCCCGGCGGTGAGACGGACCTGCCGTTCCATGCCCCAGCCGGCCTTCGCGGGCCCCTCCGGCCGGGCGAGCTCGTGCCCCTGCGCGGCCCAGGCCCCGGTGCCTCCGACGAGGGTCGCGGCGTCGACGCCGTGCTCGGCGAGGACGCGGCACGCGTTCGCGGAGCGGTTGCCGGAGGCGCAGACGACGAGCACGTCCCCGCGCCGGGCGGCGTCACGGACGGCGGGCAGGGCACGCCGGAGCTGGTCCAGGGGCACGTTGAGCGCGCCGGGCAGGTGACCGCCGGCGTACTCGCCGGGGGTGCGGACGTCGATGACGGTCAGTTCGTGCAGGCGGGAGTGCGCCTGACGGGGGTCGAGGGTGGCGGGGGTGGGCATGGGGAGATCCTTTCCGTGGACGTTCGGACGTTCGGACTGTCGGTGGCCGTCGGCCGTCGGCCGTCGGCGGTGCGGCGGTGGCTCACGGGACGAGCGCGTCGGCGAGCATGAAGAGCGCCACCGCGAGGAGGGCGTAGGCGAAGAGGGTCTGCAGTGTCCTGCCCCGGACCTTCGCCGCCAGGCGTTTGCCGTCCCAGGCGCCGAGCACCGCGGCCGCGGTGAAGGGCCCGACGACGGCCCAGTCGAGGTGCGTCCCGGTGCCCGCCCGTGCGCCGAGCGCGGCCAGGGAGTTGACCGTGATGACGAGGAGGCTCGTGCCGACGGCCCGGCGCATGGCCAGCCCCAGCACGCCCACCAGCGCCGGAACGGCGAGGAAGCCGCCGCCCACCCCCAGGAACCCGGTCACCGCGCCGAGCCCGGCACCGACGCCACCGGCCCGCGCGGGGCGGACGGGGAGTGCGGCCGGGCCGGCGTCAGCGGGCCGCAGCATCCGCCACGCGGCCAGCGCGGCGACGGCCGAGAACGCCACGACCAGCACGGGCGCGGGCACCCGGTCGGCCACCGACCCCGCGAGCATCGCGGGCACGACACCCGCGGCGGCGAACAGGAGCCCGGTGCGCCAGGCGACGTTGCCGTCCCGGGCGTGGCCGCTCAGCGCGGTGACGGAGGTGAGGGTGACGATGACGAGGGCCGCGGTCGTCGCGTCGGCCGGGTCGAAGTGGAGCAGGTAGATCAGGGCGGGCACGGCGAGGACGCTGCCGCCCCCGCCGAGACCTCCGAGGGCCAGGCCGACGACGGCACCGGCGACGAGCGCGGCGATCAGAGCGGTCATGCTCAGCGGCCGGTGCGGTTCGGGTCGCCCGAGCCACCGGTCACCGTCAGCCCGGCGGCAACGGCGGCGTCGAACCCGTCGTCCACCGCCACCACGTCCCGCCCCGCGGCGTGCAGCATCGACGCGGCGATCGCGGCCCGCATGCCGCCCGCGCAGTGCACCCACACGGTGCCCGCCGGCACCTCGCCCAGCCGCTCGCGCAGCTCGTGCACCGGCAGGTGCACGGACCCCGCTATGTGCCCGGCGGCCCGCTCGGAGTCCCTCCGTACGTCGAGGACGACCACGCCGTCCGTGCCGCGCTCGGCCAGCCCGGCGAACGTCGACCGCGGGAACGACACCGGCCGCCCGCCCGCGGGCACCCATGCCTCGGGCGTCCCGGTCGCGGCGCTCGCGGGCCGGTCGATGCCGACCCGGACCAGCTCCCGCTGGGCGGCGGCCAGCTGCTCCGGCGACTCGGCGAGCAGCGTGACCGGCTTGCCCCACGGGATCAGCCAGGCCAGATACGTGGCGAGCTTGCCGTCCGCCTCGAAGTTGTACGACCCGGCGACATGCCCCTCGGCGAAAGCCACGCGGCCGCGCAGGTCCACCACCCACTCGCCGGCCGCGAGCCGGGCGGCGATCTCCTCGCCGTCGGCGACGGCCGGCGGGGTCAGATCGACCGGGGCCGGACCGCCGGCGTTGGCCGGGCTCATGTGGGCGTAGTAGGCGGGCACGTCGTCCAGCCCGGCCAGCAGCCGGGCCACGAAGGATTCGACGTCCTCGGTCAACGCGGCGTTGACGGCCTTCTCCCGGCCGATCGTGGTGGCGTCCCCCTCGGCCTGCCCGGAGGAACAGAAGCTTCCGAAGCCGTGCGTCGGGAGCACGGAGGTCTCGTCCGGCAGCTCGGCGGCCAGCCGGTGCGCGGAGGCGTGCTGCGCCCGCGCCAGCTCCTCGGTCAGCCGCGGCTCCACCAGATCCGGCCGCCCCACCGTGCCGATCAGCAGCGAACCCCCGGTGAACGCGGCCACCGGGACGCCGTCCTCCTCGAGGACGTACGAGGTGTGGTGCGGGGTGTGCCCGGGGGTGGCCACCGCCCGCAGTTCCAGCCCGGCGTCGACGCCGACCGTGTCACCGTCCGCCACCGCCACCCGTGAGAACGCCACGTCGGCCCCGGCCGGCACCAGGTAGACGGCACCCGTCACCCGGGCCAGCTCCAGACCGCCGCTGACGTAGTCGTTGTGGAGGTGCGTCTCCACGACGTGCGAGATCAGCACCCCGCGCCGGGCGGCCACGGCCAGGACCCGGTCGATGTCACGCGGCGGATCCACCACGACCGCGCTCCGCGCGCCACCGGCCAGGTAGGAACGGTTGCCGAGCCCCTCCAGCTCGAGGGTGTCGACGAAGAACATCGGGCTACTCCTTCACGGGACGATTACCCCCCGGGGTATTACCACCGTAACACGGGTACCCCCCGGGGTATCCAACGGCGGGTCGGGCGACAGCGGCGCGGGATGTGCCCACCTGTCGCCGAGGGCGCCGAGTACGGCACTGTGTCCCCAGCCGTCGGCGTCCGTCACAAGGCAAGGGGGATCGACCGTGTGGGAGCAGCTGCCCGCGTTGGCCGGTGTCGTCGTGGGGGCGGCCGGCTCCTACCTGGCGTCCAGCCTCACGGAACGGAGCAGATGGCGGCGGGCCAGGTCGGAACGCTGGGACCAGAAGAGACTGGACACCTACGCCTCCTACGCCAACGCCCTGAAGCACCAGATCAACATCGCGCAGCGCATGGGGGCGGCGAGGGGCTTCCGGCACGCCGTGGACCCCCTGGACCCGGAGCAGGGCCTCACCCAGCTCGCGGAGGCGGAGGACCGGCGGGCGGCCGAGTGGGAGTCCGTGCTGCTCGTCGGCGACGCCGAGACCATAGCGGCGGCCCGCACCTGGCACGAAGCCGTGTGGAACGTCGAGCTCTACGCCCGCGGCGCGAAGGACGACCTCGCCGGCTGGGAGGACGCGATCCGCCGGATGAGCGCCGCACGTGACACCTTCTACGCCCTCGCACGCCGCGACCTGGGCATCGCGGGGCCACCGCCGCCGTCCGGGAACTGGCCCCGCGTCTGGCAGCGGGACGGCACGGCCTGACGCACCGCCCGCGGCCGACGGCGTTGTCAGTCCCCTCTGCCATGATCCCGCCATGCTGAACGACGCCCCGGCGGCCGGGGATCGAGAGCGGGGCCCGACGAGCCCCGCCGAGGACCTGATGCGCGCGCTGACGGACCCGGACCCCACCGGCGAGCACGGCCACCCCGACCCGGCACAGGTCACCGACGAGGAACTGGGAAGCCTCTTCGTCGCGGCCTGCCGGGTGGACACCTCGGCCCCGCTCCCGAGCCGAGCGGCAGCCGCCGCGGTCCGCGCCGCGGCCGGGGAGCGGCAGCCGCGCTACACGCCCGCCGCGTGCCGCCGCATGTTCGACGTGCTCGTCGAGGAGTGCGAGGAACACGGCTGGGCCGACCTCACCCTGGGCCTCGACGCCCTGCGGCACTGCACGGGACCGGTGCCCGACCTGTCCGACCCCGCCCGTGCCCTGGTCGGCGCGTGGCTGGCCAAGGACGTCGTCCGTCAGCCGTACGCGCTGCTGGCGGTCGCGACCCTCGCCGGGGACAAAACACTGACCGCGGCCGTGGAACGGCTCTCCCGCGGCGTCGGCCCCATCGTCGCCGACGAGACGGCCGTGCTGGCCGCACTGCCCCTGGCCGAACAGACGGCCCTGTCCGAGATGGACCGCGAGCACAGATTCGTCTCACCGCTCGCCCACACCTGGAACAGATCGGCCGAGAACCCGGCGTACGTCGCCTTCACCCGCCGCGCGCTGGAAGCGGCCGCCGACCGCACCGACGCCATCCGGGCCGGCGAGATCCCCTACCGGGCGGACAAGGCCTTCACCGACCGCGAGGTCACCACACTCGGCCAGGCCCTACGGGTGGCCCTGCTGCGCGACGAACCATGGCTCCCCGCACTCTTCGACCGCCTGCTGCCCGGCACGGCCCTCGCCCCGACCCCGGCGAAGACCCTCCCGTCCCAGGCCCTCCTGTACGAAGTGGTCCGCGCCGCCCAGGACTTCCCGACCCCCGAACTGGTCACCGCGATCCGCACCGTCCGCCGGACCGTCCGGCACGCCGGGGTGCCCAAGCAGCTGGACAAGATGCTCAGGAAGGTGGACGCGGCCCTGGCCGAACGCACCGACGTGGCACTCCGGCTGCCCCGCACGGACTTCGACGACGCGGGCGCCCTGCGCCGGCCGGCCGGCGACTACGAAGCGGTCGTCACCGTCACCGACACCGCCACCCTGACCTGGGAGAAGGACGGCCGCCCCCTGCGCACCGTCCCGGCCCCGGTCCGCCGCGACCACGCGGCCCTGGTCAAAGAGCTACGCGACCTGGTGAAACGCCTGAACGCCCAACTGGCCACTCTGACGCGGGCCTTGGAAGGCGGCTTCACGGTCGACACGGCCCACCCGTACGCGTGGTGGCGCACGGAACTGGCCGGCCACCCCTTGGCCCGCACCCTGGTGGGCCGCCTGATCTGGGAGATCGAGACGACGCAGGGCGAGTGGCAGCCGCTGCTCCCGGAGACGACGGAGTCGCTCCCCGAAGCCCCCGCCGACGCCGCCGTGCGCCTCTGGCACCCCCTGCGCTCCACCCCCGACGCGGTACGCGCCTGGCGGGACCTGCTCACCGAACGACGCATACGGCAGCCCTTCAAGCAGGCGTTCCGCGAGACCTACCGCCTCACCCCGGCCGAGGAGCAGACCGGCGTCTACTCGAACCGCTTCGCCGGCCACCTCGTCCACTACCGCAAGTTGTTCGCCCTGTTCCGCGCCCGGGGCTGGCGCAGCCGTCTGCTCGGCCCCTGGGACGGAGGAGACGGCGACGAGGCGGACCGCACCCTGGCGGCGGGGGAGTGGCGGGTCCGCTTCCACCACACCTGGACCGAGTACAGGGGCGAGGACGAACTGGCCACGACCGACCAGGTCCGCTTCGACCGCCGCCTGGAGGGCACGTGGCGCGAGACCCCGCTCGCGGACGTACCCCCACTCGTCTTCAGCGAGGCCATGCGCGACGTGGACCTCTTCGTCGGCGTGACCTCGATCGCCACCGACCCCGACTGGACCGACGGAGGCGCCCGGCGCGCGTACTGGGAGCGGACGGCGTTCGGCGAACTGCCGGAGACGGCTCTGGCCCGCCGCGACGCACTGGAACGACTCCTGCCCCGCCTGAAGATCGCCGACCGCTGCACGCTCGACGGGCGCTTCCTGCGCGTCCGAGGCGATCTGCACACGTACAAGATCCACCTCTTCTCGGCCAACGTCCTGATGGACCCGGACGACCGCTACCTGTGCATCGTCCCGGCCCGCCGCGCGCCGGCCGACCGCACGGTCTTCCTCCCCTTCGACGACGAACGCCTCGCACTGATCCTGAGCAAGGCGTTCCTGCTGGCCGCGGACACCGAGATCACCGACGAGACGATCCTCCGCCAACTGGAACGAGGCGCCTGATGGCCACGGTCACCTTCCGGGACGAGACGCCGACGGGCAAGCGCCTGGCCGAGCGGGAGCTGACCGGCCTCCCCGGCCGAATGACGGTCCGGGAACTGATAGCCCTCAGGTCCGGGCAGGACACCCCCGCACTCTCCGAACGGACCTTCCTGACCAACGGCTTCTTCATCCTCACCGACGACCGCCAACTCGACTCCCTGGACGAGACGGTGGACCTGACCGGGTCCCCCACCCTGACCTTCATCAAGCTGGTCGCGCTGGCCGGCGGCTGAACCGGGCTTCAGCGGGCGTCGCCGGAGGTGCGACGGCGCGCGTCCCTCATCAGCTTGTCCGACAGGGCGGCGAGCACGGTGCGTACGCTCTCCGACAAGCCCTGTACGAGTGAGGCCTCCCGACCGAGCACGGCGTCGACGGACCGCTCGATGAGCGCGTGGTCAGATTCAGATCTTGATGACGGTGGCGCGTCTGCCGCAGAGGGTGATGAGGTCCTCCGGGTCGGAGGTGAGGATCGTGACCGGCCCGGGCGCAGCGAGGGCGGTGGCGGCGAGCATGGCGTCGATGGCGTACTTGTGACCGTGCAGGCCGGCGTCGCCGAGGAGCGCGGCGGCGTGGCGGGCGATCGGTTCGGTGATCGGCTCCACGACGAGACGGGAGAGCGTCCACTCCAAGGCCGGCCGGTTGATGCGAGGGCGGACCACTTCGACGAGGGTGGCTGCCGAAGTGATCACACGGAGGTCGTCGGCGCGGGCCAGGGCGAGCCAGCCGGTGACTGCGCGATCCCGCAGCACAGCCTTGGCCAGCCCTTCACTGTCGAGGACGAGAGTGCCGCCGGGGACCGCGGGCGAGCCGGTCACGCCGCGCTCGCCCCGCCCTGTGCCTGCTCACGCCGCGCCTGGGCGAGCTGGTCGCGCAGGGACTGGACCTCCTCGTCCGTGACGGGCCCGTGCTCGGCCTCAGCAACGGCGATCAGCTCGTTGAGGTTGTCCCGCTCGATCTGCCGAGCGACGGCCGCGGCCACGTAGGCGGACAGACCGGAGGGCCCGCTGCGAGCCTTGGCGGCCTCGGCGATGTCACGCGGCATGGTGATCGAGTACTTCCCGGTGGGCTCGCTCATGCCACCAATCCTACCTATCATCCTCCCGGCGTGGGTCGAGCGACGCCGGTGAGGACGCACGGGTTACTGAGCTGATGGAAGGGGCCCGAAGTTCAACGCGCCAGCGGCCTACGCCTGCACATACGCGAAGACCCCGGCCTCAGCGTTTCCGCTGGTGACGGGGTCTTTGGGCACCTGCTTCACGGTGCCCCCGGCAGGCTTCGAACCTGCGCACACGGCTCCGGAGGCCGTCGGCATCTCCGATGTTCCGGCAGGTCATAGACCTTACGACTGTCCTGGGCGACTTGCTCGTCCACGGATGGTCCACGACGCCCTGCAATGAGCCGGTGTGGGCCACCGACATGGACGACGCGCCGATATACCCACCGGCAGGTAGGACGATGCGGGACCGTCGGCAGAACCAGGAGGGATTGTCGACGGCCTGCAATACCATGATGCTCAGGTTGAGGGGCGACGCCGCGTGCACGGCGTCTGGGCGGCAGGAGGGGTATGGCAGCGTCGAGCCTGGTGGCTCTGCGGAAGGTGTGTGTTCCGCGGGAGGACGTACTCGAAGGCGGATTGGCGGAGAACCACTTCGCAGCACAACTGGACAAGGTGGTCCGCGACGCGGAGCACTATCCGGTGTACGGCGACGCGGAGGCATTCTTCGCGCAGACCTACCCCACGAGCGGCTTGAAGACGCTGCTCACCAAGACCTTCGGTCGCCTGACCGGAGCGAAGGGTGTCGCGGGAGAGAACGGCGTGCTTCGCCCGACGACCTCATTCGGCGGCGGTAAGACCCACGGCCTGACCGCCGTCTACCACCTCGCCAAGGGCGCCCGGCCATCCAACATCGCCGAGTTCCTCGACCCGAGTCTGCTTCCCGACGGCCCGGTCCAGGTCGCGGCCCTAGTCGGCGACGCCCTCGACCCCACTGCGGGCCTCGAGACCAGCGGCCATCGCACCTACACGATGTGGGGTGAGATGGCTGCCCAGATTGGCGATGACGCGTTCGCGGCGATGGAGGCGAACGACACCCATCGCACGGCCCCGGGCACCGCCACGATCAAGGCCGCCTTCGGCGGCAAGCCGACAGTGGTGATTGTCGACGAGATCTCCAAACACCTGCGTATAGTGACCTCCTCCGGCAGCGAGGACGTACGCCGCATGGCCGGCGCGATCCCCGCCTTCCTCGGCAACCTTTTCGAGGTCGCCTCCGACCCGACCAACAAGGTCTCGGTCATCATCACCCTGGCCGCGACCACCAACGCGTTCGGTGCGGAGACCACCGAGATCAGCGAACTGACCGGTGAGGAAAAGGAGAAGGCCGACGCCGCCAACGCCGCCTCGGTCAAGGCCGCCCAGGAGACCGGTGACGTGCTGACCCGCGCGGTGCGGCCGAGCGCGGTGATCACGCCGGCCGATGACAACGAGATCGGAGAGATCCTCAAAAAACGCCTATTCACCTCCGTCGACGAGGACGCCGCCAGGGCAGCCGGGGAGGCCTACCGGGACTTCTACCAGCAGCTCGCCAAGACCGAGCAGCTCGCTGGCGGCGCCGAGCATCCGGCTTCCTATGGCGACCTGGTCACTAAGACCTACCCGTTCCACCCCGAGCTGGTCCGCGTCCTCGATAAGCGACTGGGCAACATAACCGATTTCCAGCGTGCCCGTGGCGCCCTGAAACTCCTGGCCGAGGTTGTGGCCAACATCTACGCCACCAACGACGACACAGAGATCATCAACGTCGGCGACATCGACTACTCCAACGAGCCGGTCCTCAACCACCTCACCGACGGCCTCGGCCGCGCCGAGTACGCGAGCGTGGCCAAGGGCGACTTCGCCTCCAAGGCGTCCCACGCGGCTGTCGTCAACGCCGATGTCTTCCCCGGCAAGCCTGCCTACGCCACCCGCGTGGCTCGCACCGTGTTCACCCACTCCCTGGAAATGGTCTCCACTGCAGGGGCGGGCCGCAACGACTGGCTGGTCGGCACCCTGCGCCCCGGCGAGGACGCCACCATCTACGAGAAGGCGCTCACCGAGTCGGAGAGGGTCTTCTGGCACCTGTCGTACGACGGTGCCCGCTGGCGCTTCAACATCGAGCCCAACGTCAACGCCATCATCGAGACCGAAAAGCGCAACGTCGCCAACACTGCGGTCGCCGCGGAAGTCGATAGCCTGATCCACAAGGCGTTCGCCAACGACGGCGGCGTCACCGCGATCCATTTCCCGTCAGGCCCCGCCGAGATTCCAGACAGGAACGCGCTGCGCGTGGTCGTGCTCGACCACGATGTCGTCACCGTCGACCCGCGCCACACCGACCAGCCGCCGGCACAGATCGTGGAGATGCTCGACAAGGTCGGCTCGGTCGGTACGCCGCGCAAGTACCGCAACTCCCTGGTCTTCGCCCTTGCCGACGCCGAGCAGGTCCACGTACTCAAGGACCGCGCACGTGCCCTGATCGCCTCCAACAACCTCGCCGCGGATACCAACCGGCTGGGCCAGTTCAGCGAGGAGGTCCGCAAGAAGGTCGAGGCCTACGACAAGGAGGCCCGCCTCCAGGCACGCATCGCGGTCACCCGGTGCTTCAAGCACATCTACTACCCGGCCGATGAGAAGGCCACCGACTACCTGCGCCACCGCGAGCTCCCCGCCCAGGCCCAGGGCGACCCGAAAAATGCCACCTCCGCTGTTATTACCTTGCTGACCGATGAGGACAAGATCCGCACCAGCCCGTTCACGGCCTCCTTCCTACGCGCCCGTACCTGGGCCAACAAGGAGGCCACGAGCACGGCCGCGATCGCCGAGTATTTTTGGTCCGACCACAAGGCCTCCATCGTCCGCAACCCCTCCCTGCTGCGGGACGCGATCGTCAACGGCGTCAGCCACGACAACTGGGTCTACTACGACTCCGCCAGCGGAAAGGCTTACACGGCCAATAACCAGGCTGGCATGTCGATCACCTTCAGCGCCGACACCGAGGTCATGACCATGGCTGAGGCGCAGAAGCGCGGCCTGCTGGTCCGCAAACCCACCCAGACTGACCTCCGCTCGGTGCTCACCAAGGACCAGCTCACCGGCGCCGATCTCCGCGCCCGCCTCGAGACCGCCTGCGGTGGCGAGCCCTCCAAGACCGAGGTCCTCGACCTGCTGGCCACCGCCGTCCAGTCCAGCGAGTACGGCTGGTTCGTCGTCACCGACACCGAGCCCGCCGCCGGCGTCCGGGCGCTCTCACCCTCGGCGATCAAGGACAAGGGCCTCGACACCCTCCACATCCTGCCCCGTGAGACCGCCGACCAAATCGGCGTCGAGGTTCCCTCCCGCACCGCCGCCTCCAAGACCTTCACCGCGAACGGTCCCGGCGGAGCGGCCATGCAGACCCTGCTCGACGCCGTCTCTGACTACACGATCCGCACCATCTCGACCCTCACTTTGAAGGTGAGCGCGGATGCCGCGTCCGGCACGAGCGACATCGACCTTGCCGTTGCCTCGCTCGGCATGCTGCAGAAGCAGACCATCACGGTCCGCTCCACCATCCGCGCCGAGTACAAGGGGCTCACCGGAGGCGGCATCCAGTTCCATGGCACCGCTGAGCGCGCCGACTTCCAGACGGCCTACGGCCACGCCAAGAAGGCGCTCACCGCCGCCACGAAGACGGTCGGCGACGTCACCCTCACGTTCCGGTTCAACCCGGCACTCGACGTCGACGACCCGCAGATCGTGCAGATCCACGATGTGATCAAGAAGCTCGGTATGAAGAGCACAACGATGACGGCGGAGGTTACCAAGTGACCCCGCCCCAGCGCGCGACGACCGTCCCGAGCCGACGGCTCGCCGCCGTCGCCGGCGCCCGCGGATTCCGTCTCATCGTGAAGCCTGGCCGCGGTGAGACCTACGGCCTCACCGTCGAGGAGACTTATGGCGAGGCTGTCTCCGTCCTCGCCACGGCCGTCGTTACCCTCACCCCGCAGCAGACGGGCCGCGTCGTCGACGCCCTTTTCGCTGCAGTGAAGCGATCGGGCCACCAGCCCAGCGTGCTGACCTTCACCCGCAAGGCGCCCATCCGGCTCACCGAACCCGACGGCGTACGCCTGGCCCTGGTCCTGCTAGCCACCCAGCCCATCGCCAAGCATGAGCGCGTCCGCGCACTCGTCGCTGGCATCAACGCCATGAGCACCGAGGAGACCTACTACTGGTACTCCAAGTGCATCGGCGTCGACGCCAACCGCGCCCGCAAGGCCCTCCGCATCCTCCTCTCCGACGACTGAAAGTAAGCACCGTGACAACGCGGCCCAAGGTACTGGCTGAAGACTGGCTGCCGGTGGCAGCTCTGAGCATCGAGTCACGACGCGAAGCTGCCCCGATCCCAGGGCAGTTCCCGAAGCTCAAGACCCTCCATCAGTGGTGGGCTCGTCGCCCTATCGTCGCCTCGGCGGCCACAGTTCTGGCGGGTATCCTGCCAGCCTGGAGCGACGAACTTGCGGAGCGGCATCCTACGATCAGCGGGCTGCAAACCGAACGGGCATATCGCGACTGGTTCAACCGCCTCGTCGGTATTTGGGGAGACCCCGTGCTGGCGAAACGAACAAGTGAAGCCGCCAAGGCCGCGGGCGTCAAACTCAAGGACAACCCTTACACCTACCGTCCAGCGTTCAAGAACAGTGTCGGCGAGCAGGAGATCCGAGAGCTGCACGACGTCCTCGTCGACACCTGGGGCCGCCTTCCTGCCGTTGCAGATGTGACCGCTGGGGGAGGCTCCATCCCATGGACCGCGCTGCGCTTGGGTCTGCCGACCTACGCGAACGACCTCAACAGCGTGGCCGTGTCGATCCTGAACGCAAGCCTCACGATCCCAGCCAAACACGGCACGGCGCTAACTCCAGTCCTGCGCAAGTGGGGTCAGCGGATCGTGGACGACGCCACGACCAGGCTCCTTGAGTACTTCCCGAAGGCTGGCAGGGAGAGGGTTACGAACTACCTCTACGCCCATGCGGTGGCTTGCCCCCGCACCGGCCGGATCGTGCCGCTGATGCCGGACTGGTGGCTTCGGAAGGGTCCCAAGCAAGCCGCTGTGCGGATGCTGACTGAACTCGACGGAGTCGAGTTGCAGACGCCGAGATTTGAAGTCCTGCACGGGACGGACATCGACTTCGATGCTGACAAGGGCCTCTTTGCGGGCGGCCGCGCGATCAGCCCGTACGACAATCTCGTCGTCGACGGCGACTACATCAAGGCCGAGGCCAAGGCCGGCCGCATGACCCAGGTCCTCTATGCAGTTGTCGTCAAGACCTCCGCTGGACGAACCTTCCGTTCGCCGACCGATGCCGACCTTGAGGCACTCGATAAGGCTGAGCAACTGGTAGCGGAGAACATCGAAATCTGGGAAGCCACCGGCATCATTCCCTCGACCCCGATTCCCGAGGTGTCGAACTACGACCGCGGTCATCGGATGTACGGCATCAACAAATGGGCCGACTTCTTTTCCCCTCGCCAGCTCCTCACCCATGCCGCCTTCGTCCAAGCGTTCCGCAAGGTTGCCGCAGAAGCGAGGACTGAGCTCGATGAGAGCCTCTCGAAAGACATCCTCACCGAGCTTGCGCTGATGCAGGGAAAGGCACTGAACTACAACGCGCGGCAAACGTCCTGGCACGTGAACCGCCAGTCGACTCGCGCCGTCTTTGAGAAACACAACTTCGCGTTCAAGTGGACCTTCGTCGAGTTTCCGGGCCCAGGAGAACTGCTGCCGTGGTGTTTGAACCAGTTGGTCGATGCTTACGACGAGATCGCACGTCTCCTCGAAGAGACTGGCAGCAGCGCGCCCGGTGCACGCCTGGATCGCGAGGTGCAGGTCACCGCCGGGACCGCGGCCGACATTCCCTCCCTACCTGACGGTTCTATCCAGCACATCTGCATGGATCCGCCGTACTACGCCAACGTCATGTACTCCGAGCTCTCCAACTTCTTCTACGCCTGGGAGCGGGAGACCCTCGGTGTCGTGACGCCGGAGCTCTTCGAAGAAGAGAACACCGACCTGGAAAACGAGGCTGTCACCAACGATGCACGGTTCGCAGCGCTCGGTCGCCGTAAGAAGGAGATCGCTGACCTCGACTACGAGTCGAAGATGGCCGCGATCTTCATTGAGTGCCGCAGAATCCTATCCGACGGCGGCGTGCTCACGGTGATGTTCACCAACAAGAACGCTCGGGCATGGGATGCATTGGGCTCGGCGTTGATCGCAGCGGGTTTCACGGTCGAGACGTCCTGGCCTGTCGCTACTGAGCCAGAGACCAGCAGCCACCAAGCCAACAAGAACGCCGCAGAGTCCACCATCATGCTGGTCTGTCGTAAGCGGGACCGGAGCGATGATGGCGGGAAGCGGTACCTCGAAGACGTAGCGCCTGAGGTTCGCACAGAAGCACGAAGTGCGTCGCTCCGCTTCGCCGAAGACGGTATCGAAGGTGTCGACCTCATGCTCGCCACCTACGGCCCCGCGCTGTCTGTCATCTCGCGGAACTGGCCCGTCTACTCGTCGGTACCCGATGAGAACGGAGCCGATCGGCTCCTGAGGCCGGAGGAGGCTCTGAACATCGCACGTGAGGAGATCGTCGAACTCCGACGTCGCCGCCTCGTGGGCGAAGCGGTCCAAGTCGATAGCCTTACCGACTTCGTGCTCATGGCCTGGGACATCTTCAAGGCACGGGAGGCCGACTTCGATGCTGCTCGGCTCCTTGCCCTAGCCGTTGGCGGACTCGACATCGACCACCTGACAAGAGCCAAGGTACTCAAGAAGAAGGCTGGAACCGTGGAGTTGCTGGCACCTGAGGAGCGGATCCGAAGGGGCAACGAAGGCGATGCTCCTGGAGTCCGCCCAGAGGCAGCCGGGTTTGAGTACCTCATCGATGCCGTCGACACGATGCTCTACATTGCCAAGGTTGACGGCATGCAAGCTGCAAAGCGTTTCGTCGATCGGCATGGCTACACCAGTGACCGTGCGTTCATTGCCGCCATTCAGGGCCTGGTTAACGCAATCCCTCGCAAGAAGTCAAAGGGCGCGTGGGTCTACCCGGAGGCGGGACTTCTCGACACGCTGTGCACACTCTACTTCGATAGTGTTCAGCTCCCAGCCGACGATCTCCCTATAACGCAGATTGACGAACCAGTCGCTCTCTTCGAGATGGAGTGAGGTTGGCCGAGCACGACGACGCCCTGTTTCCCGGTGCCGCCGCCAAGCCGGCGACACCGGCACAGGATGGTCTCTTCGACCATGACCCTGCCACGGCCGACAACTCGTTCCGCAGCGTGACACTGAAGGCGATGTACTCGCCCGACGATGCACCGTTTGAGACGTTCTACGAGCCGCTGCTTTCCAGGGCTGTCGCCTACGACCGTGCGGTCGGCTACTGGTCCGGGGCAGAGCTGCAGTTTGCCGCGCAGGGCACGGCGTACTTCATCGCCGGTGGTGGCGTGATGAGACTCATCGTCGGCGCCCAGCTCGGCAAGAAGGACGTCGACGCGGTGCTCTCCGGCACTCCGCTCGACGATGTGGTCGCCGAGCGTTTACTGGCTGACCCTGGCCTGGAGGGCACGAAGATCGTGCAGAGCGACCACCTCAGCGTGCTGGCCTGGATGGTCGCCAACGACCGGCTCCACATCCGGGTCGGCATCCCGGTCGACAAGCACGGCCACCTGCTCACCCACCAGGAGTCGGGCCGCTACTTCCACACCAAGTACGGCATCTTCACAGATCGCTACGGCCAGAAGGTCGCATTCAGCGGCTCCAACAACGCCTCGGTCACCGCATGGGTGAAGAACCACGAGACCTTCGACGCCTACCGCTCCTGGCGTACCGAGTCCTGGGAGGATTACGGCGAGCCCAAGGAGCGAGCCTTCGAGCGGCACTGGCGTGCCAACCCCGACGAGGGTTGGGCGATCATCGACCTGCCCACCGCCGTCCGGGAACACCTGATAGAGCACGCTCCCGACGCTCCGCCGTTCCCCTTCGACACGTTCGTGCCGCAGCCGAGGCGCGAGGAGGCCGATCGCGAGGCACCGCCTGTCGACGTGGATGTCGATATCCAGGCGGCCTGGGACGAGCTGGTCGCTCTCCGGGATGCGCCGAAGGTGTCCGCGTGGACTGGCGTGGGCACAGCGTGGGCTCAGCCGCTGCCGCACCAGGCCGAGCTGATCCACCGGGTGGTGTCGACGTACCCGCGCGGCTATCTCTTCGCCGACGAGGTCGGTCTCGGCAAGACCGTCGAGGCAGGTATGGTGCTGCGTGAGCTCTTCACCTCCGGCCGGGCGAAGAAGGCGCTGCTGCTGGTGCCTGCCTCGGTGATGAAGCAGTGGCAGGAAGAGCTCCACGAGAAGATGAACCTCGACGTCGCCCGCTACGACAAGGGCGGCTTCATCGACCGGTTCGACCAGCCCATCGCGACCGATCCGAAGGCGAACCCGTGGTCGGCCTTCCCGATCGTGCTCGCCTCCTCCCACCTCGCTCGCCGCCGCAGTCGCCGTATCCAGATCCTTAACGCCGGACCGTGGGATGTCGTCCTCGTCGATGAGGCCCATCACGCCCGCCGCCGCGGTTCCAAGGCGACCGACACTCCCAACTCCCTGCTCGCGCTGCTCCAGGAGATGAAGAGGCGCGAGCTGTGGCGTGCACTCTACCTCGCTTCGGCGACCCCGATGCAGATGCACCCCCACGAGGCCTGGGACCTCATAGAGCTCCTCGGGCTGCCGGGCAAGTGGGGTGAGCAGGCGTTCTTCTTCACGCAATACTTCACCTACCTCGGCGACCCGCCCGAGAGGCGCGGCTGGAAACTCATCTGCGACATGCTGGAGGACTACTTCTCCGATCCACTCGCCGAACACGACTACGAGCTGGAGCAGCAGGTCAACGACGCACTCGGATGGGCCGACGCGTGGACGGTGACGGGGATGGCCAACAACCCACCCTCACCTGACCTCAGGGCACAGTTCCCCAACGCCACCTCCGAGTGGATGGATAAGTGGGCTCGCCGCCATACCCCGATACGCGATCGGGTCTTCCGCAACACCCGCAAGACCATGCGGGCCTACCAGGAGGCCGGCATCATCCCGGCCTCGATCGTCATCCCGTACCGGCACGTCACCGACGAGTTCATTCCCCTGGCGTCGAACGAGCGGAAGCTGTATGACCGCATCGAGGAATACATCCGCCGCCACTACAACGCCTACAAGTCCGACAAGGCCACCAAGGCCCTCGGCTTCATCATGACCGTCTACCGGCGCCGGCTGACCTCCTCCTTCGAAGCGATCAAGCAGTCCCTGCAACGCCGCCTTGACGTACTCGAGCAGGGCAAGAGCCTGGCCGATCTCCTCACCGACGACGACGGCGTCGACCTGGAGAACTCCCTCTTCGACCCCGAGACCTTCGACGTCCGCGCCGACCGCCTCAAGAAGGAGATCGGCGAGCTCCGCTCCTTCCTCAACGACCTCGGCGATATCACCGGCGAGGACACCAAGGCCCAGCAGCTCGTCGAGGACCTGGCCGAGTCGTTCAAAACGTACGACTCCGCAGTGGTCTTCACTCAGTACACCGACACCATGGACTACGTCCGCCAGCGCCTCCTGGCCGCTGGCTACTACAGGCTCGGTTGCTACTCCGGCCGCGGCGGCGAGATCTACGATCCCGTAGCAGAGGAGTGGAACCCGGTCACCAAGGCCGAGATCAAAACCCGATTCCGCAACGGCGATATCGAGGTCTTGATCGGCACCGACTCGATGAGCGAGGGCCTCAACCTGCAGACGTCGGGCCGCCTCATCAACTACGACATGCCCTGGAACCTGATGCGCGTCGAGCAGCGCATCGGCCGCATCGACCGCATCGGCGCCACCTACGAGCGCCTCCAGATCAGCAACTATTTCTACAAAGACACAGTCGAGGAGCAGGTCTATAAGGGCATCAAGGAGGACTACGACGACTTCACCAACATCCTCGGCGGCGCCGCCCCCGTCCTCGGCACCGTCGAGAAGGTCATCGAAGACCTCGCCCTCGCCACGAGCCTCAGCGACGAGGTCATCGCCAGCGAGATCGCCGAAATCCGAACCCAGATCGACGACATCAACAGCCAACCCGTCAGCACTGACGACCTCGGCACCCCCGACGATGACCTCACCATCAAGACCCCGCCGGACCTGGTCGGAGACGTCGCTCCGTCAGAGCTTGCCACCAAGCTTACGAACAACCTCCTCTCAGGCCGCTGGCTGACCCCAGACGACGGACGTCCCGGTATCTACAGCCTCCTCCGTCCGCGTGACGACGCCCGTGTGTCTTTCGGATGTCCCGCTGGCACGAAGTCCGTCGAGTGCTACATGGGTCAGCCGTCCACGGCCTCAGTCCCCGTGACATTCGACCGCGACATCTGGGATACCAGCAGCGACAGCGACCTCGTCTTCCTGACTTACGGCTCACCCGAGTTGGGCTCTCTCCTACCCGCCGAACCCAGTGAGTGATCGACAATGAGGTGACTTCCTTCTCACCAGGAACTGGATGACGGGCGCGGCCTGATTTGTCGGCAGAGATGACTCAGCGGCGACCAACACGCTTTCCCAGCTCCTGGTCTCGTCTGAACGGCCGTGAACAGGGCTGAGTGAGACGGAAACTGAGACGGGCCTCGCCGTGCTGATCTGAGCGAGGGCATCGGGGCTACAGACCGCGAAGCGCCTCGTAGAGGTCGCAGTAGGCACTCCGGCAGTCGACACTGCCATCATCGTTCAGACTGCCCAGGCACCAGTCCTTATCGTTGACCGGCTTCACCAGAAACAGCCCGTGGAATCCAAGGATGATCTCAGGATGGAGCCGTTCGTCTTCTCCCGGCCGGCCCACCCACGTCACGACGCGATCGGTGTCGAGAGCCATGGAGTCCCGATCTCCGGACACGTCGCGGATCTCCTTCAGAGTCCACCCTGTCGGTAGCTGCCCGCCTGCCATCACATGATGATGACAGGTACCGCAGCTGAGTTGGGCGCTCCGGGGCCCCTTTAGAGCACCGCTTTAGGAGTTCAATCGCTCCCCGGTACTGCTGGGGAGCTGCCCGGCCATGCTGGCCATGCCAGACCGCCTAGGAGTGCTGACGTCCGGAGCCGTTGATGTCACTCGTGGATGTCAGAACGGCGCAACCGCATGCGCTCGCTGGCAACGATGGTCAACGACCGCATGGTCCGCGACGAATATCGGGACCTTGTTTGGGCGGGCCGGCCTTCGGACCACTCGCCCGATGGGCACTCCTGGCCAAGTCGCCGAGCATGCAGCCGACGTCTTGGGCGCCGGACCGCACCGTCGACTCTGAGATTATCCCATGTAGTGCGACAAGGTCATCGGGCATTAGTTCAGGGTTATCACGACAAGCCTTGCAGATAGCGTTGAGCATCTGCTGCATTCCCCGGAACGGGGTGAACCGCGTGAAATTGGCAAGGACTCTTTTGCCTTGAACGAGCGCTTTCCATTCTCTTTCCCAGCTCTCCTCCAGATGCTGCTGCACTTCGCGGGCTGCGTCCTCGTAGGCGTCAAGCCGTTGCTGCTGAAGGGTAATATGATGCTCAAGCGCTGCTCTCAGCCCAGTGCCTGACGGTTTTGTGTCGGGTATCATTTGGCGAAGTTTCTCCTCCACCAATAGTCTCTCGACATCAGACTTCTCGGTCGACGCCAATTCCTTCAGCTTCTCTTCTACTGCTGCTGGGTCTTCACTTCCCCCAGCTGCGTCTATTACGTGTGCAAGTAGCCTGGAGTCGAGGAACGTGTTCTCAAAGGTTCGGCGACTCCATGTGAAACTGCTTCCGGGGTCATTTTCGGTGTTACCGACTAGGTCGCGATCGCGAATGGCGATCCAAGGAAGCAGTGCGTCGCCAGCGGTGAGCGTTCGAACCGTCGCGTCGACGCCCGCTCTGTTTCCGGCGACGTAAATCACCGAACGTGACGCCTCTACCGGGAAGAGCAGTTCAATCAAGTGCTTATCGGTGGCGCCTTCCACAATGATAATACGATCATGCTGAAGCCACGAGCTGGGGGTGACGCCAAGATCTGCCAGCAATTCAATTCGGTTCACCTGGTGGCTGATTCGCGCCGCCTGGTTAACGCCATCTCTTGCCGCAGAAACACTCACAATCGAATCGATGGGTGAGGAGTTAATCAAATTCGGAGAGTGAGTGCAAAGCCAGAGCTGTGCGCTTTCACTGGCCCCGAGGATCATATCGAGAATTGTGGTCTGTAGAGACGGATGGAGATGGATTTCCGGCTCATCGACTGCAAGGATCCCACCGGCCGAAGCAAGGCGGCGCGTCATGTACATCAACCCAAGTGCTCCCAGTTCACCACTGGATAGATGCTGAATGGCGTGCTTGTTCCCATTTAGCGAATCAACAAAAAGGGCAATCTTTCCCTCGCGTGACAGGGAAGGTCGCTCCAGTTCCTTTCCAGTCGCCTCGCGGAAGCTGTTGGCGATCTCCTCATATTCCGACCGTTCACTTATTTCTCCTGCTTGTCTGCTTGCGATCATTGCTGCATAGTCGAGTGTCGCTAGGTAGTCAGGAATATTGTTGAGGCTGAAGCTTGACCATCCATTCAGTACTGACTCAATCGCTTCAGTTCGGATTCTTTCGGCCGCGTCTGACGACAGGCTGTCCGGATCAACAGATCCCAAGTTGGAGCGGGTCACTGCTCGCTCGGAGGGGATGAAAGTCAACCGAGCGAACGCGTGGGTTCTCCTGAAGGCCTTTGAGCGCAGGATGTCAACCCAAATGACTGAGTCCAATCGCTCAGGTTTATCGTATTCGGTCAACATGAGCCCTATATTTAGGGAGCTAGGGCACTCCCCAACGTCGCTCCCATGCCGCGTCCTGGCTGTATCAGTCAGCTTATTCTGCTCTTCGAGGGTCAGGGAGATAGTCATTTCAATCTTGGCGGTTTCTCCCCATGGGCCTACCAGAGGGTAGGGGTCAAGATCTTCTGGGAACTCCCAGAGGAGGCTCAGCGCGACGAGTACTGTCGATTTACCTGTTCCGTTCCTGCCGGATATTACAACTAGTGGAAGGTTATCCAAGCCTTCGAGGTGAAGATTTTGAACTCCTTGAAAATTCTCTAGCTTAATACTAGAGACTCGCATTTCCCCCCCCAGTTGTATTGAGGCAACGTTCAGGTGCTTGGTGGTGTGACGAGTACCTGAAGGGCAGTGTAGGTCGGCGGAGCGGGTTTGGCCGGTGGCCTGCCCAGTCTGGGGTCGAGCATGATCAGGGGGCCGTACGCTGGTTGGCAACTCGGGCAGGCTTTGAACCTGCCCGCAATGTGCACGAGTGGCCCCCTGGTCTTGCTCGACGCGGGACCCGGACCGGGGAGGTGGCTAAAGCCGTGGAGCCGACCGGCCTCAGCCACAGAAAAATGTTCTCTGCTCAGCCCGCATGCACGCAGCGCGCCGCCGGGCGCGGCCAGCCGGGGCGAAGACAGACATCCGATGCGGTTGATCAGTCAAGCGGTGCTGGGGAAGGCGGTCTGCTCGTCGTA
>NZ_JBEZVJ010000017.1:0-142076 GCF_040636935.1 Streptomyces sp. NPDC032940 | reverse complement strand
TGGACCGGCATCTCCTCCAGCAGCGTCACCAGGTGCACGGCGGTCTCCCGCGACTTCAGCACCCGCATCACGGCCTGCGCCTGATTGTGTATCGGGCCCACCTTGGCGAGCCCGGCGACCTCGTCGTTCACATTGAGGAAGCGCGTGATGCGCCCCGTGGGCGGCGCGTCCATGACGACGTAGTCGTACGCGAACCGCCCGCTCCTGTCCTTGCGCCGGACCGCCTCGCAGGCCTTGCCGGTCAGCAGGACGTCCCGGACACCGGGCGCGATGGTGGTGGCGAAGTCGATCGCGCCGAGCTTCTTCAGGGCCCGTCCGGCACTGCCCAGCTTGTAGAACATCTGGAGGTAGTCCAGAAGAGCCAGTTCGGCGTCGATGGCGAGGGCATACACCTCCCCGCCCCCGGGAGCGACGGCGATCTTCCGTTCCTCGTAAGGCAGCGCCTCCGTTTCGAAGAGCTGCGCGATGCCCTGGCGACCCTCGACCTCGACGAGAAGCGCGCGCTTCCCCTCGGTGGCCAGGGCCAGCGCGAGGGCCGCGGCCACCGTGGTCTTGCCGGTTCCGCCCTTGCCACTGACGACCTGGAGCCTGCTCACGTATTCGAGCGTAACCAGTCCGCCCGCCGAGTACGCCGGAGGCTGTGGAGAACGTGGCCGCGGTCGGCCGTCTGCCGGGCCCCGGGCAGCGGCTAGAGTCGGCCACATGACCAAGTGGGAATACGCAACCGTGCCGCTGCTCGTCCACGCCACGAAGCAGATCCTGGACACCTGGGGCGAGGACGGCTGGGAGCTCGTCCAGGTCGTGCCCGGGCCGAACAACCCCGAGCAGCTCGTGGCCTACCTGAAGCGGGAGAAGGCATGAGCGCCGTCGAGGAGAAGCTGGCCGAGCTCGGGCTGACGCTGCCCGAGGTCGTCCCGCCGCTGGCCGCCTACCAGCCGGCCGTGCGGTCCGGCCCGTACGTCTACACCTCCGGCCAGCTCCCGATGATCGAGGGCAAGCTCGCGGTCACCGGCAAGGTGGGCGCCGAGGTCACGGCGGACGAGGCCAAGGAGCTGGCCCGCACGTGCGCGCTGAACGCCCTGGCCGCCGTCAAGTCCGTCGCCGGTGACCTCGACCGCATCGCGCGCGTGGTCAAGGTCGTCGGCTTCGTGGCGTCCGCCGCCGACTTCACCGGCCAGCCCGGCGTGATCAACGGCGCCAGCGAGCTCCTCGGCGCCGTCCTGGGCGACAAGGGCGTGCACGCCCGTAGCGCGGTCGGCGTGGCGGTCCTGCCGCTGGACGCTCCGGTGGAGGTCGAGATCCAGGTGGAGCTGGCCCAGCCGTAGCCGGCCCGGCCGTGGCAGGCCCAGCCCGGCTTGTTGCCGGACCGGCAACAAACCTCGCCCCCGGTGGTTCAGGCCCCGCAGGATCGGTGCCCCGGGTACGGCGCGCGAGCCGTCCCCGGCCCACGGTCCCGGCCCGCTCCGGGACCGTACCGACGTACGTGTCAGGAGGAGCCGTGCCGCAGCCGCCCGTGACCGACCCGCAGACCCACCGCCCCGACCGGGACGCCGGCCGGGCCGTCCACCGGCTGGTGCCCTCACCGGCCGGCCGGATCCACCTGGTGGAGCAGGGCAGCGGGCCGCTGGTCCTGCTGGTGCACGGATTCCCCGAGTCCTGGTACTCCTGGCGCCACCAGCTGCCCGCGCTGGCCGCCGCCGGGTTCCGCGCCGCCGCGATCGACGTGCGCGGCTACGGGCGCTCCTCGCGGCCGGACGCCGTCGAGGCGTACCGGATGCTCGACCTGGTGGCGGACAACGTCGCCGTGGTCGAGGCCCTGGGAGAGCGCACCGCCGTGATCGTCGGCCACGACTGGGGCGCGAACATCGCCGCGTCCTCCGCGCTGCTGCGACCGGACGTCTTCCGCGCGGTCGGCCTGCTGAGCGTGCCGTACACCCCGCCGGGCGGCCCGAAGCCCAGCGAGGTCTTCGCCGGCATGAGCGACCCCGCCGGGCCCTTGGCGGGCCAGGAGTTCTACGTCTCCTACTTCCAGGAGCCCGGCCGCGCCGAGGCCGAGATCGAACCCGACGTACGCGGCTGGCTCGCCGGCCTCTACGCCGCCCTGTCCGGCGACACCATGCCCGGCCCGGACGCACCCGACCCGCACTTCGTCGCCCCCGGCGGCAGGATGCGCGACCGGTTCCCGGCCGCCGGGCGGCTGCCCTCCTGGCTGGCCGAGGAGGACCTGGACGTCTACGCCGGCGAGTTCGAGCGCACCGGCCTCACCGGCGCCCTCAACCGCTACCGCAACATGGACCGTGACTGGGCCGACCTGGCCGTGCACGAGGGCGCCCCGATCACCCAGCCGTCCCTGTTCCTCGGCGGCGGCCTGGACGCCTCCACGACCTGGCTGTCCGACGCGATCGAGGCGTACCCGGTCACGCTGCCCGGCCTCAGCGCCTCACACGTCCTGGAGGGCTGCGGCCACTGGCTCCAGCAGGAGCGCCCCGAGGAGACCAGCCGGCTGCTCACCGAGTGGCTGACCGGCCTGCCCTCCTGACGCCCGCCCGGTCCCGGGGGCCACTCGAACATCCGCCCGTCACCGGATAGCCTCCGGCCATGGCGAACGGTCAGGCGAACGGTCAGTGGTATCCCCCGGAGTGGCCGGAGCGCATCCGCGCGCTCGCGGACGGCACGCTCACCCCGGTCACGCCGCGGCGCGCGGCCACCGTCATGCTCCTCAAGGACACCGGCACCGGCCCCGCCGTCCACATGCTGCGCCGCCGCACCTCGATGGCCTTCGCCGGGGGCGCCTACGCCTACCCGGGCGGCGGGGTCGACCCGCGCGACGACGACCGGGACATCGGCTGGGCGGGCCCCACGCGCGCGTGGTGGGCGGACCGGCTCGGAGTCGACGAGGCCGGCGCCCAGGCGATCGTCTGCGCGGCCGTCCGGGAGACGTACGAGGAGGCGGGCGTCCTGCTCGCCGGGCCCACCCCCGACTCGGTGGCCGGCGACACCACGGGCGCGGACTGGGAGGCCGACCGCGCGGCCCTGGTCGCCCGGGACCTGTCCTTCGCGGAGTTCCTGGACCGCAGGGGCCTCGTCCTGCGCTCCGACCTGCTGGGCGCCTGGGCCCGCTGGATCACCCCGGAGTTCGAGTCCCGGCGCTACGACACGTGGTTCTTCGTGGCCGTCCTCCCCGAGGGCCAGCGCACGCGCAACGCCTCCACGGAGGCCGACCGGACGGTGTGGATCACTCCGGCCGACGCGACGGCGGGGTACGACAAGGGCGAGCTGCTGATGATGCCGCCGACCGTCGCGACCCTGCGCGCCCTCGCGGAGTGCGGCACGGCGGCCGAGGCGCTCGCGTCGGCGCCGGGCCGCGACATGACGCCCGTACTGGCCCGGGCGCGGCTGGTCGAGGGCGAGATCGTGCTCTCCTGGCCGGGGCACGACGAGTTCACCAAGCACGTCCCGGCCACCACGCCGACGCCGGCCACGCCTTCCGACCCGACCGGGGGAGCCCCCGCATGACGGACGCAGCAGCACTGCCCGGCCAGCCGCGCGGAGGGGTCCTCTCGGGGCCCGCCACCGCGCGCGCGGTGAACGTCCTCGCGCCCAACGCCTCCGCGATGACACTGGACGGCACCAACACCTGGATCCTCGCCGAGCCCGACTCGGACCTGGCCGTCGTGGTCGACCCGGGCCCGCTGGACGACGCCCACCTGCGCAACGTCGTCGACACCGCCGAACGCGCGGGCAAGCGCGTCGCCCTCACCCTGCTGACGCACGGTCACCCGGACCACGCCGAGGGCGCCGCACGCTTCGCCGAGCTGACGCGCACGCACGTGCGGGCACTGGACCCGGCGCTGCGTCTGGGCGACGAGGGGCTGGCCGCGGGCGACGTGATCACGGTCGGCGGCCTGGAGCTGAGGGTCGTACCGACCCCGGGCCACACCGCGGACTCCCTGTGCTTCCATCTCCCGGCCGACCGGGCGGTCCTGACGGGCGACACCGTCCTGGGCCGCGGTACGACGATGGTGGCCCATCCCGACGGGCGCCTGGGCGACTACTTGGACTCGCTGCGCAGGCTCAGGTCGCTCACGGCCGACGACGGCGTGCACACGGTGCTGCCGGGACACGGGCCGGTGCTGGACGACGCCCAGGGCGCCGTCGAGTTCTACCTCGCCCACCGGGCCCACCGCCTCGCCCAGGTCGAGACGGCGGTGGAGGACGGCTACCGCACGCCGGGCGAGGTCGTCGCCCACGTGTACGCGGACGTCGACCGCTCACTGTGGCCGGCGGCGGAGCTGTCGGTGCGGGCGCAGCTGGAGTACCTGGGCGAGCACGGGCTCATCCAGCTGCCGGAGTAGATCCCGCGAGTCCTGCGGGCGCGTCAGCGGGAGCGCTTGGCGAGCCGCTCCACGTCCAGCAGGATCACGGCGCGGGCCTCCAGCCGGAGCCAGCCGCGCTGGGCGAAGTCGGCCAAGGCCTTGTTGACCGTCTCGCGGGACGCGCCGACCAGCTGGGCCAGCTCCTCCTGCGTCAGGTCGTGCACGACGTGGATGCCCTCCTCGGACTGCACGCCGAAGCGGCGCGAGAGGTCCAGCAGGGCGCGGGCGACGCGGCCGGGGACGTCCGAGAAGACCAGGTCCGACATGGCGTCGTTGGTCTTGCGCAGGCGGCGGGCGACGGCGCGCAGCAGCGCGGTGGCGACCTCCGGACGGACGTTCAGCCAGGGCTGGAGGTCGCCGTGACCGAGGGCGAGCAGCTTGACCTCGGTCAGCGCGGTGGCGGTCGCCGTGCGCGGGCCCGGGTCGAAGAGCGACAGCTCACCGATCAGCTCGCTCGGTCCGACCACGGCCAGCATGTTCTCGCGGCCGTCGGGGGAGGTGCGGTGGAGCTTGACCTTGCCCTCCGTGACCACGTAGAGGCGGTCTCCGGGGTCGCCCTCGTGGAACAGCGAGTCGCCCCGGGCGAGGGTCACCTCACTCATGGAGGCGCGGAGCTCCGCGGATTGCTCGTCGTCGAGCGCCGCGAAGAGCGGGTTGCGCCGCAGAACGTCGTCCACGAGTTCTCTCCTTGTCGACCGGCTCAGAGGATCATGTTCCCCCGGTGTACCAGGGGTCCGTGGTGCCCATTTTGCCGGACAGTCCAAACAGTGTGATCTGTCACAAGGATGCCGCACACATGTCCTGGGGTACGCGGCAGGGGTCCAATTGGACGCCGATCTTCAGGGTCCGGGGCGGATGCCGGTACCGGGTCGTAGGCTGGCCGGGTGTCCAAATCGCCGGTGAGAGCACAGGCCTAGGGGGCTGCGCGGGTGGTTGTACGTCGCGATTCCGCTGTGGGCGAACAGGGTCCCGATGGCGGTAGGAAAACGGCGAAAACGGCAAAGAAGGCGGCGCCTGCCAAGCGAGTGACCGTGGAGAAGGGTGCCTTGAAGAAGAACGCCGAACAGGACGCCGTGAAGGACGCCGGGAAGGGCGCCGACACCGGCGCGGCCGCGTCCGGGAAGAAGGCGGCGCCCGCGAAGAGGACGGGTGCGAAGAAGGCCGCCCCCGCGAAGAAGGCGGCGTCGGCCAAGAAGACCGTTCCCGCCAAGAAGGCGGCGTCCGCGAAGAAGACCGCCCCGGCGAAGAAGCCGGCGTCCGCCGAGAAGGCGGCCTCCGCCAGGAAGCCCGCGGCGGCCAAGCGGCAGGCGCCCGCCAAGAAGCCCGCCGTCGTCCCGGCGAAGGCCGCCGCCGCGGTCGAGGGCGTGGGTCCCGCGAAGACCATCGCCCCGCACTCCCCGCGCCACGAGTCGCACACCGCCCTGGTCCGCCGCGCCCGCCGCATCAACCGCGAGCTCGCCGAGGTGTATCCGTACGCCCACCCGGAACTGGACTTCGAGAACCCCTTCCAGCTCCTGGTGGCCACGGTGCTCTCCGCCCAGACCACCGACCTGCGCGTCAACCAGACGACCCCCGCCCTCTTCGCCAAGTACCCCACCCCCGAGGACCTGGCCGCCGCCAACCCGGAGGAGGTCGAGGAGATCCTCCGCCCGACCGGGTTCTTCCGGGCCAAGACCAGGTCGGTCATAGGGCTGTCCAAGGCCCTGTCCGAGGACTTCGGCGGCGAGGTCCCCGGCCGCCTCGAGGACCTCGTCAAGCTGCCCGGCGTCGGCCGCAAGACCGCCTTCGTCGTGCTCGGCAACGCCTTCGGCCGCCCCGGCATCACCGTGGACACGCACTTCCAGCGCCTGGTGCGCCGCTGGCAGTGGACCGAGGAGACCGACCCGGACAAGATCGAGGCCGCCGTCGGCGCGCTGTTCCCCAGGAGCGACTGGACGGACCTGTCCCACCACGTGATCTGGCACGGCCGCCGCATCTGCCACGCCCGCAAGCCCGCCTGCGGGGCCTGCCCCATCGCCCCGCTCTGCCCGGCGTACGGGGAGGGCGAGACGGACCCCGAGAAGGCGAAGAAGCTGCTGAAGTACGAGAAGGGCGGCCTCCCCGGCCAGCGGCTCAACCCCCCGCAGGCCTATCTGGACGCGGGCGGCATCCCGGCGCCGCCGCTGGGGGCCGGATGACGGAACGTTCTCGGGGGCGTCGGGCGTTGGACACGGCAGAACGGGGGTGGCGATGACGCGGGCGGGCAACACAGCGGGCAAGGCACAGAGCGTGACGCTCAGCGAGGCGGGCCTGCCCGGCTGGCTGGAGCCGGTGGCGCGGGCCGTGCGGACGGTGCAGCCGAGACAGCTGAGCCGCTTCCTGCCCCCGGCCGACGGCGCCGGGCGGCAGTCGGCCGTGCTGATCCTGTTCGGTGAGGGCCGGGCCGAGAGCGAGGGCGGCCGCGGTCCCGAGCTGCTGCTCATGGAGCGGGCCAGTTCGCTGCGGTCGCACGCGGGCCAGCCCTCGTTCCCCGGCGGCTCCCTCGACCCGGAGGACGGTGATCCGCAGGGCGAGGGCCCGCTGCGCGCCGCCCTGCGCGAGGCCGAGGAGGAGACCGGCCTCGACCCGGCCGGGGTGCAGCTCTTCGGCGCCCTGCCCAAGCTGTACATCCCGGTGAGCAGCTTCGTCGTCACGCCCGTGCTCGGCTGGTGGCGCGAGCCCAGCCGCGTCGGCGTCGTCGATCCGAACGAGACGGCGCGGGTCTTCACGGTCCCCGTGGCCGATCTCGCGGACCCGGCCAACCGGGTCACGGCCGTCCACCCCCGCGGCCACCGGGGCCCGGCGTTCCTGGTCGAATCGACCCTGGTGTGGGGCTTCACCGCCGGGATCATCGACCGGTTGCTGCACTTCGCGGGCTGGGAGCGGCCCTGGGACAGGGAGAAGCAGGTCCCGCTGGACTGGCGGTCATGACAGGGTGACCGGTGTGAGCGTAGGACGACGAGGCGAGGCCTGAATCAGTGAACGTGCTGGACATCCTGCTGCTGCTGGCCGCCGTCTGGTTCGCGATCGTCGGCTACCGCCAGGGTTTCGTGGTCGGCATCCTGTCCGTGATCGGCTTCCTCGGCGGCGGTCTCGTCGCCGTCTATCTGCTCCCGGTCGCCTGGGACGCCCTGACGGACAAGGCGGAGGTGAGCACGACCGCCGCCGTCGTCGCGGTGGTCGTCGTCATCGTCTGTGCCTCCGTCGGCCAGGCCCTGACCACCCATCTGGGCAACAAGCTGCGCCGGTACATCACTTGGTCCCCGGCCCGCGCCCTGGACGCCACCGGCGGCGCCCTGGTCAACGTGGTCGCCATGCTCCTCGTCGCCTGGCTCATCGGCTCCGCCCTCGCGGGCACCACACTGCCGACGCTCGGCAAGGAGGTCCGCAGCTCCAAGGTGCTGCTGGGCGTCTCCCGCGCGCTGCCCGCGCAGGCCGACACCTGGTTCGCGGACTTCTCCTCGGTCCTCGCGCAGAACGGCTTCCCGCAGGTCTTCAGCCCGTTCTCCAACGAGCCGATCACCGACGTCCAGCCGCCCGACCCGGCCCTCGTCAACAGCCCGGTCGCCACCCGTGCCAAGCGTTCCATCGTCAAGGTGATGGGCACGGCCACCGGTTGCGGCAAGGTCCTGGAGGGCACCGGATTCGTCTTCGCCGAGCGCCGTGTGATGACCAACGCCCATGTGGTGGGCGGCGTCGACGAGCCCACCGTGCAGATCGGCGGCGAGGGCCGCAAGTACGACGCCACGGTCGTCCTCTACGACTGGAAGCGCGACATCGCCGTCCTCGACGTGCCGGAACTGCGGGCTCCCGCACTGCGGTTCACGGACGAGGACGCGAACCGGGACGACGACGCGATCGTCGCCGGCTTCCCGGAGAACGGCGGATACGACGTGCGCGCCGCCCGGGTGCGCGGGCGCATCACGGCCAGCGGCCCGGACATCTACCACCGGGACACGGTGCGCCGCGACGTCTACTCGCTGTTCGCGATCGTCCGTCAGGGCAACTCCGGCGGCCCGCTGCTGACGCCCGAGGGCGAGGTCTACGGCGTGGTCTTCGCCAAGTCCCTGGACGACCCGGACACCGGTTACGCGCTCACCGCCGACGAGATCCGCGAGGACATCGCCGAGGGCCGCACCGCCGACCAGCAGGTGGACAGCGACAGCTGCGCGCTCTAGCTCCGGGGAAGCCCGGCCCGGTGGCTGTCGCCGTGGCCGTGGCTGTGGGGCCGCGGTGCGCTCAGGTGCGCGGATGGCGCAGGCGCACGGAGACCCAGCGGGCCCTGCGGCGCAGGATGCGCGGAATGCCCACCCGTAGATCGGTCCCCGCCAGTTGCGGGGTGCCGCCGCGTCGGTGGGTGCTCGCGCCGCTCGTGGAGCGGCCGTCGCGTGCTACGTCACTGTAGTCGTGCGTCCAGCCCATACCGGGACCTGTGCCCCCGCCCCAAGGTCGATAACCGCTCCTGGGGCGCCCAATTGGCCTATGCGCGAGGCAAGTGGCCGTTCATAGGAAAAGCGTTCCGGCTCGGATACCGAACGCGTCCGTTCGGTCACCGATCGGGTTCGGGATCCTTCAGCCAGTTGATCAGTTCGGTGGAGAAGCTGACCGGATCCTCCTCGTGCGGGAAGTGCCCGAGCCCGTCGAACAGCCGCCAGCGGTAGGGCGCTTCGACGTACTGCCCGGATCCCGCCGCGCTGCGCGTCCGCATCACCGGGTCGAGCGAGCCGTGCAGATGCAGCGTCGGCACGCGCACCGGCCGCTTCATCCGGCGGTAGAACTGGACGCCGTCGGGACGGGCGAGGGAACGCACCAGCCAGCGGTACGGCTCGACGGAGCAGTGCGCCGTGGACGGGATGCACATGGCCCGGCGGTAGGCCTCCACCGCCTCGTCGTCCGGCAGCCGCGGCCCCGACCAGTCCCGGATCAGCCGGCCGACCAGCGCGCCGTCGTCCGCGGTCAGCTGCCGCTCCGGGATCCAGGGCCGCTGGAAACCCCAGATGTAGGAGCCGGCCCGGGTCTGCCGGACGTCCCCGAGCATGGCCGAGCGCCAGCGCCTCGGGTGCGGCATCGACGACACCGCGAGCCGCCGCACGAGCTTGGGCCGCATCGCCGCGGCCGTCCAGGCGAGGTAGCCGCCGAGGTCGTGGCCGACCAGCGCGGCGTCCGGCTCGCCGAGGGAGCGGATCACGCCGGTGATGTCCAGGGCGAGGCCCGCGGGGTCGTAGCCGCGCGGTGTGCGGTCGCTGCCGCCGACGCCCCGCAGGTCCATGGCGACCGCGCGGAAACCGGCGTCGGCCAGGGCCGTCAGCTGGTGCCGCCAGGTCCACCAGAACTGAGGGAAGCCGTGCAGCAGCAGCACCAGCGGTCCGTCACCGAGCTCGGCGATGTGGAAGCGGGCGCCGTTGGCGGCGACGTCCCGGTGGGTCACTTCGTGCCCGCCGGGGATGTCGAGCCGTACGACCGAGGTGGGTTGCGCCGATGGAGTGGCGGGGTCCGTCATGAGGACGAGCGTGCCACAGCCTCGATGGCCTCGGGGGACCGGTCGGCCGGGAGCTCCGGGCGCGGATGGGGCTTGGCGTTCTGCAGGACGCCGGCCGACTGCTTCACGGAGGCGGCGACCTTCTGCGGGCCGCGGCCCTTCTTGGCCTTCTTGGCGAAGGCGACGCCGATCAGCGCGAGGAGACCGGCGATCAGCACGTTCGCCGCAAAGGACAGCAGGAAGCAGACCGCGAGGTTCCAGCCGCTCCAGGTCCGGATCCCGTAGGCCAGCGCGAAGTTCAGCATCGGCAGCGAGAACACCAGCAGCAGGCCCGCCAGCGAGAACGCGCCCCCGCTGGTCACCCCGCGCTTCACGTCCTGCCTCAGCTGCGCCTTGGCCAGCGCGATCTCGTCGTGCACCAGCGCCGACAATTCGGTGGTCGCCGAGGCGAACAGCTGGCCGATGCTGCGTTCGGCGCCGACCGGGCTGCCGTCGGGTGCGCTCATCGCGGTCTCCCTCTTCTGCTGGCTTGCTGCCTACGGTTCCGTGGCGGTCGTCTTCTGTCCGATCGCGAACGGTCCCGTCTTTTGTACCGTCTCGTCAGATCATGCCGGACCGTCGCCCTCGTCGCCTGCCCCGCCCGGCACTTCGGCAAGCCGTGCCGACTCCTTCTCCTCGGCGATCCGCCGGTGTTCGGCGGCCTTCCGCTCGTAGATGGCCGCCATCCGCAGGTGGTACGCCGGGTCGTCCTCCTCGTAGACGTCCGGTACGCCGCTGAGGTCGTCGTCGCGCTCCTCCTCCTCGGTCATGCGGCGGTACTTGGAGTTCCGGATCTTCAGCAGCACGGTCGCCAGGGTCGCCGCGACGACCGAGCCGGTCAGCACGGCGGCCTTGACCTCGTCGGTCATCACCGCGTCGCCCTCGAAGGCCAGCTCGCCGATGAGCAGGGAGACGGTGAATCCGATGCCGGCCAGGGTCGCCACGGCGAACACGTCGGCCCAGGCGAGGTCGTCGCTGAGCGAGGCCCGGGTGAAGCGCGCGGTGAGCCAGGTGCCGCCGAAGATGCCGAGCGTCTTGCCGATCACGAGTCCGAGCACGACGCCGAGCGTCTCCGGCTTGGTGAACACGTCGGCCAGTGCGCCGCCGGAGAGGGCGACACCCGCGCTGAACAGCGCGAACAGCGGTACCGCCAGACCGGCCGACAGCGGGCGCACCAGGTGCTCGATGTGCTCGCCGGGCGAGTGCTCCTCGCCCTCGCGGGTGTGGCAGCGCAGCATCAGGCCCATCGCGACGCCCGCGATGGTGGCGTGGATGCCGCTGTTGTACATCAGGGCCCAGACGACGAGCCCGAGCGGGACGTACACGTACCAGCCGCGCACGCCCTTGCGGAGCAGCAGCCAGAAGACGACGAGGCCGACGGCCGCGCCGCCGAGGGCGGCGAAGTTCAGGTCCTCGGTGAAGAAGACCGCGATGATCAGGATGGCGAAGAGGTCGTCGACGACGGCGAGCGTCAGCAGGAAGGCACGCAGGGCGCTGGGCAGGGACGTGCCGATGACGGCCAGCACGGCGAGCGCGAAGGCGATGTCGGTGGCGGTGGGCACGGCCCAGCCGGCGAGCGATCCGCCGCCCGCGGTGTTGGTGAGCGTGTAGACGAGCGCCGGGACGGCCATGCCGCACAGGGCGGCCACCACCGGCAGCGCGGCGGCCTTCGGATCCTTGAGGTCGCCCGCGACCAGCTCGCGCTTGAGCTCGATGCCGGCGACGAAGAAGAAGACGGCCAGCAGTCCGTCCGCAGCCCAGTGCTCGACGGACAGGTTCAGGCCGAGGGCCCCGGGGCCCAGGTGGAAGTGGCTGACGCTCTCATAGCTGTCGTGCAGCGCCGGGACGTTCGCCCAGATCAGCGCGGCGACCGCGGCGACGAGCAGCAGGACCCCGCCGACGGTCTCGGTGCGCAGCGCGTCCGTGAGGTAGGTCCGCTCCGGGAGCGAGAGCCGGCCGAAGGCCTTACGGGGGGTGCGGGGCGACGTCACGGGGACCTCCGGTCGATGGGCAGCACGGAACTCGTGCCGACCAGACTTCCCGGCGCACCATGAGTAGCTAGCGATGACGATCTTGTGATGACACTTACGCGTTGCTTAGCGTACCTAACGGATCGCCTCGGCGCGAACGGAAGGGCCGCACGGTCCGCACCGTGGGACGCCCCCGCGCGCAGGGGCACCCGGCGGCTCGTGCGCCGGGTGCCCCTCGGTCCGCTGCTTCAGTCCCGCGGATCAGTCCTCGCTCGGCGCCGCCGGGAGCTTGTCCTGGATCAGCTGCATCACGCTGCTGTCGGTCAGGGTGGTGACGTCGCCCAGGGCGCGGTTCTCCGCCACGTCGCGCAGGAGGCGGCGCATGATCTTGCCGGAGCGGGTCTTCGGCAGCTCGGCCACCGGCAGGATCCGCTTGGGCTTGGCGATCGGCCCGAGGGTGGCGCCGACGTGGTTGCGCAACTCGGCGACCAGGTCGTCGGTCTCCGCCGCCGTGCCGCGCAGGATCACGAACGCCACGATGGCCTGGCCGGTCGTCTCGTCCGCCGCGCCGACCACGGCCGCCTCGGCGACCGACGGGTGGGAGACGAGGGCAGACTCGACCTCGGTGGTGGAGATGTTGTGCCCGGACACGAGCATCACGTCGTCCACGCGGCCCAGCAGCCAGATGTCGCCGTCGTCGTCCTTCTTGGCGCCGTCGCCCGCGAAGTACTTGCCCTCGAAGCGCGACCAGTAGGTGTCGATGAACCGCTGGTCGTCGCCCCAGATGGTGCGCAGCATCGACGGCCACGGCTCGGTGAGGACCAGGTAGCCGCCACCGCCGTTCGGAACCTCGTTCGCCTCGTCGTCGACGACGGTGGCGGAGATGCCGGGGAGCGGGCGCTGGGCGGAGCCCGGCTTGGCCTCGGTGACGCCCGGCAGCGGCGAGATCATCATCGCGCCGGTCTCCGTCTGCCACCAGGTGTCGACCACGGGAGTGGCGTCCGCGCCGATGGTCTTCCGGTACCAGACCCACGCCTCGGGGTTGATCGGCTCGCCGACCGATCCCAGCACGCGCAGGGAGGACAGGTCGAACTTCGCGGGGATGTCGTCGCCCCACTTCATGAACGTCCGGATCGCGGTGGGCGCGGTGTAGAGGATCGTCACGCCGTACTTCTGCACGATCTCCCAGAAGCGGCCCTGGTGCGGGGTGTCCGGGGTGCCCTCGTACATGACCTGGGTCGCGCCGTTGGCGAGCGGGCCGTAGACGATGTACGAGTGCCCGGTGACCCAGCCGACGTCGGCGGTGCACCAGTAGACGTCGGTCTCCGGCTTGAGGTCGAAGACCGCCCAGTGCGTGTACGCGGTCTGCGTGAGGTAGCCGCCCGAGGTGTGCAGGATGCCCTTGGGCTTGCCCGTCGTGCCGGAGGTGTACAGGATGAACAGCGGGTTCTCGGCGTC
Organism: Streptomyces sp. NPDC032940; assembly: GCF_040636935.1. Taxonomy (NCBI): domain Bacteria; kingdom Bacillati; phylum Actinomycetota; class Actinomycetes; order Kitasatosporales; family Streptomycetaceae; genus Streptomyces; species Streptomyces sp. NPDC032940. The sequence goes on along the minus strand of NZ_JBEZVJ010000017.1, from coordinate 128,736 downwards.
GAACGCCTCCGGCGTGTGCTCGGCGGACTGCCGGTCGACGGTCTCGTGCCACCACTTGTCGCGGGAGTCGTCCCAGGCGACCTCCTGGCCGGTGCGGCGGACGACGAGCACGTGCTCGACGTTCCCGGCGCGCTCGACGGCCTCGTCGACGGCGGGCTTGAGGGCGGAGGGCTTGCCGCGCCGGTAGCCGCCGTCGGAGGTGATGACGACGCGGGCGTCGGCGTCCTGGATGCGGGTCGCGAGCGCGTCGGAGGAGAAGCCGCCGAAGACGACCGAGTGGGCGGCGCCGATGCGGGCGCAGGCCAGCATCGCGATCGCCGTCTCCGGGATCATCGGCATGTAGACGGCCACCCGGTCGCCCTTGCGCACGCCCAGCTCCAGCAGCGCATTGGCGGCCTTGGAGACCTCGTCCTTGAGCTGGGCGTAGGTGATGGCGCGGCTGTCGCCGGGCTCGCCCTCGAAGTGGATGGCGACGCGGTCGCCGTTCCCGGCCTCCACGTGGCGGTCGACGCAGTTGTACGCGACGTTGAGCCTGCCGTCCTGGAACCACTTGGCGAACGGCGGGTTGGACCAGTCCAGGGTCTCGGTCGGCTCCTGCGCCCAGGTCAGTCGGCGGGCCTGCTCGGCCCAGAAGCCGAGCCTGTCAGCCTTGGCCTGTTCGTACGCCTCCGCCGTGACGTTGGCGTTGGCGGCCAGGTCAGCGGGCGGCGCGAAGCGTCGCTCCTCCTTCAAGAGGTTGGCCAAGGAATCGTTGCTCACGACATCTCCCTTTCTCAGGGTTGTCCGTTGTGTCCCAGGCCACACCTCATCAGACCCGAGGGGCCGATGACAAGGGCCGACAGGCAATTGGTTTAGACCTGTCGTGGCCGTCCGTCGGCTCCGTGGCCAGTGGTCACCCGTACCCACGGGCGCCGGCGGCGCGGGGTTCAGCGTGTGTAACGCCTCTCACACTCCGCGTCCGCCGGCTCCCCGGCGGTTCAGGCGGTCAGGTCGGCCTCCCGCACCAGCTCGAACCGCCCGGCTCCCTCCTCCTCGGTGAGCAGGTACGCCTGGGCCTCGCCGACGTGGAAGTACATGCCGTGCAGCTCCAGCTCCCCGTCGGCCAGCGCTCGTGACACCGACTCGTGGGCGCGCAGGTGCTCCAACTGCTGGACGACGTTGGCCAGGCAGAGCTGCTCGGCCGCGTCGACCGGTAGCCGTCCCGCGAGGCGGATCCAGGAGTCCTCGTCCTCGGAGAGCCGCCGCAGGCTCGGCGCCCCGTGCCGCAACCACCGCCCCAGCGGCGTGCGCGCGCCCCCGGTGTCGGTGCTGAGCAGTGCCTGCATGGCCCCGCACCCCGAGTGGCCGCACACCGTGATGTTCCGCACCTTCAGCACGTCCACGGCGTACTCGATCGCGGCGGCGACCGAGTCGTCACCGCTCTCCTCGCCGGGCAGCGGCACGAGGTTGCCCACATTGCGCACGACGAAGAGGTCGCCGGGGCCGCTGGAGGTGATCATCGACGTGACCAGCCGGGAGTCGGCACAGGCGAGGAACAGCTGGGAGGGCTGCTGTCCCTCGCGCGCCAGCCGGGCCAGCTCGCCGCGCATCAGCGGCGCGGTGTTGCGGTGGAACGCGCTGATGCCGCGTGCCAGTTCGCGTCCGCTGGAGCCGCTCGGTCCGTCGGCTCTGCCGGTTCCGCGGGGGGCCTTCGTCCCACCGGTCCCGTCGGCGGCCGTGCCGGTGCCCTGGAGGCCGGAGTGCCGGTCGTCGCCGAGCGGACGCACGGGCACCGTCTGCGGGCGTTCGCACTGGTGGTTGCGCCAGGGCGTCCAGGGGCGACAGCGGCAGCCGTCCGTGTCGGCCGGCTCGGAGATGCGGAGGCCGGGACGACGGCCGGTGACCTCGACGGAGCCGCCCTGCGCGGTGTGCGTCTTCTGCCAGTCCTGGAGCGTTTCGTACGCCGCGTGGTCCATGAACGATCCGTCCAGCTCCACGACGGCATCGGCACCGTGGGGCACCTGGTGCAGGACTCTGCTGAGCCGTGGCACCGCCAGGAACGTCAACTGGCCCCGGACATGTACGTGATGAACTCCCTCCGTGTCGACGTGTGTGATGCGGGTGCGGGTCAGCCGGTGCAGGGCGACCGCGACGGCCACGGCGATGCCCAGGGCGACGCCCTCCAGAACGCCGAGGAACACCACGCCGCAGGTGGTGACCGCGTAGACCAGCACCTCACGGTGGCGGGTCACCGTGCGGATGTGGTTCAGGGACACCATCTTCAGGCCGACGGCCATGACCAGGGCGGCGAGGGAGGCGAGCGGGATGAGCTCCAGGGCCGGGACCATCAGGAGTGCGGCGATCACTACGAGAACGCCGTGCAGCATCGTGGAGTTCCGGCTGACGGCACCGGCTTGCACATTCGCCGAACTGCGCACGGCCACACCGGCGATGGGCAGCCCGCCGAGTGCTCCCGAGGCGATGTTGGCGGCTCCCTGGCCGAGCAGTTCGCGGTCCAGGTCGGAGCGTTTCACGTGGCCCGTCAGACCTGGCCGGCCGGCGGCGAGCTTGTCCACGGCGACCGCGCCGAGCAGGGACTGCACGCTGCACACGAGCGTGGTGGTGAGGACAGCCGCGACGAGACCGAGCACCGGACCGTCGGGCAGGGTGGCCAGGGCGTGGCTGCTCCAGGAGGGCAGGTCGACCTTGGGCAGCCGGAGCCCGGCAAGTGCGGCGACCGCGGTGGCACCGGCGACGGCGACCAGGGCGGCGGGCACCTTGCCCAGCAGCTCCCCGGCCCGGCCGGGGACGTGGGGCCAGAGCAGGAGCAGGCTCAGGGTCAGCATGCTCACGGCGAGATCGGCGGGGTGCACGTCCGCCAACTGGGCGGGTAGGGCACGCAGGTTGTCGGGGACCGCGCTCTGCGGGGTGCCGCCGAGGACGATGTGGAGCTGGGCGACGGCGATGGTGACGCCGATGCCGGCGAGCATGCCGTGCACGATGGCGGGGCTGACGGCGAGGGCGGTGCGGGCCACGCGTAGACAGCCCAGTCCCAGTTGGGCGAGGCCGGCGAAGACGGTGATGGCGCAGGTCGTGCGCCAGCCGTAGCGCTGGATGAGGTCGGCCGTGACCACGGTGAGTCCGGCCGCGGGTCCGCTGACCTGGAGGGGGCAGCCGCCGAGCTTGCCGGCGACGATCCCGCCCACGGCGGCGGCGACGAGGCCGGCCTGGAGAGGGGCGCCGGTGGCGAGGGCGATGCCCAGGGACAGGGGGAGGGCGATCAGGAAGACCGCGATCGAGGCCGAGACGTCGGCGCCCGCGATGCGGAATCGCCGGGGCCGTCCGGGCGGTGGGCTGTGCGGTGGATGGACGTGCTCGGTCCGGGCCGAATCGGCGCGGGCGGGGACGCAGGCTGACATGTTTCCCGTCTCCTCCGGGGCTGCGCGGTCGCGGTCAGGGGGTCCCCCGCTCGGCGGGGGAGGTGTCGCGGCCGTGGGTCACGGCGTACAGCGGCGGGACGCCTCAGCGCTTGCTGATTGCGCTCAGTAAACAGATCGTAATTCAGAGTAAAGAGGAGGCATAGTCTTTTCGCGCATATGGCGTAATAGGCCGCTCTCGAGAGTGAATCGGTCTTTTCATCGGCTTGTCGTATTAATTCCTTCTCGGTCTCGTGCCACCTTGACGGCGCTGACGGCACGCCCCGGTTCAGCACCCGACATCGCCCTCGTCGGCGTTGGCCCGAGAGAAGGAAGAAGGTGGGCGGAACATGGCCGCCACCCAGAGGATCGCCACGCGCGTCGTGATCGCCGCGGTCTGCGCCGCGTCCCTCGCCGGCTGCGCGATCGGCACCAGCGGCAACCATTCCGACCAGGGGACGCACGGCCCGGAGAAGGGGAAAGCGGCGCCGGCGCCCAAGAACGCGGTACGGCTGATCGGTGACGGCTCGACGGCCTACACCGGCGCGCAGCCCCATCTGCCCCGGCCCGAACGGCTCAAGCCCGGTCAGAAGCCCCCGCAGTTCGTGGTGTTCTCGTGGGACGGGGCCGGCGAGGACAGCCAGAAGCTGTTCTCCCACTTCCGCGAGGTGGCCAAGGAGAACAACGCCACCATGACGTACTTCCTGAGCGGCGTGTACATGCTGCCGAAGGAGAGGGCGGACCTGTACCAGCCGCCGCAGCACTCCCCGGGCCGCTCCGACATCGGCTTCAACGACGAGGAGGGCATCACCGACACCGTCACGCAGCTGCGGCAGGCGTGGCTGGAGGGCAATGAGATCGGCACCCACTTCAACGGGCACTTCTGCGGTGCCGGCGGCGGCGTCGGCGAGTGGTCGGTCGACGAGTGGAAGAGCGAGATCAGCCAGGCCAAGCAGTTCGTGAAGACCTGGAAGACCAACACCGGTCTGAAGAACGCCTCACCGCTGCCCTTCGACTACGACAAGGAGCTGATCGGCGCCCGCACCCCGTGCCTGGAGGGCCAGGAGAACTTCATGCGGGCCGCGAGCCAGATGGGCTTCCGCTACGACAGCAGCGGCGTGAACAACCAGGTCTGGCCGACGAAGAAGTACGGACTGTGGGACCTGTCGATGCAGCTCGTCCCGTTCCCCGGGCACTCCTACGAGCAGCTCACGATGGACTACAACTTCATGGTCAACCAGTCCGGCACCGCCACCCAGGGCGACCCCGCCAAGCGGGAGTTCTGGGGCGACCAGATGCGCGACAGCCTGCTGCAGGGCTTCCAGCGGGCCTACGACGGCAACCGCGCACCGCTGATCATCGGCAACCACTTCGAGTCCTGGAACGGCGGCACCTACATGCGGGCCGTCGAGGAGGTCGTCGAGAAGGTGTGCACCAAGGAAGAGGTGCGCTGCGTCTCCTTCCGGCAGCTCGCGGACTGGCTGGACGCCCAGGACCCGAAGGTCCTGAAGAAGCTGCGCACCCTGGGCGTCGGCGAGGCCCCCAAGAAGGGCTGGGCGTCCTTCCTGTCGGCCGACCCGGCGCCGGCGCCGAAGGGCGTGCCCGGGGCGCCGGCGGACAAGCGGTAGGAGTCACGCCGGGGCGGCGACCTCCTCGCCGAGGACGAAACCGGGATCGACCTGCGCGGCGAGGTCGGTCCCGGTCCGCTCGTCGCCCCAGCTCCGGGCGTTCTTCAGGTGGAAGTGCACCATCTGGCGCGTGTAACGCTCCCAGTCACGCAGTCCGTACGTCGCGTCCGCGGCCGTGTGCAGCACGCCCACCGCCCGGCGGTTGGCGTCCTCCAGGAGCTCGAACCGGGGCGGACGGCCCTTCTCCATGGCGCGCACCCAGTCCGAGTGTCCGACAGCCGTCAGCAGGTCGTCCCCGACCTCCTCGCGCAGGAAATCGAGGTCGTCCTGCCCCTGCACCTTGTTGCCGACGACCTTCAGGGTGACGCCGAAGTCACGGGCGTACTCCTTGTACTGGCGGTAGACGGAGACCCCTTTCCGGGTCGGCTCGGCGACGAGGAACGTGACGTCGAAGCGGGTGAACATGCCGGAGGCGAACGAGTCGGAACCCGCCGTCATGTCGACCACGACGTACTCGTCACGGCCGTCGGCCAGGTGGTTCAGGCACAGCTCGACCGCCCCGGTCTTGGAGTGGTAGCAGGCGACTCCCAGATCGGCCTCGGTGAAGGGCCCGGTGACCATCAGACGAACGGTGCCGCCGTCGAGTTCCACCGGCCGGGCGCAGGCGTCGTAGACCGGGTTCTCCTCGCGGACCCGCAGCAGCCGCGAGCCCTCGCCGGGCGGCGTCGTCTTGATCATCTTGTCCGCGGAGGCGATGCGCGGATTGGTGCCGCGCAGATGGTCCTTGATCAGCGGCAGGTGGTCGCCCATCGAGGGCAGGCCGGCCGCGTCCGCCTCGTCGAGGCCCAGCGCGGCCCCCAGGTGCTGGTTGATGTCGGCGTCGATCGCGACGACGGGTGCGCCGGTGGCGGCGAGATGACGGATGAACAGGGAGGACAGGGTGGTCTTGCCGCTGCCGCCCTTCCCGACGAAAGCAATTTTCATGTTCACCAAGCGTAGTGGAGCGTTAGCTGTACGTGTCAGGAATGCCTGGAGGTGCGTGAAGAAGACCACTCATTCGTGGGGCGGGGCGCCGGGGTGCGTAGGGTCGTACCCATGAGTACGACAGGCGCGGCCGCCGATCCGCTCGCGGCCCTGGGCTCGCTTCCCGGTGTGGCCGAGAGCGTGGAGTCCGTACGCAAGGCCGTGGACCGGGTCTACGGGCACCGGATCATGCGACGGCGCAGCAACGAGATCACGTCCGAGGCGGCGCTGCGCGGCGCCCGGGGTTCGGCGGCGCTGTCCGGAGCCGACTGGGCACTGGAGGAGGTGCGCCGGCGGACCGACTTCAGCGGCGACGACGAGGCGCGCACCGTGGGCGCGGCCCTGCGGCTGACCGCCGAGGCGGGGCAGCTGCTGTCCATCTGGCGCCAGTCCCCGCTGCGGGTGCTGGCCCGGCTGCACCTGGTGGCGGCCGCGGACAAGGCCGATCAGGTGGGGCGGCCGCGCCAGGAGGGCGAGCCGGTGGACGAACCGCTCGTCGAGCTGCCGCTGCCGGGCGCCGCGGAGACGCACGGCCGCCTGGACGGCCTGGCCGAGCTGGTCATCGCGGGGGGTTCCGCCCCCGCGCTGGTGACCGCCGCGGTCGTGCACGGCGAGCTCCTGGCCCTGCGTCCCTTCACCTCGCACAACGGCCTGGTCGCGCGGGCGGCCGAGCGCATCGTCCTGGTCGGCAGCGGCCTGGACCCGAAGTCGGTCTGCGCCGCCGAGGTCGGGCACGCCGAGCTGGGCCGAGCGGCCTACCTGGCGGCCCTCGACGGCTACGTCTCCGGTACTCCCGAGGGCATGGCCGCCTGGATCGCGCACTGCGGCAGGGCGGTGGAGCTGGGCGCGCGCGAGTCGACGGCGGTGTGCGAGGCGCTGCAGCGCGGAGCGGCGTAGGCCTTCGTCGGCGGTGAGGCCGCTGCGACGGGGAGGCGCGGCGGCGCGCGGCGGTGCGCCCGTCGGGGCGGCGCGGCGGCGCGGCACAGAGTAATGCGGCGGTACGAGAATTCGTACCGCCGCTGGCATGTTCACCGCGTTACCAAGCGTCCTCGATATATGCCCATCAGGTCGGGACTTTGCCCGTCACCTGGTGCGGCTGGCCCGTAATCGACGGGTCGACGTCGCGTGGGTACGCCGTGTTCATGCTCGGTCCGTGGGGCCGACTGCGTTGTGAGGTGATCCTTTCGGATGTCCCTGGTCTCGCGGGCCGTTGATTCCTTTGTACTCCTGGCCCGGAACAAGCGGAAGCCCTAGCCGCACTTCTTTGCTTCCGCGGTCGAACACGGGTGGAAGGGCCCGGATCAGGCCACTGCCGTCCGGCGTCGGCTCGCGTACCAGACGAGGCCCGCGGTGGCCGCCGCGGCCCCTATCGCGGCGGCGGCGACGAGGGCCGGACGCGGGGGTACGGAGAAGCCCGGGATCCGCTGCTTGAGCCGGACGGGCCGGTGGAAATCGAGAATCGGCCATTCGCGCGCGACCGCCTCACGCCGCAGGGCCCGGTCCGGGTTGACGGCGTGCGGATGGCCCACGGCCTCGAGCATCGGCAGATCGGTCGCCGAGTCGCTGTACGCGTAGCAGCGGGCGAGGTCGTATCCCTCGGACGTGGCCAGCTCGCGGATCGCCTCGGCCTTGGTCGGGCCGTAGGCGTAGTACTCCACCTCACCGGTGAAGCAGCCGTCGTCGCCGACGATCATGCGGGTCGCCACCACCCGGTCCGCCCCGAGCAGCTCGCCGATCGGTTCGACCACCTCGGCGCCCGACGTGGAGACGATCACGACGTCACGGCCGGCGGTGTGGTGCTCCTCGATCAGGGACGCCGCCTCGTCGTAGATGATGGGGTCGATGAGGTCGTGCAGCGTCTCGGCGACGATCTCCTTGACCTGCTGGACGTTCCAGCCGCGGCAGAGCGCGGACAGGTACTCGCGCATCCGCTCCATCTGGTCGTGGTCGGCGCCGCCCGCAAGGAAGACGAACTGGGTATAGGCGGTGCGCAGGGCGGCCCTGCGGTTGATCAGCCCGCCTTGGTAGAACGACTTGCTGAAGGTGAGTGTGCTCGACTTCGCAATGACCGTCTTGTCCAGGTCGAAGAAGGCCGCGGTACGGGGCGAGGAGTGGTTTTCCACGACCCCGAGCATAGGCGCAGCCCATTCGGCGTAAGGTGGGGCGTGTGGGTTTGCCTGAGAAGGCTCTCGGGTACACCATGGAAGTCACGGATCGTTCGCGACCGTGCTAACCCGGTCCGACTCCTCCCCCCCCCGAGTCGGCCGTGGAGACGACCCCCGCTCTCCCCCCCGGCGGGGGTCGTCGCATGTCCGGGTGGGTTTTTCCTTCTGTAGCCCGCGTGCTCGGCGCGCTGGGATCGCGTGCAGGGCGCTGTTTGTCATGTCCATGAAAGATGACTGTGTGTAGCGGTCGGGCTGCTCAACGAGAGTCGCAGGCCGGGTGGAGCGCGGTGCCTGGGGATGTGCCGGTAAGGGTGACGGCGATATTCACAGACGCCCGGTTGTCCACAGTTTTCCACCAAGATCCACATCATTTCGCGGACCACTGCACCGTGATTCCACGCGTTCGGGCCGTGCGCTCATGACCGGCTCGCTTTGCCGGGTGCATATGGCCGGATTCCGGCCGAGCGGCGCTCGGGACGCCGACGCGGCAGAACACATCGAAACGGCACACATCCAAGCAGGATGCGACGAAGGGGGACGCAGGCATGACCGGGACCTTCACACACGATCCGCCGCCCACCGCAGGTGGGCGGCAGAGCGGCCCGCTGATCGTCACCGAGGACACCGATCTCCTCGACGATCTGCTGCGCCTGTGCGCGGCGGCCGGCGCCACACCCGAGGTGCACCACTCGGTGCCGGGGCAGCCCCCCGGGCCCGGGCAGCGCGGCAGCTGGGAAGCGGCGCCACTCGTCCTGGTGGGCGACGACGCCGCACGGCGCGTGCGCGGGGCCGCGCGCAGACGAGGCGTGGTGCTGGTCGGCCGCGACCAGGACGACTCCGGGGTCTGGCAGCGGGCCGTCGAGATCGGCGCCGACCACGTCCTGATGCTGCCCGACGGTGAGCAGTGGCTGGTCGACCGCATCGCCGACGTCGCGGAGGGCGTCGGCCGGCCCGCCCTCACGGTGGGCGTCATCGGCGGCCGAGGAGGCGCCGGGGCGTCCACGCTGGCCTGCGCACTCGCCGTCACCTCGGCACGCCAGGGACTGCGCAGCCTGCTGGTGGACGCCGATCCGCTGGGCGGCGGGCTCGACGTCCTGCTCGGCGGCGAGACGGCCGAAGGGCTGAGGTGGCCCGCCTTCGCGGCCTCGCGGGGGCGGGTCGGCGGGGGTGCCCTGGAGGAGTCGCTGCCCGAGCTGCACTCGCTGCGCGTGCTCAGCTGGGACCGGGGGGACTGCGTCGCCGTGCCCGCCCCCGCTGTCCGGGCGGTTCTCGCCGCGGCGCGGCGCAGGGGCGGCACCGTCGTCGTCGACCTGCCGCGCCGGGTCGACGACGGGGTCGCCGAGGTGCTCGCCCAGATCGACGTCGGACTCCTCGTCGTCCCGGCCGAACTGCGCGCCGTCGCGGCGGCCGGGCGGGTGGCCTCCGCGGTCGGCATGGTCCTGCGCGACCTGAGGGTCGCGGTGCGGGGTCCGTACGCACCGGGGCTCGACGACCGCGAGGTGGCCCGGCTGCTCGGGCTGCCGCTGGTCGGTGACGTGCCCGTCGAGTCCGGGCTGCTGCGGGCCGCCGAGGGCCGGCGGCCCCCGGGCGCCGCCGGACGCGGGCCCCTGGCGCGCTTCTGCCGGGAGTTCTGGGAACGGGCGCTGGCGGCGAAGACGGGCGGTGCGGGATGAGGACGCCGGGGTACGGGACGCGGGCGCCGGGGCGGGGTACGCGGGTGCCGCTGGGCGCAGAGCTGAGCGAGGGCCTGCCGGCCGGGGCGCTGGTCGTGAGGACGGCCGGGGGAGCGGGCCCCCGGCGGTCCGGCGGTGCGGGGCGCGGGGAGGTGGCCGGACGGCCTGAAGGGCGGGTGACGGGCGGACGGCCCGAGGTCCGGCTGACTGCCGGACGGCCCGCGTGGGCGGTCGCGGAGGCAGGGGCCGGGGAGCCCGTGGGGTCGTGCGCGCGGGTGCCGTCAGCCCCGGAGGCGTTGCCGGCCGCGGATCCCGTCGCCACGCCGGGGCGGGCTGCCGTCCGCGGGGGTGGGATCGAACCTGCCGCAGGGTCCGTCTCCGGGCTCCTCGACGGGGTGCGCAGGTGGCTCGCCGAGAGCGGGGCCGAGCCGACCCCGGCGCGCGTGGCACAGGCACTGCGGGAACAGGGGCGGGTACTGGGGGACGCGGAGGTCCTCGGTGCCGCCGAGCAGTTGCGGTCGGAGCTCGTCGGCAGCGGCCCCTTGGAACCGCTGCTCGCCGACCCGACGGTGACCGACGTACTCGTGTCCGCCCCCGACCGGGTCTGGGTGGACCGGGGCGGCGGCCTGGAGCTCACGCAGGTCGTCTTCGCGGACGCCGGAGCCGTACGGCGGCTCGCCCAGCGCCTCGCCGCCGTCGCCGGGCGCCGCCTCGACGACGCCCGGCCCTGGGTGGACGCCCGGCTTCCCGACGGCACCCGGCTGCACGCCGTGCTGCCACCGGTCGCCGTCGGCTGCACCTGTCTGTCGCTGCGGGTGGTACGACCGCGCGCGTTCACGCTCGACGAGCTGACGGCGGCGGGCACCGTGCCGCCGGGCGGGGACCGGGTGCTGCGGGCGCTCGTGCGGGCCAGGCTGTCCTTCCTCGTCAGCGGCGGCACCGGCAGCGGCAAGACCACTCTGCTGAGCGCGCTGCTCGGGCTCGTCGGACCCGGTGAACGGATCGTGCTCGCCGAGGACTCGGCGGAGCTGAGGCCGGACCACCCGCACGTCGTCCGCCTGGAGACCAGACCCGCCAACCAGGAGGGCGCGGGCCTGGTCAGCCTGGAGGACCTGGTGCGCCAGGCCCTGCGGATGCGGCCGGACCGGCTGGTCGTCGGAGAGGTGCGCGGCCCCGAAGTGGTGCATCTGCTCGCCGCGTTGAACACCGGCCACGAAGGCGGGTGCGGAACCGTGCACGCCAACGCCGCCGCCGACGTACCCGCCCGGCTGGAGGCGCTCGGCACCGCCGCGGGGCTGGACCGGGCGGCCCTGCACAGCCAGTTGGCGGCGGCCCTGTCGGTCGTCCTGCACCTGGTGCGCGACCGTGCGGGGCGGCGGCGGATCGCCGAGGTGCACGTGCTGGAACGGGACACGTCGGGCCTGGTGCGCACGCTTCCGGCGTTGCGGTGGGGCGCGGAGTCCTTCGTGGCGGAGCGCGGTTGGGAGCGGCTGCGGGAGCTGTTGCGCGGCGAAGGAATCGGCGCGCGGTCCGCAAAAGGAGGGCGGCCAGGTGATGGGAACGGGTGAACTGACGACGGCCGCCGCCCTGGCGTGCCTGGGAGCGGGGACGTGGCTGACGGCCGGGTGGCATTCGGGAGCACGACGCGCGCGGGTGCTGCTCGCGGGGAACGGAGTGGCCGGGACCGGTCCGCCCGTGGTGCGCCGGGTGACGGACGGTTTGAGGCGGGCGCGTGGTCGGCTGCCGGCCGAGTGGTGGCCCCTGGCGGCCGGGCTGGCGCTCGCGGTGCTGGGCACCTCGGTGCTCCCGGTCGTCGCGGGCGCGGCCGGAGTGCCGGTGCTGCGGCGGGTGCGGCGGGCCGCGCGGGAACGGCGGGACCGGGAGCGACGGCAGGACGCGGTGATCGCGCTGTGCGGCGCACTCGCGGGCGAAGTCCGGGCGGGGCGTCAGCCGGGCGAGGCCTTGCTGTACGCCGCACACGACTCCGGAGGACTCGGTGACGCGCAGGCGGGGGTACTGGCGGCGGCCAGGTTCGGCGGGGACGTTCCGGCCGCGCTCGCGGCGGCGGCACGCCGACCGGGCGCCGAAGGGCTGCGCGGCCTGGCGGCCTGCTGGCGGGTGGCCGTCGACCAGGGCGCCGGACTCGCGGCAGGGCTCGAGCGGCTGGAGGCCGCACTGCGCGCCGAGCGGGACCAGCGGGCCGACCTGCGCGCCCAGTTGGCGGGCGCCCGCGCCACGGCGGTGATGCTCGCCGGCCTGCCGGTGCTGGGCCTTCTGCTGGGCGTCGCTCTCGGCGCCGACCCGCTGCATGTGCTGCTGCACACCGGAGGAGGACTGGGCTGTCTGCTGGCCGGTGCGGTGCTGGAGGGCCTCGGCGTGTGGTGGGTGGCCCGGATCGTGCGGGGCGCGGAGGCGGCGGCGTGACCGGGGACGTTGTCCACAGGCTGGGGGCAGTGCTGGGGACGGTGCTGGTCCTCGGGTGGCTGACGGACCGGGCCGCGGCCGTGCGGCACGGGCGGAGGGTGCGCAAGCGGCTCGCGGCGTTGCTGATCCCGGTGCCGGTCCGGGCCGGTCCCCGGGGCGGCCAGGTGCTGGACGGCGCGCGCAGGTGGCTGCCCCTGGTGGGGACGGTGGGCGCCGGGTGGGTCCTGGCGGGGGGCGTCGCGGGTGCAGCGGTGGGGCTGGCGGTGGCGGCGGTGCTGTGGCGTCGGCGCGCACGGCGGCCGGCCGCCGGTCCGGACACCGGGTCGGCCGTGGAGGAGCCCCTCGCCGTGGAGGCAGCCCGTCAACTGCCCCTGGCGGCAGACCTGCTGGCGGCCTGCGTCGCGGCGGGCGCCGGCCCGGTGATCGCGGCCCAGGCCGTGGGAGACGCCCTCGGCGGGCCCGTCGGGGACGCACTGGTACGCGGCGCCGCGGAAGTCCGGCTCGGCGGCGAACCCGGCGGTGCCTGGCGCGGGCTGGCCGCGTTGCCGGCCGCCGGCCCACTGGCGCGACTGCTGGAACGGGCCGACGTGTCCGGCCTGCCCGCCGCCGGCCCGGTCGCCCGGTTCGCGGCCCAGGCCCGCGCCGACGGGGCGCGCGCCATGACGGTGCGGGCCCGCCGGGCGGCCGTCATGGTCACCGCGCCGGTGGGGCTGTGCTTCCTGCCCGCGTTCGTGGCGGTGGGCGTACTGCCGGTGGTGATCGGCCTCGCGGGCGGGGTGCTGGGCGGCGGAGGAGGGGGTGGGTGACGGAGCGGCGGAGTGGACCGGCGCGGAGCCGGCGGGCGACGGAACGACGGACGAGCGAGTGAACGACGGAACGAACCTCACGGGGGTTGTGATGAGTCAGTTGGTACGGGCACGGCTGCGTGCCCTGGTGTGCGGGGCACGTGTGGCGTGGCTGAGGGCCGCGTCGCGGCGGGACACGCTGCGGCGGGACGCGGGAATGGTCACGTCCGAGTACGCGATGGGCATCGTGGCGGCGGTGGCCTTCGCCGTGGTGCTCTACAAGGTGGTGACGAGCGGGGCGGTCAGCGCGGAGCTCCAGGGCATTGTGAAGAAGGCCCTCGATGCGCGGATGTGAGCGGTCGGCGGGACCCGACGCGCGTGGGAGAGGCGACGGAGGGTTCGTGACGGCGGAGGCCGCCGTGGTGCTGCCGGTGTTGGTGGTGTTCGCGACTGCGCTGGTGTGGGGCCTGCTGGTCGTGGCCGCCCAGATCCAGTGCGTGGACGCGGCCCGCACGGGCGCCCGCGCGGCGGCCCGTCAGGACCAGGCCGACGCGGTCGTCCAGGTCGCCCGCGAAGCGGCACCGGACGGCGCGCGGGTCAGCGTGGCCCGGGAGGCGGACCGCGTGCGTGTGGTGGTCGTGGCCGCACCTCCGATACTGCACGGCCTGCCCTTCGAGGTACGGGAGGAGGCGGTGGCCTCGGTCGAGCAGGCGGTGAGCCCGGCCGTGGAGCCCGCGGGGAGTCCGGCCGCAGATCCGGCAGCGGAGCCGGGACCGGGCCGGGGAGCCGACTCCCCGGTGGCCGAAGCGGTGGGGGCGGGGCCATGAAAGGCGGCCCCCCGTTCCGGCGGGCGACCGGTGCGGACGCCCCCGGGGACGGTGACCGGGGGTCTGCCACCGTCTGGAGTGTCGGCGCGATCGCCGTCCTGTGCTTGGTGTTCGGCATCGTGCTGGCCCTGGGGCAGGCCGTCGTCGCCCGGCACCGGGCGGCCGGCGGGGCCGACCTCGCGGCACTGGCGGCGGCCGACCACTGGGCGCTCGGCGGTACGGCGGCCTGCGCCCGTGCCGACCGGATCGCGCGGGCCCAGGACACGAGGCTGGTGCGCTGTGTCCTCACCGGCCAGGTCTCGGACGTGACGGCGACGTCGGGCCGGGGCCCCTTCAGAGCGGAGGTCAGGGCGCGGGCCGGCCCGGCGGAGGCGGCGTCCCTCCAGCCTCCCCCTCCGCCCGCGCAGCCCCCCGCAGCAGCACCGTGAGCAGCCGTACCGCCCCCCGTTTGTGCAGCGGATCGTTGCCGTTGCCGCACTTGGGGGACTGGATGCAGGACGGGCAGCCGGCGTCGCACTCGCAGGAGGCGATGGCCTCCCGGGTGGCCGTGAGCCAGGCCCGGGCCGTGTGGAAGGCGCGCTCGGCGAAGCCCGCACCACCCGGATGGCCGTCGTACACGAAGACCGTCGGCAGCAGCGTGTCCGGGTGCAGCGGCACCGACACGCCGCCGATGTCCCAGCGGTCGCACGTCGCGAACAGGGGCAGCATGCCGATCGACGCGTGCTCGGCGGCGTGCAGGGCGCCGCCGAGGATCTCCGGGTCGATCCGGGCCTCGTCCAGCTGGTCCTCGGTGACCGTCCACCACACCGCGCGGGTGCGCAGGGTCCGAGGAGGGAGGTCGAGCTTCGTCTCGCCGAGGACTTCACCGGTGATCAGACGCCGGCGCAGGAAGGAGACCACTTGGTTGGTGACCTCGACGGAGCCGAGGCACAGGCGTCCGTCTCCCCACGGGACCTCGAGGTCGGTATCGAGGACGGAGATCGACGTCGTGTCGCGGGCCACCGTCGAGTACGAGGGCGTGGCCTGCTCGACCAGGGCCACGGAGTCCTCCAGGTCCAGGGAGCGCACGAGGTAGGTGCGGCCCTGGTGGAGGTGGACGGCGCCCTCGTGGACGGTCGTGTGGGCGGCACCGGCGTCGACCGTGCCCAGCAGCCGGCCCGTCCCGGCCTCGACGACCTGGACCGGGCGTCCGCCCTCCCCGCGGATGTCGGTCAGGTCGGCGGCCCGTTCGCGGCGTGTCCAGTGCCAGGCCCGGGTCCGCCGGCGCAGCAGCTTCGCCGCCTCCAGCTGGGGGAGCAGTTCCTCGCAGGCGGGGCCGAAGAGCTTCAGGTCGTCCTCCGTCAGGGGCAGCTCGGCCGCGGCGGCGCACAGGTGCGGGGCGAGGACGTACGGGTTGTCGGGGTCGAGGACCGTGGACTCCACCGGCTGGTCGAACAGGGCCTCCGGATGGTGGACGAGGAAGGTGTCCAGCGGGTCGTCCCGGGCGACCAGCACGGCCAGCGCCCCCTGCCCGGACCGGCCCGCCCGCCCGGCCTGCTGCCACAGCGACGCCCGGGTGCCCGGATAGCCGGCGATGACCACGGCGTCCAGGCCCGAGATGTCGACGCCGAGTTCGAGGGCGTTCGTCGCCGCGAGGCCGAGGAGCTCGCCGGAGTGCAGGGCGCGTTCCAGGGCGCGGCGCTCCTCGGGGAGGTAGCCGCCGCGGTAGGCCGCGACCCGCCGGGGCAGCGACCGGTCGACCTCGGCCAGGCGCTCCTGGGCGATCACCGAGATCAGCTCGGCGCCGCGCCGGGAGCGTACGAAGGCGATCGAGCGCATGCCCTGCACAGTGAGGTCGGTGAGCAGGTCGGCGGCCTCGGCGGTGGCGGTGCGGCGGACCGGCGCCCCCTTCTCGCCCTCCAGTTCGGTCAGCGGCGGCTCCCAGAGGGCGAACACCAGTTCACCGCGGGGTGAAGCGTCGTCGGCCACCTCGACGACCGGCAGCCCGGTGAGCCGCCCGGCGGCCACCGAGGGCTCGGCGGCGGTGGCGGAGGCCAGCAGGAACACGGGCGACGCGCCGTAGCGGGCACACAGTCTGCGCAGCCTGCGCAGCACCTGCGCGACGTGTGAGCCGAAGACGCCGCGGTAGGTGTGGCACTCGTCGATGACGACGTACTTCAGCGACTTCAGGAAGGAGGACCAGCGGGCGTGGGACGGCAGGATCCCGCGGTGCAGCATGTCCGGATTGGTGAGGACGTAGGTGGCGTACTGGCGGATCCACTCGCGTTCCTCGAACGGCGTGTCGCCGTCGTACACGGCGGCTCGCACGGATGTGCCCAGCGGCCGTGCGAGTTCCTTCACGGACCGGCACTGATCGGCGGCCAGCGCCTTGGTCGGAGCCAGGTAGAGGGCGGTGGCGCCACGCCCGTTCGGGGCCTCGGAGCCGTCCAGGAGCGTCGAGAGGACCGGCACCAGATAGGCCAGGGACTTGCCGGAGGCGGTGCCGGTGGCGACGACCACCGACTCGCCGTCCAGGGCGTGTTCCGCGGCCCTTGCCTGGTGGGCCCAGGGGTGCTCGATACCCGCGGCCTGCACGGCGGCCACGACCTCCGGGCGAATCCGGTCCGGCCAGACGGCATGACGGCCCGCACGCGGGGGCAAGTGCTCCGTATGAGTGATGCGCGCAGCCCGGCTCGGTCCCGCGGCGAGCCGGCCCAGGACCGTGCCCGGATCCGGCCGGGAGCCGGGCCCCGCCGGGGGTCGGTCGGTTCGGTGATTCTCGGCCATCGGCACCGAGTGTGTCACTGGCGTGACGGACAATGGGACCAAGGCGTCGTGCACGCCTGCCGGTAAGTGATTGAATGCCATCGCGGCTGGCGAACCGTCCTGGGGGCTTCAAGCCGAGGTGTCCCGAGGGACGACCGCTCGATAGCAAGGTGCTGGAGGATCCGTGGACCTGTCCCTGTCGACCCGTACCGTCGGCGATCGTACGGTCGTCGAGGTCGGTGGCGAAATTGACGTATACACCGCGCCCAAGCTGCGCGAGCAGCTGGTCGAGCTGGTGAACGACGGGAGTTTCCACCTCGTCGTCGATATGGAGGGCGTGGACTTCCTCGACTCCACCGGGCTCGGCGTGCTGGTCGGCGGACTGAAGCGGGTGCGTGCCCACGAGGGCTCGCTGCGCCTGGTCTGCAACCAGGAGCGCATTCTCAAGATCTTCCGTATCACCGGCCTCACCAAGGTGTTCCCCATTCACACCTCGGTCGAGGAAGCGGTGGCGGCCACCGACTGACGACCGGTCCCGGGCCGTGGCCCGGGACGACCGAACCAAAGAGGGGCCGGGCTGTCGGCGGCCCGGCCCTTCGACAGCACGCCCGTAGTCCGAGGGGGATGCATGGCCACCGTCGAACTCCGCTTCAGCGCGCTGCCCGAGCATGTCCGCACCGCCCGTCTCGTGGCGGCGGCGGTGGCACGCAGGGCCGGAGTGGACGAGGCCGTCCTCGACGAGGTCAGGCTCGCCGTCGGCGAGGCCTGCACCCGGGCCGTGGGCCTGCATCAGCACGGCGGCATCACGGCGCCGGTCAACGTGTCGCTGATCGAGGAGGAGAAGCAGTTCTCCATCGAGGTCGGCGACAAGGCGCCGCACGCCGTGATCGGGCCCGTAACGCCGGAAGCCGCCGTCGACGACGCGGAGACCGAGGAGGACGAGATGGGCCTCGCGGTCATCAGCGGCCTCGTCGACGACGTGGAGGTCTCGGCCGGCCAGGACGGCGGACGGATCCGCATGACCTGGCCGACCGCGCCGGTGGTGCTGCCGCCGGCCTGACCCCGCCCCGCTTCACCCGAAGGGCCCTACCTCGTAGGGCCCTTCGTCATGTGCGGAAGACGCGGGCCGCGCCTACAGTGGCCCCGTGTCGCGTCAAGTGAATTCATTCACTACCGGCGGCGCGGAATGAGATCGCAGAAAGAGATCACGGAAGAGATCGTGAATAGGCTCGGGTCGGAGTCTCGCGGCGTTTAATGCCGGAGGGGCATTACTACTTCCGGGGCCCTTCCGGTTGACAGGGTAATTCTCTTTGTCGTGCACTGTTTTGATCAGGTTCCGGTACCTACAATCCCGTCCACATCTTGAGCTCAGCCCAAGCGTCAAGGAGGACGAATGGCGGAGCTTTCCACCCCTCATCAGTTGGGCGATGCCTCGACCGTCGCCGCCGCCGTACTGACCGACGGAAACCGCGCCCTGGTCGCGGTCATCGCGGTCGTGGCGCTGGCCGCCCTGGTGCTCGCGGGAGTCCTGGTGCGCCAGGTTCTCGCGGCGGGCGAGGGCACCGACAGCATGAAGAAGATCGCCGCGGCCGTCCAGGAAGGCGCCAACGCCTATCTGGCCCGGCAGCTGCGCACGCTCGGCGTATTCGCCGTCGTCGTGTTCTTCCTGCTCATGCTTCTGCCCGCGGACGACTGGAATCAGCGTGCTGGACGATCGGTCTTCTTTCTGATCGGCGCGGCGTTCTCGGCGGCCACCGGCTATATCGGCATGTGGCTCGCCGTGCGCAGCAATGTGCGCGTCGCCGCGGCGGCGCGGGAAGCGACACCGGCCCCGGGCGAACCGGAAAAGGATCTCACCCTCGTCTCGCACAAAGCGATGAAGATCGCCTTTCGCACGGGCGGCGTCGTCGGCATGTTCACGGTGGGACTCGGTCTCCTGGGCGCCTCCTGCGTGGTGCTGGTGTACGCGGCCGACGCGCCGAAGGTGCTGGAGGGCTTCGGCCTCGGCGCCGCGCTGATCGCGATGTTCATGCGGGTAGGCGGCGGCATCTTCACCAAGGCCGCCGACGTCGGCGCCGACCTGGTCGGCAAGGTCGAACAGGGCATCCCGGAGGACGACCCGCGCAACGCCGCGACCATCGCCGACAACGTGGGCGACAACGTCGGTGACTGCGCGGGCATGGCGGCCGACCTCTTCGAGTCGTACGCCGTGACGCTGGTGGCCGCGCTGATCCTCGGCAAGGTGGCCTTCGGCGACTCCGGACTGGCGTTCCCGCTGCTCGTGCCGGCGATCGGCGTGATCACCGCCATGATCGGCATCTTCACGGTGGCGCCCCGGCGCTCCGACCGCAGCGGCATGAGCGCGATCAACCGGGGCTTCTTCGTCTCCGCGGTGATCTCGCTGGTGCTGGTGGCGGTCGCCGTCTTCGTCTACCTGCCCGGCACGTACGCCGAGCTCGACGGCGTCACCGACGCGGCCATCGCCGCCAAGGACGGCGACCCGCGGATCCTCGCGCTCGTCGCCGTGGCGATCGGCATCGTGCTGGCCGCCCTGATCCAGCAGCTCACCGGCTACTTCACGGAGACCACCCGGCGGCCCGTCCGGGACATCGGGAAGACCTCGCTCACCGGCCCCGCCACCGTCGTCCTCGCCGGCATCTCCATCGGCCTGGAATCCGCCGTCTACACCGCCCTGTTGATCGGCCTCGGCGTCTACGGGGCCTTCCTGCTGGGCGGCACGTCGATCATGCTGGCCCTGTTCGCGGTGGCGCTGGCCGGCACCGGCCTGCTCACCACGGTCGGCGTGATCGTCGCCATGGACACCTTCGGACCGGTGTCCGACAACGCCCAGGGCATCGCCGAGATGTCCGGCGACGTCGAGGGCGCAGGCGCCCAGGTGCTCACCAACCTGGACGCCGTCGGCAACACCACCAAGGCCATCACCAAGGGCATCGCCATCGCCACGGCCGTTCTCGCGGCGTCGGCGCTGTTCGGGTCGTACCGCGACGCCATCACCACCGGCGCGCGGGACGTGGGCGAGAAACTCAGCGGCGACGGCGCGCCGATGAGCCTGATGATGGACATCTCGCAGCCCAACAACCTCGTCGGGCTCATCGCTGGCGCGGCGGTCGTCTTCCTCTTCTCGGGGCTGGCGATCAACGCGGTGTCGCGGTCGGCGGGTTCGGTGGTCTTCGAGGTGCGGCGGCAGTTCCGGGAGAAGCCCGGGATCATGGACCACACCGAGACACCGGAGTACGGCAAGGTCGTCGACATCTGCACCAGGGACGCCCTGCGCGAACTCGCCACGCCCGGGCTGCTCGCCGTGATGGCGCCCATCTTCATCGGGTTCACGCTCGGCGTGGGCGCGCTCGGCGCGTTCCTGGCGGGCGCGATCGGCGCGGGCACGCTGATGGCGGTGTTCCTCGCCAACTCCGGCGGCGCCTGGGACAACGCCAAGAAACTCGTCGAGGACGGCCATCACGGCGGCAAGGGCAGCGAGGCGCACGAGGCCACCATCATCGGCGACACGGTCGGAGACCCCTTCAAGGACACCGCGGGCCCCGCCATCAACCCGCTGCTGAAGGTCATGAACCTGGTGGCGCTGCTCATCGCGCCCGCGGTCATCAAGTTCTCCTACGGCGCCGACAAGAGCGTCGGCGTGCGGGTGCTGATCGCGGTCGTCGCGTTCGTCGTGATCGCCGCGGCGGTGTACGTGTCCAAGCGGCGCGGCATCGCGGTGGGTGACGAGGACAACACCGACCAGGAACCCAAGTCACCCGATCCGGCGGTCGTTTCCTAGGCACCGTTTGGGGCGGCGAGGAGCCGCCCTGCTCAACGTACGGGCGGACAGCGCGCACTGACGCGTCGTCCGCCCGTGCGGCGCGTCCGCGCGCCCTCACCGTGAGCCTTCTCTCTCTTGGTGCAAATGGCTGCAATACGGTCCTAATGGATGTTCGTCCTGCGGGTGTCCCCCATCCGGCGTGTATGTTCCGGGGCCGAGAGCCATGGAAGGGACCAATCCGGTGAACAAGAAGCTCGCGGCCGCACTGTCCGGCGGTGCGGTACTGGTACTGGCGCTGACGGGATGCAGCAGCGACGACGGCAACGACAAGCTGGACGCCTGGGCCAAGCAGGTCTGCGACGGGGTGCAGCCGCAGGCCAAGAAGATCGAGGCCGCCAACGCCGCGATCCAGAAGGAGACCTCGGACAACAGCACGCCGGAGCAGGTCCAGAAGACCGACGCGAAGGCCTTCCAGGACATGTCCGACGCCTACAAGGCGATGGCGAGCACGGTCCAGAACGCCGGGGCGCCGGACGTCGAGGACGGCGAGAAGAAGCAGCAGGACGCGGTCAAGGAGCTCAACGGCCTCTCGGCCTCGTACGCCTCGCTGAAGAAGCAGGTGGAGGGCCTCGACACCAAGGACCAGGCGAAGTTCGCCGACGGCCTCAAGGACGTCGCCACCGAGCTGAACAAGCTCGGCAAGTCCGGCAGCGACGCGCTGAAGACCCTCGAGGAGGGCGACGTCGGCAAGGCGATGGCCCAGCAGCCCAGCTGCAAGTCGGCCACCCAGTCGGCGCCGGCGGCCACGGGCTGACACCACGGCACCAGCGAGGCGGTGGGGGCACACCGGGCTCCGCCACCGGGGGCGGGGCGGCGCACCGGCCTCCGCCACCGGGAGGCGGGCGGCGCACCGGCCTCCGCCCGAGGGGCGCGAGGCGGAGCGCGGGCCACAATGGGGGTGTGAGTAACGCCAGCCTCTCCCCCCTGCCCTCCGCCGACCGCCCCGACGTCACCGCGCGGCTGCGGGACGCCCTGCTCGGGGCGTCCTTCACCGCCGACGGGCTGCTGGAGCTGCTCGGCGCCCCCGCCTACGCGGCGCTGTCGCGCAGCGAGGTCGTGCCCGCGCTCCGGGCCACCCGCGGCGACACGCCGCTGGAACTGCTCGTCCGGCTGTTCCTCCTCCAGCAACCGGTGTCCCACGCGCGCGTGGCGGACGTCCTGCCCGTCGACGCGTGCCTGGAGACCGGATGGCTCGTGCCCGTCGACGACGAGCTGGCGGCCACCGTGGACGTACGGCCGTACGGCGGACCCGACGGCGAGGACTGGTTCATCGTGTCCGACCTCGGCTGCGCGGTCGGCGGCGCCGGAGGCATCGGCAACCGCGCGGAGGGCGTCGTCCTCGGCGTCGGCGGTGCCTCCACGACCCTGGCCGGTCTCACCGTCCGCACCCCCGTATCCGCCGCCCTCGACCTCGGCACCGGCTCCGGCATCCAGGCGCTGCACGCCGCCCGCCACGCCACGCGCGTGACGGCGACGGACGTCAACCCGCGCGCGCTGCACATCACCGCGCTCACCCTCGCCCTGTCCGGCGCCCCCGCCGCCGACCTGCGCGAGGGCTCGCTCTACGACCCGGTCGGCGAGGGGGACACGTACGACCTGATCGTGTCCAACCCGCCCTTCGTGATCTCCCCCGGGGCCCGGCTGACCTACCGGGACGGCGGGATGGGCGGGGACGATCTGTGCCGCACGCTCGTTCAGCAGACGGGGGAGCGCCTGAACGAGGGCGGGTTCGCGCACTTCCTCGCCAACTGGCAGCACGTGGAGGGAGAGGACTGGACGGACCGGCTGCGCTCCTGGGTGCCGCGCGGCTGCGACGCGTGGATCGTGCAGCGCGAGGTGCAGGACGTCACGCAGTACGCCGAGCTGTGGCTCAGGGACGCCGGCGACCACCGCGGCGACGAGACCGAGTACCAGGCGCGCTACGACGCGTGGCTGGACGAGTTCGAGGCGCGCAAGGTCAGGGCCGTCGGCTTCGGCTGGATCACGCTGCGCAGGACGGCCGCCGCGGAGCCGTCGATCACGGCGGAGGAATGGCCGCACCCGATCGAGCAGCCGCTCGGCGAGACGGTGCGGACGCACTTCGACCGCCTCGACTACCTGCGCGAGCACGACGACGCGGCCCTGCTCGAGGCACACTTCGCGCTGGCCGCAGAGGTCGTCCAGGAGCAGGTCGGCCTGCCCGGCGCCGAGGACCCCGAGCACGTCGTGCTGCGCCAGAACCGCGGCATGCGCCGGGCCACCCGGGTCGACACCGTCGGCGCCGGCTTCGCGGGCGTCTGCGACGGCACCATGAGTGCCGGACGCATCCTGGACGCCATCGCCCAGCTGGTCGGCGAGGACCCGGTGGCGCTGCGCGACCGCACGCCCGCGCAGATCCGGCTGCTGGTGGAGCAGGGGTTCCTGGAACCGGCGTAGGGAATTCCCGCAGCGGCCGGCCGCGGTCCGCCGCTGCCTGCGGACCCGGGGGGAACGCGCCACGGGCAGCGCCCGTCGGCTCCCCGTTCACCTCGGGTTCGCCTGCCCGCCGCCCGCGCGTGACAGCCTCCCGGAGGCTGGACACTCGCGGACGGGGAAAAGGGGCACGGGGACCATGGAGAGCGGGCCGGCGATCTTCGCCGGAATGGTGTTCGCCCTGTTCGGGGGCGGCCTGCTGGTGTGGACCGTGACACGGGTGCGGCACGGCCGGCCCGTCGCGCTCGGTGTGAGCCCCGTCGCATCGGCGACCCTCGCGAGCGTCGTCGCCGTGGCCGCGCTGACCGCCGGGGCCTGGTGCCTGACGCGCGTGTGAGGGGCCGGATCCGGACGTCGGCCGCGGCCCCGCCCCGGTGATCGGGGGATCGCGCTCCGGATACGCGCATCATGGCTGGTCGGCACTCCGGGCGGCAGGAACAGGGTTCGTCGGGTTACCGTTCGAGTGGCCGTTGCGGGCTTTTCCCGTTTGACACGGGGGCGGGAGGTACCGTCACACTCCGCAGCGTCACGACCGAAACGCAGCACGACCCGAACCCGGGAGCACCGCCTGGGTCAGGCCCCAGTGTCGACCGGAGAGAAGAGCGAAGTTGTCCCCGACCAGCGAGACCGCGAACGGCGGCCGCCGACTCGTCATCGTCGAGTCGCCTGCCAAGGCGAAGACGATCAAGGGCTATCTCGGCCCTGGCTACGTCGTCGAGGCGAGCGTCGGGCACATCCGCGACCTTCCCAGCGGCGCTGCCGAGGTGCCCGAGAAGTACACCGGCGAGGTCCGCCGCCTCGGTGTGGACGTCGAACACGACTTCCAGCCGATCTATGTGGTCAACGCTGACAAGAAGGCCCAGGTCAAGAAGCTCAAGGACCTGCTGAAGGACTCGGACGAGCTCTTCCTCGCCACCGATGAGGACCGCGAGGGCGAGGCCATCGCGTGGCACCTCCAGGAAGTCCTCAAGCCGAAGATCCCGGTCAAGCGCATGGTGTTCCACGAGATCACCAAGGACGCGATCCGCGCCGCCGTCGCCAACCCGCGCCAGCTCAACCAGAAGCTGGTCGACGCCCAGGAGACCCGCCGCATCCTCGACCGCCTCTACGGCTACGAGGTCTCGCCGGTCCTGTGGAAGAAGGTCATGCCGCGCCTGTCGGCGGGCCGTGTGCAGTCCGTCGCGACGCGGCTCGTCGTCGAGCGGGAACGCGAGCGCATGGCGTTCCGCTCCGCCGAGTACTGGGATCTGACGGGCACCTTCGGCACCGGCCGCGCCGGTGACGCCTCCGACCCGTCGTCGCTGGTCGCGCGTCTGCAGACCGTCGACGGCCGGCGCGTGGCGCAGGGCCGAGACTTCGACTCCCTGGGGCAGCTCAAGAGCGCGAACACCCTCCACCTGGACGAGGCGAACGCCCGCGCGCTCGCCGCCGCGCTGGAGAGCACGCGCTTCGCCGTCCGCTCCGTCGAGTCCAAGCCGTACCGCCGCTCGCCGTACGCCCCGTTCCGTACGACGACGCTCCAGCAGGAGGCGAGCCGCAAGCTCGGCTTCGGCGCCAAGGCGACCATGCAGATCGCCCAGAAGCTGTACGAGAACGGCTACATCACCTACATGCGTACGGACTCGACGACGCTGAGCGAGACGGCGGTCGCCGCCGCCCGCGCCCAGGTCACGCAGCTGTACGGCGCCGACTACCTGCCGGCCCAGCCGCGCACGTACGCCGGCAAGGTGAAGAACGCGCAGGAGGCGCACGAGGCGATCCGCCCCTCCGGCGACCGCTTCCGCACGCCCGCCGAGACCGGTCTGACGGGCGACCAGTTCAAGCTGTACGAGCTGATCTGGAAGCGGACCGTCGCCTCCCAGATGAAGGACGCGACGGGCAACAGCGTCACGGTGAAGATCGGCGGCGCCGCCTCCGACGGCCGGGACGTCGAGTTCAGCGCCTCCGGCAAGACGATCACGTTCCACGGCTTCCTCAAGGCCTATGTCGAGGGCGCCGACGACCCGAACGCCGAGCTGGACGACCGCGAGCGCCGCCTGCCGCAGGTCGCCGAGGGCGACGCGCTGACGGCCGAGGAGATCACGGTCGACGGCCACGCCACCAAGCCCCCGGCCCGCTACACCGAGGCGTCGCTGGTCAAGGAGCTGGAGGAGCGCGAGATCGGCCGCCCGTCGACGTACGCGTCGATCATCGGCACGATCCTGGACCGCGGCTACGTCTTCAAGAAGGGCACGGCCCTCGTCCCGTCCTTCCTGTCCTTCGCCGTGGTCAACCTCCTGGAGAAGCACTTCGGCCGGCTCGTCGACTACGACTTCACCGCCAAGATGGAGGACGACCTCGACGCCATCGCCCGCGGCGAGGCCCAGTCCGTGCCGTGGCTGAAGCGCTTCTACTTCGGCGAGGGCACCGGTGAGGGCCGCGCGGCCGACGCGGGCAACGGCGACGGGGACCACCTCGGCGGCCTCAAGGAACTGGTGACCGACCTCGGCGCGATCGACGCCCGCGAGGTCTCCTCGTTCCCCGTCGGCAACGACATCGTGCTGCGCGTCGGGCGCTACGGTCCGTACGTCGAGCGCGGCGAGAAGGACTCCGAGAACCACCAGCGCGCCGACGTCCCCGAGGACCTGGCGCCGGACGAGCTGTCCGTCGAGCTGGCGGAGGAACTGCTCGCCAAGCCCAGCGGCGACTTCGAGCTGGGCACCGACCCGGCCACCGGCCACGCCATCGTCGCCAAGGACGGCCGCTACGGTCCGTACGTCACCGAGGTGCTCCCCGAGGGCACCCCGAAGACCGGCAAGAACGCCGTGAAGCCGCGGACGGCCTCGCTGTTCAAGTCGATGTCCCTGGACACGGTGACGCTGGACGACGCCCTCAAGCTGATGTCGCTGCCGCGTGTCGTCGGCACCGACGCCGAGGGCGTCGAGATCACCGCGCAGAACGGCCGCTACGGGCCGTACCTGAAGAAGGGCACGGACTCCCGGTCGCTGACGTCCGAGGAGCAGCTCTTCACGATCACGCTGGAAGAGGCGCTGGCGATCTACGCCCAGCCCAAGCAGCGCGGCCGGGCCGCGGCCAAGCCGCCGCTGAAGGAGCTCGGCACCGACCCGGTCAGTGAGAAGCCCGTCGTCGTCAAGGACGGCCGCTTCGGCCCGTACGTCACCGACGGTGAGACCAACGCGACCCTGCGCTCCGGCGACAGCGTCGAGGAGATCACGCCGGAGCGGGGCTACGAGCTGCTCGCCGAGAAGCGGGCCAAGGGGCCCGCCAAGAAGACGGCGAAGAAGACCGCGGCCAAGAAGACCACCGCCAAGAAGGCCCCGGCCAAGAAGGCGGCGGCGAAGAAGACCGCGGCCAAGACGACGACCGCCAAGAGCACGGCCGCCAAGACCACGGCGAAGAAGGCGGCCACGAAGACGGCCGCCAAGAAGGCCTCCGGCTCCCCGGCGTCGGAGGACTGAGAAGCCCTCCGGGCAGCTCCCGGGCCCCGTACGGCACACGCTGTCGTTCGCTGAGCGAACGCCCCGGCATCGATTCGGTGTCGGGGCGTGCGTACGTTCGGCCGGGTACCACGGGCTGTCGGTGACGCCCGATAGGCTGAACGCATGACGCGAGCCGACCAGCCAACGGCCCCTCACCCCGCCCCGGACGACGCCCTGGTCGCGGACTCCCGCGAGCGTGCCGTCCGCGCCCTGCTGCGCCGACCGCAGCTGAGGCGGTTGTGGAGCGCACAGCTCGTGGGGGGTGTCGGCGACACCCTCGCCCTGCTGGTGCTGGTCCTCCTCGCCGTGCAGGCCGCCATAGGCGCGGGCTCGTTCGGCGGGGGCTACCGGGGCGTGGCGTTCGCAGTGGCGACCGTTTTCGGCGTCCGCATCCTGGCGACGCTGCTCTTCGGCGCCGTCCTGCTCGGCCCGATCACGTCGCTCACCTCGCACGACGGTCCGCTCGACCGCCGCTGGACCATGGTGGGCGCGGACGGCCTGCGGGCGGCCCTGCTGATCGTGGCGCCGCTGTGGATCGACTGGACCCCGGACGACGCCCTCGCCGTCCTCCTGGTGACCGGCTTCGTCACCGGCGTCGCCGAGCGCTTCTGGACCGTGTGCCGGGAGGGCGCGGCCCCCGCGCTGCTGCCCGCGCCGCCCCCGGAGGGCGCGACGGTGCGGCCGCTGCCGGACCACATGGACTCCCTGCGCCGCCTGTCGCTGCGCACCGGCTTCGTGGCGATCCCCCTCGCCGCCGCCGTGCTCGTCGTCGCCGGACTGCTGAACAACCTGCTGGGCGCCGGCATCGACTGGTTCGCCCAGCACCAGGCGGCCCTCGGCTCGTACGTGGCGGCCGGACTGTTCGCCGCCTCCCTGTCCCTGGTGACCTTCCTCGAGCTGCCCGGTACCCGCACACCGCGCCCCCGGTCGCCGCTGGAGGGCATGCGCCGCCCGCGCTCGGCCGCCGGCGTCGACAAGGGCCGCAGCGGTGCCCTGCCGCTGCTGGTGTTCGCCTGCGCGGCCGTCGCCGCCGTCGTGTCCGCCGCGGTCGCCGTGGCGGTGCTGCACGCCAAGGACCTGGGCGGCGGCCCGGTGCTGTACGGGCTGATGGCCGGCGCCCTCACCGGCGGCGTGGTCGTCGGCATCCGCACGGCCCCGGCCCTGCTGCCCTCCCTGTCGCGCCGGCGGTTGCTGGCCCTGGCGATCGCCTTCGCCGGCGTCGCCCTGCTGGCCGCCGGTCTCGTCCCGGACGTCACCAGCGTGCTGCTGCTCCTCGCCCTGGCCGGCATCGGCGCGGGCGTGGCCGCAAACACCGGGCACGCGCTGCTCGACCAGGAGACCGAGGAGCAGCGCCGGTCCCGGACGGCCGACCACCTGCACGCCGTCGTCCGGGTCTATGTGGCGCTCGGCGCGGTGATCGCGCCCGTGGTGGCCGCGGCGATCGGGCCGCACCGCCTGGAGAACGGCAAGTTCGTCTTCGCGCACGGCGGCGCCGCGTTCGTGCTGATGCTGGCCGGCGCGCTGCTGCTGCCGGTGGCGGCGCTGGTGCTGGCCAAGGTCGACGACCGGTCCGGGGTGCCGCTGCGGCACGACCTCAAGGACGCGCTGCTCGGCGGTGACGACCCGGTGCCGACGCCCGCGGCGAACGGTTTCTTCATCGCCCTGGAGGGCGGCGACGGTGCCGGGAAGTCCACCCAGGCCCAGGCGCTCGCCGAGTGGATCCGGGGCAAGGGGCACGAGGTCGTGCTGACCCGTGAGCCCGGTGC
Source organism: Streptomyces sp. NPDC032940 (assembly GCF_040636935.1). Lineage (NCBI taxonomy): Bacteria > Bacillati > Actinomycetota > Actinomycetes > Kitasatosporales > Streptomycetaceae > Streptomyces > Streptomyces sp. NPDC032940. The sequence goes on along the minus strand of NZ_JBEZVJ010000017.1, from coordinate 100,534 downwards.
GACGCCGGTGGGCAAGCGCCTGCGGTCGATCCTGCTGGACGTCTCCAGTGCCGGTCTGTCGCACCGCGCGGAGGCGCTGCTGTACGCGGCCGACCGCGCGGAGCACGTGGACACCGTGGTCCGGCCCGCGCTGGAGCGTGGCGCCGTGGTCATCTCCGACCGGTACATCGACTCCTCGGTGGCCTACCAGGGCGCCGGCCGCGACCTGTCGCCGACCGAGATCGCCCGGATCAACCGCTGGGCCACCAACGGCCTCGTCCCGCATCTGACGGTTCTGCTGGACGTGCCGCCGGAGACCGCGCGCGAGCGGTTCACCGAGGCGCCGGACCGTCTGGAGTCGGAGCCCGCCGAGTTCCACGCGCGCGTGCGGGCCGGTTTCCTGACCCTGGCCGCCGCCGACCCCGGCCGCTACCTCGTCGTGGACGCCGGCCAGGAGCCCGAGGCCGTCACCACCGTCGTACGGCACCGGCTCGACCGGGTGCTGCCGCTGTCCGAGGCCGAGATCAAGGCCCGGGAGGAGGCGCGCCGCAAGGCCGAGGAGGAGGCCCGGCGCAAGGCCGAGGAAGAGGCCGCGCGCAAGGCCGAGGAGGAGCGCCTGGAGCGCGAGCGCCTCGAACAGCTGGAGCGGCTGCGCGCCGAGGAGGAGGAGCGCAAGCGGCGCGAACTGGAGGAGGCGCAGCGGCGCGAGGCCGAGCGGCAGGCCGAGGAGGCCCGGCAGCGGGCCGAGGAAGCCCGCCGGAAGGCGGAGGAGGAGCGGGCCCGGCTCCTCGCGGAGGAGAAGGCCCGCGCCGAGGAGGAGGCCCGGCGCAAGGCCGAGCAGGAGCGGCTCCGCAAGCAGGCCGAGGAGGAGGCCCGGCTGCGCGCCGAGGCCGAGGCCCTGCGACTGGAGAAGCAGCGCAAGGCCGAAGAGGCCCTGATGCGGGCCGAGGAGGCACGCCGGGCCGCGGAGCAGGCGGCGGCCGCCGCCGCGGCGGGCCCCGGCCCGGCGGCTCCGCCCTCGGCGGACGGCCCCCGGCGCACCCCGGCCGCCCCGGCCGCGCAGGACCCCTCGGATGCGCTGACCGTGCCGACGCCCATCGTCACCCCGACGAACGCCTCCGGCGGTCCGGTGGAGGACACGGCGGTACTGCGCCCGGTACGGGACACCGGGGACGGCGTCGGCCGGCGTGACGACCGTCGCGACCGGCGAGCCGACGGCCGCGGCGACGACGGCCGCGGCGACGATGGCCGCGGCGACGACGGCCGGGCGTCCGGCGTGTCCGAGTCCGAGGTGACGGCCGAGCTGCCCAAGCCGCCCGCGCCGTCCGGCGCCGCGGACGAGACGGCGGTGCTGCCGGCCGTGGAGCCCCGGTCCGCCGACGAGACGGCCGTCCTGCCCCCGGTGACGCCGGGTGCCGCCGACGAGACGGCGGTACTGCCCCCCGTGCGCGGGGACGACCCGGCCGACCGGGTTCCGCCTGGCTACTTCCGGGAGGAGGGACCGGCCGGTGCCGGCCGGTCCGAGGAGCCGCAGGAGACCACGCGCGAGCTGCCGCAGATCGACCCCGACCAGGCACCGCCCCGCAGGCGCCGTTCCGACTGGGCCGAGGAGACCCCGCTGGACGACCTGCCGACCCTGGCGGACGAGCTGCTCGGCCCGAGGGACGACGACCGCGAGGACGGCCGTGACGGCGACGGGGGAGGCCGCGGCAGGGGCCGGGGACGGCGCTGACCGGCGCCCTCCGACCGGCCCGGAGCCCGTTGTCGGAGGCGGCCCCCACAATGGAGGGCGTGGCGCAGAGTGTGCGGCGGAGTGTGACGGAAGGACGGCGTGACCCATGACCGTGTGGGACGACCTCGTCGGGCAGGAGAAGGTGAGCGAGCAGCTCGCCGCCGCCGCCCGGGACGCCGACGCCTTCGTCACGGCCGCCGCGGCCGACGGCCCCCTCCCCGGAGCGTCGAGCATGACGCACGCCTGGCTGTTCACCGGCCCGCCCGGTGCAGGAGTGACGCAGACGGCGCGGGCCTTCGCCGCCGCGTTGCAGTGCGTGAGCCCCGACCGGGCCCTTGGCGGATCACCGGGCTGCGGCTTCTGCGACGGGTGTCATACGGCACTGGTCGGCACCCACGCGGACGTCAGCACGGTGGTCGCCGTGGGCGCGGAGATCCGGGCCCAGGACATGCGGGACACCGTCCGCAAGTCGTTCACCTCACCGGCGAACGGCCGCTGGCAGATCATCCTCGTGGAGGAGGCGGAGCGGCTCAACGAGAAGTCGGCGAACGCCGTCCTCAAGGCCGTCGAGGAGCCCGCCCCCCGCACGGTGTGGCTGCTGTGCGCCCCGTCCGTCGAGGACGTGCTGCCCACGATCCGCTCCCGCTGCCGCCACCTGAATCTGCGCACACCGTCGGTCGACGCCGTCGCCGACATGCTCGTCCGCCGCGAGGGCATCGAGCCGGACGTCGCCGCGTCCGTCGCCCGCGCCACCCAGGGGCACATCGACCGGGCCCGTCGGCTGGCCACGGATCCGGCCGCTCGGGCCCGCCGTGCGGCGGTGCTGAAGCTGCCGCTGCGCGTCGAGGACGTCGGCGGCGCGCTCAAGGCGGCCCAGGAGCTGGTGGACGCCGCCGCGGAGGACGCCAAGCAGCTCGCCGAGGAGATGGACACCAAGGAGACCGAGGAGCTGAAGGCCGCTCTGGGCGCGGCCCAGGGCGGCCGCCTGCCGCGCGGTACGGCGGGCGTGATCAAGGACCTCGAGGCGGACCAGAAACGCCGCAAGGCGCGCACGCAGCGCAACAGCCTCGACCTCGCCCTGTCCGAGCTCACCGGCTTCTACCGCGACGTCCTCGCGTACCAGCTGGGATCCCGCGTGGCGATCGCCAACGCCGACGCGGAGGACGTCCTGGAGCGGCTCGCCCGCGGCAGCACCCCCGAGTCGACCCTGCGCCGCATCGAGGCGATCGCCGCCTGCGGAGAGGCCCTCGACCGCAATGTCCCTCCGCTGCTGGCGGTGGAGGCGATGACGATGGCGCTCAGAGCGGGCTGAGCGCGAGCGGCCGACGCTCCCCGGCCGACGGCGTAACACGAACGAGGCACGCGAACCACGCACCGCGATGCCGTCGTCGCGGACAGTTACGCTCGCTGGATGCACACAAGGCGCACCCACCGCAGAACCCGTACCGGAACCACGCTGCTCGCCGCCGCGCTGCTCGCCACCGCCTGTTCGGCCGGGGGCGCCTCGACGTCGGCCGGTTCTCCGGCCGCGCAGGAGGCGGCCGGGGCGACCACGGCGGCGCAGACGACCCTGGCCGCGCTGCCCGAGGCCACGCCGTCGTCCCTGGCGCCGTACTACGGACAGAAGCTGAGCTGGCGCGACTGCGGTGTGCCCGGCTTCCAGTGCGCCACGATGAAGGCGCCGCTCGACTACGCGAAGCCGGCCGACGGTGACGTACGCCTCGCCGTGGCCCGCAAGAAGGCCACCGGCCCAGGCAAGCGGCTCGGCTCCCTGCTGGTGAACCCGGGCGGGCCGGGCGGCTCCGCGATCGGCTACCTCCAGCAGTACGCGGGCATCGGCTACCCGGCGGAGGTCCGCGCCCGGTACGACATGGTGGCCGTCGATCCGCGGGGCGTGGCCCGCAGCGAGCCCGTGGAGTGCCTCGACGGGCCGAGGATGGACGCGTACACGAAGACGGACGTCACCCCGGACGACGCCAGGGAGACCGACCTGCTGGTCGCCGCCTACAAGGGCTTCGCCGAGGGCTGCGGAGCGGACGCGCCGAAGCTGCTGCGCCACGTCTCGACCGTCGAGGCGGCCCGGGACATGGACGTCCTGCGGGCGGTACTGGGCGACGAGAAGCTGTCCTACGTCGGGGCCTCGTACGGCACCTTCCTGGGGGCGACGTACGCGGGCCTGTTCCCGGCCCGGACGGGCCGCCTGGTCCTGGACGGCGCGATGGACCCGTCCCTGTCCGCCCGCCGGCTGAACCTGGAGCAGACGGCGGGCTTCGAGACGGCGTTCCAGTCGTTCGCCAAGGACTGCGTACAGCAGCCGGACTGCCCGCTCGGCGGCAAGGGCACCTCCCCCGACCAGGTCGGCAAGAACCTGAAGGCATTCTTCGACGACCTGGACGCCAAGCCCGTCCCCACCGGCGACGCCGACGGCCGCAAGCTCACCGAGTCCCTGGCCACCACGGGCGTGATCGCGGCGATGTACGACGAGGGCGCCTGGCAGCAGCTGCGCGAGGCGCTGGGCTCGGCGATGAAGCAGCACGACGGCGCCGGCCTGCTCGTCCTGTCGGACAGCTACTACGAGCGCGGCGCCGACGGCCGCTACAGCAACCTGATGTCCGCCAACGCGGCGGTGAACTGCCTGGACCTCCCGGCGGCCTTCTCCTCCCCGGACCAGGTGCGCGCGGCCCTCCCCGACTTCGAGAAGGCGTCCCCGGTCTTCGGCGAGGGCCTGGCCTGGTCCTCCCTGAACTGCGCCTACTGGCCCGTCCAGCCCTCGGGCGAACCGCACCGCATCGAGGCCGCCGGCGCCACCCCGATCGTCGTGGTCGGCACCACCCGCGACCCGGCCACCCCGTACCGCTGGGCCCAGTCCCTGGCCGGCCAGCTCTCCTCCGCCCGCCTCCTCACCTACGAGGGCGACGGCCACACCGCCTACGGACGCGGCAGCACCTGCATCGACACGGCGATCAACACCTACCTCCTGCGCGGCACCCCACCGGCCGACGGCACGCGCTGCTCATAACCATCACCGTCGCCACCCGCCCCGCAGGCCCCGCCTCCGGGGCGGGTACGAAGCACCCCCGGAAACTGTGTAGACTTACCGACGTTGCTGATCGCACCATGGTGCGCACAGCGTGCCGCCTTAGCTCAGATGGCCAGAGCAACGCACTCGTAATGCGTAGGTCTCGGGTTCGAATCCCGAAGGCGGCTCCATCCGAAGCCCAGCTCAGACGTTACCTGAGCTGGGCCTTTTCATTCAGCGGGTGCGACGGCGGCCGCGGGAGCGCTCCGCGCGGGTGTCGGGCGGTCTCACTTCTGTTCTCAGTCGGGCCAGGATCCGGGGCCGGTGGGCTCGGTCCCGCCCGGCACGAGGCGGAACATGCCGAGGTCGGGATCATGTCGGTGGCCAAGGTGGGCCTTGGGCCGAGTGTGACGTTCGACCCGTGGGAGACAGCGGCCTACGGACCGATCCTGGGGTGCACGGTGGGGGCCTACGCCCGCCACGGCGCCATGCGGGGCTGGTGGCTCCGGCAGCTGTGGAATACGGCCTGACACGGTGAGCGGCGACTGATACGGCGACGGGCGCGGCCGGTGAGTCCCGGCCGGTCGGCGCGGCCCCCCGCTCACTTCGCGTCCGCGTAGCACTCCACCACCGCCGTCGTGAACGGGAAGCGGACCGGTGTGCGGCCGAAGGTGAGGTGGCCTGCCAGGTCGGACGCCTCGCGGATGGCCGCGACGACCGTGTCGGCCTCCTCCCGGGGACAGTGCACGATCACCTCGTCGTGCTGGAAGAACACCAGCTCCGCCGCCGATCCCGCCAAGGCCCGCCGCAGCGCGGCCAGCATCAGCAGGGCCCAGTCGGCGGCGCTGCCCTGGACGACGAAGTTGCGGGCGAAGCGGCCGCGCGCACGGGCGTCGGTGGAGGCGTAGCCCGGCACCCACTCCTCGCGGCCGGGGGCGTCCTGGGGCATGCCCGCCTCCTCGGCCGGGTCGTCGTCCGGCGTTCCGGCGGCCGGCGGGCAGGTGCGCCCCAGCCAGGTGCGCACGAGCCTGCCCTCCTCGCCGGCGCGGGCCGCGTCGTCGACGTACGCCACCGCCCTCGGGAAGCGGCGCCGGAGGGCGGCGAGGTTCTTCAGGCCGTCGCCGGAGGTCTGGCCGTACACCGCGCCGAGCACGGCGAGCTTGGCCTGGGCGCGGTCGCCGGAGAAGGCCCGGTCGGACACCGACTGGTAGAGGTCGGTCTCCCGGCCGGCCACCTCCATCAGACCGGGGTCGCGGGAGATCGCCGCGAGGACGCGCGGCTCCATCTGGTCGGCGTCGGCGACGACCAGGCACCAGCCCGGGTCGGCGACGGCGGCCCGCCGGATCACCTTGGGGATCTGCAGCGCGCCCCCGCCGTTGGTCACCCAGCGCCCGGTGACGGTGCCGCCGGCGAGGAACTCGGGGCGGAAGCGGCCGTCGCGCACCCAGTCCTGCAGCCAGGACCACCCGTGGGCGACCCAGATCCGGTACAGCTTCTTGTATGCGAGCAGGGGTTTCACCGCCGGGTGGTCGACCGACTCCAGCTCCCAGCGGCGGGTGGAGGTGACCCTGATTCCGGCCCGGGCGAACGCCTTGACGACGTCGGCGGGCAGGTCCGGCCGCACCCGGTGCCCGAACGCGGCGGAGACCTCCTCCGCCAGCTCGGCCAGGCGGCGCGGTTCGCCCCCGCCCGCATACCGCTCGCCGAGCAGGTCGTGGAGCACCTCGCGGTGCACGTCGGCCCGCCAGGGCAGTCCGGCGCGGTTCATCTCGGCGGCGACCAGCATCCCCGCCGACTCGGCCGCCGTCAGCAGCCGCAGCCGGTCGGGGTGCGCGGACCGGTCGTGGCGGCGCTGCTGCTCGGCGTAGACGGCGAGGAGGTCGTCCAGGGGGACGTGCACGCCCTGCGGTTCGAACAGCGGGGACTGCGCGCCCGGTGCGGCGGACCGCTGCGGCGGGTCGGGCGGTACCGGGCCGCCGCGCAGGCGGGCGAGGGCGGCGGCGGCCGAATGCGGCTGCCCGTATCTCCCCTCGTGGCCGAGGAGGAGGGTCTCGGCGGCCTCGATGTCGTAGCACCGCTCCACTCGCACCCCCGTGGCGAGCAGGCGCGGGTAGATCTCCGCGGTGGAGCGCCAGACCCATCGGGTGACGTCCGGGCGGGCGCGGACGGCCTCGGCGAGGCCGGGCTCCCGCCGCACCGGTCCGGCGGGCAGCCCGTCGGGGCCGAGGGGGGCGACGTCCACGCCACCGTCCTCGGCCACGGCGAGCGCCCACCGGTCGGCCATGCCGCGAGTGTGACAGGAGGGTCTGACAACGGCGTGACCCCGCGCATCGGCCCCGGCTCAGGCGTCCCGCGCATCGGCCCGGCTCAGGCGTCCCCCGCCCCGGCCGCCTCCTTCCCGGGCTCCTCCGCTTCCTCCGCCGCCGTCAGGAACTGGGACACCGTCTCGGTGACGTACCGCTCCACCGCGTCCTTGCCGATGCCGAGGCCGCTCAGCACGCCCTCTCCGTGCTCGTGCTCCAGCAGGGCGAGCAGGATGTGCTCGGTGCCGATGTAGTCGTGGCCGAGGCGCAGGGCCTCGCGGAAGGTGAGTTCCAGGACCTTCTTGGCCGCCGGCCCGTACGGCACCAGCTCCGGGACCTCGTCGGCGGCCGGCGGAAGCGCCGCCTGGGCCGCCTCGCGGACCGCGTCGAGGGGGACGCCCTGCTGGGCGATGGCCTTGGCGGCGAGACCCTCGCGCTCGGTGAGCACGCCGAGGACGAGGTGCTCGGGCAGGCCCTCGGTGGCGCCCGCGGCCACGGCCTCGTTGTGCGCGGCCATCACCGCGTTGCGCGCGCGGGGCGTGTAGCGGCTGAAGCCCTGGCTCGCGTCCAGGTCGGCCGACTCCTTGGGCACGAAACGCTTCTGCGCGGCCTGCCGGGTGACCCCCATGCGCCTGCCGATCTCCGTCCAGGACGCGCCCGAACGCCGGGCCTGGTCCACGAAGTGGCCGATCAGATGGTCCGCCACCTCGCCGAGGTGCTCTCCGGCGATGACGGCGTCCTGGAGCTGTTCGAGCGGCTCCGCGTGCGCCTTCTTGATGGCGTTGATGAGGTCGTCGAGACGTACGGATGACGTGATGCTGCTCGAGTTCGTCGTCATGTGTCAACCGTAGGTTGCGCTCCTGACACTGTCAACCAGTGGTTGACAGTGTCCTGTCGTGGCCGTCGTGGCACCATCACCGGGTGAGCACGTCCAGCACCGTCGACCGCGCCTTCGGGGCAGCCCTGTACGACACCGCCGACACCGCCCTCGACACCGCGGCCTCGCTGCTCGCGGCGGACCCCGCGGCCGATGCCGAACTGGCCCGGCGGGGTGCGGAGTTCGTGGCGACGGCCTGGCGGCGCGGCTGGCAGCCCGCCGACGTCGTACGGATCGTGCGGCGCGAGCTGGACGACGCGCACGTACGGCTGGTGGCCGGGCTGATCCGGGCCCAGGCGCCGCACGACCGTCCGCGCGGCCCCCGCTGGGCCGCGCAGCTCGAAGACCTGCCGGACCCGACGGCGGGGCCCCGCACCGACCGCTTCTCGCACGCCACCGCCGTACTGGAGCTCTACCGCCTGCTGCTGCGCCTGCCCGTGCTGGAGCCGCTGGAGACGGGGGAGCCGCACCGGGAGTCCCGGCCCGAGTCCCGTGCCCTCGCCCGCATCCGCGCGCTGCTCGCCAAGGCGGAGGCGACCGGGTACCCGGAGGAGGCGGAGGCGCTCAGCGCCAAGGCGCAGGAGCTGATGGCCCGGCACAGCGTCGACGAGGCGCTGCTGTCGGCGCACGCGCCCGCGCCGGACGCGCCGGGCGCCTGCCGGATCGGGGTGGAGCCGCCCTACGAGCAGGCCAAGGCGGTGCTGCTGGACGCGGTGGCCGACGCCAACCACTGCCGGGCCGTGTGGAACGAGGCGTTCGGTTTCTCCACCGTCGTCGGCTTCGAGGCCGACCTGGAGGCGGTCGAACTCCTCTACACCTCCCTGCTGGTGCAGGCCGAGACCGCGATGACCAGGGCGGAGGCCGCCCAGCGCGCCGGAGGGCGCAAGCGGACCAAAACCTTCCGTCAGTCGTTCCTCGCGGCCTACGCCCACCGCGCGGGTACCCGCCTGAGAGCCGTCGCCGAGCGCACGGCCGCCGAGACGGGGGCGGCGGACGCCGATCTGCTCCCGGTGCTCGCCTCCCGCGAGGTCGCGGTCACCGACCGCCTGGAGCGGATGTTCCCGGAGACGACCACGACCCGGCTGCGGGGCGTCGACGACGCGGCCGGCTGGACGGAGGGCACCCGCGCGGCCGACCGGGCCCAGGTCGGCCACCGGCGCCCGCTGCCGGGCCGGTAAGCCCCGGTCGGTCGACCGGCCCCGGTCAGTCCCCGGCGCGCTGGAACGCGCTCACGGCGGCGTCCGGCCCCTCGCCCTTCACCGCGACCTCGCCGTACGACCACGGGAAGCGGTGGGTCGTGGCGTCGCCGGGCAGGGCGAACTCCGCCGACCGCACGTCGAGGCCGTCGGCGGACCCGCGCACGTAGGTCAGGGCGAACGTGGCCGTGCCGTCCGCCGCGAGGGTCAGCCGCTGCGCGGTGGCGGCCTCGTCCGCGGGGACCCCGGCAGGGGCGCCGGTGCCGGTGAGGGTCACGGAGGGGAAGCCGTCGAGCGTGCACGCCGGACCGCGGTTGGCGAGGTTCACGGAGACGGTGCCCGTGTCGCCGGCGGCCGGAGCGGGGCTCGCCGCGATCTCCACATCCGTCTCCCCGATCCGGCAGGCGGCGGGGCCGCGGGCGCCGGTGCTGCTCTTGCCGCCGCCGTCACCGCCCCCGTCCCCGCCCCCGCTGTCGCAGCCGGCGAGGAGAAGGGCCGCGGTGACGGCGACCGCGGCGAGGGCGGGCGGTCCGGTGGTGCGCATGGCGTGGTTCCTTCGTGCGTGTGGTGCAGGACCGAGTGCGGCTCAGGAGCCCAGACCGGCCGTCGGCAGACCCGGCGGCAGCGAACCGCCCTCGGACTTGGTGTACGTCTCCTCACCGAGGGAGCCCTGCCACTTCACCTTCAGTGACGTCCCGTCGACCGACTCGACCGTTCCGTTCGCCCGGTCGTCGTTGCCGTCGGTGCACTTCAGGCGGAGGGTGCGGGTGCCGGACTCCTCGCCCGCGGTGCCGCTGCACACGGACCCGCCCGTGGCGAAGAGGGCGGCCTTGTCGCCGGTGACCATCAGGGCGACGGCGTTGCCGTCGGTGGTCGTCAGCCAGCTGCCCTCCAGCTCACCGGCCGGGGCGGACGGCGAGGCGCCGCCGGCACCGCCCGTGTCCGCGCTCGCCGAGGCGCTGGGCGCGGCCGAGGGCGCGCCGTCCTTGCCCGAGCCGCCGTCGGAGTCACCGTCGTCGCTGCACGCGGTCAGCGTCAGCGCGCCCACCAGGGCGACGGCCGCGGCGGCCGCCCGGGCGGACCGCCGCGCGCCGCCGCGGACGCCCGCGCGCGCCGCGTCCGCCGCGCTGCCCGCGTCCGCCGTGCTCGCCGTGCTCTCCCCAGTCACCAGTGTCACCGCAAGCTCCAAGCTGTAGCCGGACGGCCGGGTGGCCCCGCGTCAGCGGCAAGCTACCAGGACGACTTGCGAACTCCCGGCAGATGTCCGGCGTGTGCCTGCTCACGCAGATTCACCCGGGACAGGCCGAAGGCGCGGAAGACGCCGCGCGGGCGCCCGTCGATCTGGTCGCGGTTACGTACCCGCGTGGGGCTCGCGTCGCGTGGCTGGGCACGCAACTCCCGCTGGGCCGCACGCCGTTCGGACTCGGTCGAGGACGGCCTGCGGATGATCTCCTTCAGTTCCGCCCGCCGTGCGGCGTACCGCGCGACGGTCAGGCGCCGTTGCTCGTTCTTCGCGACCTTGCTCCTCTTCGCCATCAGACCCGCACCCCCCGCGCGCGGACGCGTGCCACGGCCGCCTCCACGCCGATCGCGTCGACGGTCCTGATCCCCTTCGTGCTCAGCCGCAGCCGCACGTGCCGGCCCTCGCTCGGCAGCCAGTAGCGCTTGGTCTGGATGTTGGGGTCGAAGCGGCGTGAAGTCCGCCGGTGGGAGTGGGAGATGCGGTTGCCGAAGCCCGGCCGGGCCCCGGTGAGCATGCAGTGCGCGGACATGGTGACGTACCTCTCGTCAGACGTCGGTGCTAATGGAATTCATTTTCATTAAGGTACCAGCATGGCACGCAACGAACTCCGCCCGGTCATCAAACTCCGGTCCACCGCCGGGACCGGCTTCACCTACGTGACCCGCAAGAACCGCCGCAACGACCCCGACCGCCTGACGCTGCGCAAGTACGACCCGGTCGTCGGCCGCCACGTCGACTTCCGAGAGGAGCGCTGACCGCCATGCGCGAGGGAATCCACCCGGAGTACCGCCCGGTCGTCTTCCGCGACCGTGCCGCGGGCCACGCCTTCCTCACCCGCTCGACCATGACCTCCGAGCGCACGATCGCCTGGGAGGACGGCCGTACCTACCCGGTGGTGGACGTCGAGATCTCGAACGTCAGCCACCCCTTCTACACCGGCACCGCCCGCGTCCTGGACACCGCCGGACGCGTGGAGCGCTTCGAGCGCCGGTACGGGAAGCGGGGCGGGGCATGAGCCCGTCGCCGGCCCTGCCGGTGGTGATCGTCGCGGGGCTGCACGCGGACGCCCGCCGGGCGGCCGTGGCGCGGCTGCTGGCCGACGTGCCCGGCAGCGTGGTCCTCCACCACGACCTGGCGACGGCCGCCGCGGGCACGGTCGTACGCACCGTCCGGGACGCCACCGGTGTCCTGTCCACCGGTGAGGCGCCCCTCGTCAACGACTGCGCGTGCTGTGCCCTGCGCGAGGACCTCGTCCCCGAGCTGGGACGGCTGGCGGACGCCGGAGGCACCCCGCTGGCCGTGGTCGAGCTGTGGGACTCGGTCGAGCCCAAGGCGATGGCGGAGGTGGTGACGGCCGGCGGCTTCACCGTCACCGGCGTGATCACGGCCGTCGACCCGGCACTGGTCCTGCCGTACCTCGGCAACGGCGACGATCTCGCGGAGGGCGGCCTCGCCGCCGCGGCCACCGATCAGCGCACCGTCGCCGACACCTTCGCACGCCAGTTGGAGTACGCCCCCGTCCTCGCCGTCGCCGACTCCCCGGAGGCCGACGACGAGGATCGCGAGCTGCTGTCCCAGCTGCACCCGACGGCCCGCCGGGTCCCGATCGGCCACGGTGGCCCGGCGGGCGCCCGCCCGTCCGCGCCCGCCTCCTCCGCCCTGGCGCGGGCGGCGTTCGCCGGCTTCGACGTGGAGGCCGCGGCGGCCGCCCAGCACCCCGCCTGCGCGCTGCTGCCCGCGGAGGCCGACGCGCACGGTGTCGCCACCTTCGTCTGGCGCCGGCGCCGCCCCTTCCACCCGGAGCGGCTGTACCAGGCGCTGGAGGACCTGACCTGCGCCGCCGCCCGCAGCCGCGGCCGCTTCTGGCTCGCCGACAAGGCGGACACGCTGCTGCACTGGGACGCCGCGGGCGGGGCCCTGTGCGTGGAGAGCGCGGGCCCGTGGATGGCGTCGCTGCCCGACGCGGCCTGGGAACTGGTCCCGCCCGTGCGGCGCGCCGCCGCCGCGCTGGACTGGCACCCCGAGCACGGCGACCGCTGCCAGCACCTGGTCTTCACGTCGCCGGGACTCGACCGGGACGGACTCGAACGGCTTCTGGAGTCCTGCCTGCTGACCGACGCCGAGTACGCCGCGGGCCACGCCGCCTGGCGACGGCTGCCGCCCGCCTTCGACACCCTCCTGGAGGTCTGACCGCCCATGCCCCGCAAGAGCGACCGCCGGCCCGCCGAGCAGCGCCCCAATCCGCTGGACGCGGCCGGGGTGACGTACATCGACTACAAGGACACCGACCTGCTGCGGAAGTTCCTCTCCGACCGCGGCAAGATCCGCAGCCGCCGCGTCACCCGGGTCTCGGCCCGGCAGCAGCGGCAGCTGGCCAGGGCCGTCAAGAACGCGCGCGAGATGGCGCTGCTGCCCTACGCGACCCGCTGACCGGCGGCGCCCCAGCCGCCCTCCCCGGCGACACCGGGGCCCGTTCCGTCCGACGGGTCCCGGTGTCGTCGCATGCCGTCTCACAGGGTCGTCGGCGCATGTTCTCCGAATACCGGGGCAGACGCGGGAACGACTTCTTCGGAGCGGGCGTCAAAGAGGGCAAGGGCTTTCGGGACGGCGGCCGTCAGCGCTGTAACCGGAGCAACACCGCGCGTGCACGTGCATTTGCTCATGCATCCGCACGTGAACGGGGTTATGATCCGGACCAGTTGACCGCTGCATCAAATGGCCACACCAGCCAGTGCACCACCGGGGAGCGACCTGTGGACCACGACGTGTACGACGTTGACGACGCGTCCGGCGTGTACAACGGCATGGCGGCCACGCAGCTGCACGACGTGGCCTGGCAGAAGAGCCGGCACAGCAACTCGCAGGGCTCCTGCGTGGAGTTCGCGCGGCTGCCGGACGGGGGCGTCGCCGTGCGCAACTCGCGCTTCCCCGACGGTCCCGCGCTCGTCTACACGCGTGCCGAGATCGAGGCCATGCTGCTTGGCGTCAAGGACGGCGAGTTCGATCACCTGATCGCGAGCTGACCGCCCGCGTCGCCGGGGCCGCTCACGCCGCAGGAAATTCGCGGGACGGTCAGTCCGCGGGCTTCTGGAGCCGGAACAGCGCCCAGACGACCTTGCCCCCGAGCGTGCCGGCCATCGGGTGCCAGCCCCAGCTGTCGCTGAAGGAGTCGACGAGGAACAGGCCGCGGCCCGACTCGGCCGAGAAGTCGTCGGTGTCCCGCGCGACCGGACTGTCGTGGCTGGGGTCGCGCACCGCGCACACCAGCCGCTCGCTCCAGCGCATCAGGTGCAGCCGCACGGGGCCGTTCCGGTCGGCCAGTCGCGGGGCGTTCGCCGGCAGGGCGTGGCGCAGGGCGTTGGTGACGAGCTCGGACACGACGAGACAGACGTCGTCGAAACGGTCGCCCATCTCCCAGCCGTCGAGCGTTCTGCGGGTGAACCGCCGGGCCTCGCGCACCGCCTCGTAGCGGGGCGGCAGGGCGCAGGACGCCGCGTTGGAGACGGCCGCGGGGTCGAGTGGCGGAAGGCCCTGCCGTAACGGCTCGAGCATGGTCGATCCATTCGTCCCCATGCGAGGCACTCCCGGGAATTCGCGGTCGTAGCGATGCGGCGCGGTGGTGCGGGACCATGGTTTCGGATGCGTACCCCAGATGCAAGGGCAGATGCACGTGCACGTGACCGAAATGGACCTGCCCGTACCGCTTGTTGGGTAATTTTTCCGCCGTCTTCGCGCCGCCTTCACCTCACAATCCGAGCGCCGGACGTCAACTCCCCGACCGTTCCCGCACGTTCTCTTTGGCTCGATTCCGTTTCCGTAACCGGACGAGTACTGCTCGGAGTGTTTTAGTGGCAGACTTCGGCCCCTGAAGACGGTTGGGGAGGCTGGCGAACGTGAGCGCGGGAGAGCCCGGATCGGTGGTGCGGCGCATGCTGCTCGGATCACAACTCAGGCGACTGCGTGAGACACGGGGGATCACGCGCGAGGCGGCGGGCTACTCGATCCGCGCCTCCGAATCGAAGATCAGCCGGATGGAGCTGGGCCGGGTGAGCTTCAAGACGAGGGACGTCGAGGACCTGCTGACCTTGTACGGCATCACGGACGAACAGGAGCGCGCCTCCCTGCTCTCGCTGGCCAAGGAGGCCAACGTCGCGGGCTGGTGGCACAGCTACAGCGACGTGCTGCCGAGCTGGTTCCCCACCTATGTGGGCCTGGAGGGCGCCGCGTCCTCGATCCGGGTGTACGAGGTGCAGTTCGTGCACGGCCTGCTGCAGACCGAGGAGTACGCCCGCGCGGTCGTCCGGCGCGGCATGAAGGGCGCGAGCGAGGCCGACGTCGAGCGGCGCGTGACGCTGCGCCTGGAGCGGCAGAAGCACCTCGTCGCCGAGAACGCACCCGAGTTCCACATCGTCCTGGACGAGGCCGCGCTGCGCCGCCCGTACGGCGACCGCGCGGTGATGCGCGGGCAGCTCCAGCATCTGATCGACATGTCGGAACGCCCCAATGTGAGGCTTCAGGTCATGCCGTTCGGCTTCGGCGGGCACTCCGGCGAAGGTGGCGCGTTCACGATCCTCAGCTTCCCCGAGTCCGACCTCTCGGACGTCGTGTACCTGGAGCAGCTCACCAGCGCCCTGTACCTGGACAAGCGCGAGGACGTCACCCAGTACGAGACGGCGCTCAAGGAGCTCCAGCACGACAGCCCGGGGCCGGACGAGAGCCGTGACCTACTGCGGGGTCTTCTCCAACTCTCCTGAAACATAAGTACGATGACGTCCCATCAGGCCGCTCGCGGCAGCTGCGGCGGCAGCTAGGGGATTGAGGGATCACATGTCGTCGTACTTCACCGACCTCGCCCAGCAGTACATCGACGGCGAGTGGCGTCCGGGCACCGGCTCCTGGGACATCATCGACTTCAACCCGTACGACGACGAGAAGCTGGCCTCGATCACCATAGCCACCGTCGACGAGGTCGACGCCGCGTACCGGGCGGCCGAGCGCGCGCAGAAGCGGTGGGCGGAGACGAACCCCTACGCGCGTCGCGCGGTGTTCGAGAAGGCGCTGCGCCTCGTGGAGGAGCGCGAGGCGGAGATCAGCGAGGCGATCGTCGCCGAGCTGGGCGGCACCCGCCTGAAGGCCGCCTTCGAGCTGCACCTCGCCAAGGAGTTCCTGCGCGAGGCCGTCCACCTGGCGCTGCGCCCCGAGGGCCGGATCATCCCCTCGCCGGTCGACGGCAAGGAGAACCGGGTCTACCGGGTGCCGGTCGGCGTCGTGGGTGTCATCAGCCCCTTCAACTTCCCCTTCCTGCTCTCCCTGAAGTCGGTCGCCCCCGCCCTCGCCCTGGGCAACGGTGTCGTCCTCAAGCCGCACCAGAACACACCGGTCGTCGGCGGCACCCTGGTGGCGAAGCTCTTCGAGGACGCCGGCCTGCCGGGCGGCCTGCTGAACGTCGTGGTCACCGACATCGCGGAGATCGGCGACGCCTTCCTGGAGCACCCGGTCCCCAAGGTGATCTCCTTCACCGGCTCGGACAAGGTCGGCCGGCACGTGGCCACCGTCTGCGCCGCCCACTTCAAGCGCTCGGTGCTCGAACTGGGCGGCAACAGCGCACTGGTCGTCCTCGACGACGCCGACGTCGACTACGCGGTCGACGCGGCCGTCTTCAGCCGCTTCGTCCACCAGGGCCAGGTCTGCATGGCCGCCAACCGCGTGCTGGTCGACCGCGCGGTGGCCGACGAGTTCACCGAGAAGTTCGTCGCCAAGGTGAAGACCCTCAAGGCCGGCGACCCGAGCGACCCGTCGACCGTCATCGGACCGGTGATCAACTCCTCGCAGGCCGACGCGCTCTCCGGCGTGGTCGAGCAGGCGCTCGCCGAGGGCGCGACCGCCCTGGTGCGCGGCACCACCACCGACAACCTCGTCACGCCGTCGGTCCTGACCGGGCTGCCCGCCGACTCCGCCCTGCTGAAGCAGGAGGTCTTCGGCCCCGTCGCCTTCCTCGTCCCCTTCGACGGCGAGGAGGAGGCCGTACGCCTGGTCAACGACACCCCCTACGGCCTCAGCGGCGCCGTGCACACGGCGGACGTCGAGCGGGGCGTCGCCTTCGCCAAGCGGATCGACACCGGCATGTTCCACGTGAACGACGGCACCGTGCACGACGAGCCGATCGTGCCCTTCGGCGGCGAGAAGCACTCCGGCATCGGCCGGCTGAACGGCGACACCATGCTGGACGCCTTCACCACGCAGAAGTGGATCTCGGTCCAGCACGGGCGCAGCGGCTTCCCGTTCTGAAGCCCGGCTTCCCGTTCCGAGGTCCCGGGCGGGCGGACTCCGGCGCCGGATCTAGGCTGGGCTCCATGTCAGCGATCCGTCTCCTCGTGCTCGGTGCCGTCCGCCAGCACGGGCGGGCCCACGGCTACCAGGTGCGCAACGACCTGGAGTACTGGGGCGCGCACGAGTGGTCCAACGCCAAGCCCGGCTCGATCTACCACGCGCTCAAGCAGATGGCCAAGCAGGGCCTGCTCGTCGCGCACGAGATCGCCCCGTCCACGGCCGGCGGCCCGCCCCGCACGGAGTACGAGATCACCGAGCGGGGCACCGAGGAGTACCTCACCCTGCTCCGCTCCTCTCTGACCGCCTACGACCAGCGGCCGGACGTGCTCACCGCGGCGCTCGGCTTCATGGTCGACCTCCCGCGCGCGGAGGCCCTCGCGCTGCTGGAGGAGCGGGTGCGGAAGATCGAGGAGTGGCGTGCCTCCGTCACCGACTACTACACGCCCGAGGAGGGGCCCGGCCAGCTCGGGCACATCGGCGAGATCATGAACTTCTGGGTCCACTCGGCCGACTCCGGTGCCGAGTGGACCCGGGGTCTGATCGAGCGGATCCGGGGCGGCGCGTACACCTTCGCCGGCGAGGGCGAGCCGTTCGTCGGCGTGCTGGCGGAGGGCCAGGAGAACCCCTTCGCGGCGGGGCGGCCGCACTACGGGGACGCCCGCTAATCAAGTTTGACCAATCGGATCGAGCGCGTTACCTTCTGGTGGTAGTCAAATTTGGCTAGTAGAGGGGGAGTGCAGTGGCCGACGCGGCGATCACCGTCGAAGGGGCACGCAAGAAGTACGGCGGCAGGCACGCGCTGGACGGGCTCGACCTCACGGTCGCCCGCGGCACGGTGCACGGGGTGCTCGGCCCCAACGGCGCGGGCAAGACCACCCTCGTCCGGATCCTGTCCACCCTGCTGCGCCCGGACGCGGGCCGCATCGAGGTGGCCGGGCACGATCCCGTCGCCGAGGCGTACGCCGTACGGCTGCGCATCGGACTGCTCGGCCAGCACGCGGCGCTCGACGAGGAACTGGGCGGCCGGCAGAACCTGGAGATGTTCGGCCGCCTGCACCATCTGGGCGCCCGGCGGGCACGCGCGCGTGCCGGCGAACTGCTCGACCGCTTCGGCCTGGGCGACACCGGACGCAGACCGGTCAGCGCCTACAGCGGCGGCATGCGGCGCCGCCTGGACCTCGCCGCGTCCCTCATCACCGAACCGGAGGTGCTCTTCCTGGACGAGCCGACCACGGGCCTCGACCCGCGCGGCCGCGCCGAGGTGTGGGAGTCGGTCCGCTCCCTGGTCGGCGGCGGTACGACGGTCCTGCTCACCACGCAGTACCTGGAGGAGGCCGACCAGCTCGCCGACCGCATCTCCGTCGTCGACGCCGGCCGGGTCGTCGCCGACGGCACGGCGGACGAGCTCAAGGCCGCCGTCGGCGGCGACCGCATCGACGTCGTCCTGCGCGACGCCGGCCGACTGGGCGCCGCCGTCGCCCTGCTCCCGCTCACCGGCGTCCGCGTCGACCCCGACCGCCGGCTGCTCAGCGCACCGGTCACCGACCGGATGGCGGCGCTCTCCGGCGTCGTACGGGCGCTGGAGGAGGCCGGGGTCGAGGCCGAGGACGTGGCCCTGCGCCGCCCGACCCTGGACGAGGTCTTCCTGCACCTCACCGACCGCACCGAGGAGGCCGCGTGACCGCCTACGCCCTGACCGACTCCTGGACCATGACCCGCCGTGAGCTGGCCCGCTGGGCGCGGCAGCCGGTGACGGTCGTGGTCAACCTCGCCTTCCCGGTCATGCTGCTGCTGATGTTCGGCTACCTGATCGGCGGCGGCCGGGGCGTGCGCGGCGACTACGTCGACTACCTGGTCCCCGGGATGCTCGCGCTCACCATGGCCTTCGGCCTGGAGGGCACGATGATCGCCGTCACCCGGGACCTCGAGAGGGGCGTCGTCGACCGCTTCCGCTCGCTGCCGATGGCCGACGGGGCGGTGCTGGTGGGCCGTTCGGCCGCCGACATGCTCCAGTCGGCCGCGGGGCTCGTGGTGCTGACCGCGGTCGGGTACGCGCTCGGCTGGCGCGCCCACGGCGGCCCCGGCGCGTTCCTGGGGGCGATGGGCCTGCTCCTGCTCCTCCGGTTCGCCATGCTGTGGGTCGGCATCTTCCTGGCCCTGGTGGCGGGCAAGCCGGAACTCGTGCAGGCGGTGCAGATCCTGGTCTGGCCGGTCGGCTTCCTCTCCAACGCCTTCGCCGCACCGGACTCCATGCCCGGCTGGCTGGGCACGGCAGTCCAGTGGAACCCGCTGTCCCAGACCGCCACGGCCGTGCGCGACCTGTTGGGCGGCCCCGGCGGCGAGCCCGGGCACGCCTGGGCGGCCGTCGGCTGGCCGCTGGTCCTGCTCGCGGTGTTCTTCCCGCTGGCGGTGGGGAGGTTCGCGCGCCTCAGCCGTTGAGGACGCTCTGGTGGTGGAACCCGGAGGCCGCGGCCTTGTCGCGGGTCAGCGGATACGGCTGCCGGCGCAGGTCCGGCAGCAGCCGCTCCAGGTCGGCGAGGAGCAGGTCCGCCATGTCCGCCGAGAAGCCGTTGCGGCACACCACGCGCAGCACGGACAGGTCCTCGCGGTGCGGCGGGAAGGTGTACGCGGGCACCAGCCAGCCGCCCTCGCGCAGCCGCCGGGACACGTCGAACACGTCGTACGCCTTTACGTCCTCGGCCGTCGTGAAGGCGAACACCGGCAGCTCGTCGCCGCGCGTCAGCAGCCGGAAGTCGCCGAGCGCCTCCACCCGCTCGGCGATGCCCCGGGCGATGTCCCGCGAGGTCTGCTGCACGGTCCGGTAGCCCTCGCGGCCCAGCCGCAGGAACGTGTAGTACTGCGCGGCCACCTGCGCGCCGGGCCGGGAGAAGTTCAGCGCGAAGGTCGGCATGTCGCCGCCCAGGTAGTTGACCCGGAACACCAGCTCCTCGGGCAGCGCGTCCGCGTCCCGCCACAGCGCCCAGCCGACACCGGGGTAGACGAGCCCGTACTTGTGCCCCGAGGTGTTGATCGAGGCGACCCTCGGCAGCCGGAAGTCCCACACCAGGTCCTCGTCGAGGAACGGCGCGACCATCGCGCCCGACGCCCCGTCGACGTGCACCGGGACGTCGAGGCCGGTCCGCTCCTGGAGGTCGTCCAGGGCGGCGCACAGGTCGGCGATCGGCTCGTAGGACCCGTCGAAGGTGGAGCCGAGGATGCCGACGGCCCCGATCGTGTTCTCGTCGCACAGCTCGGCGGCCGCCTGCGGGTCGAGGTGGAAGCGGTCGCCCTCCATGGGCACCTGCCGGGCCTCCACCTCCCAGAAGTTGCAGAACTTCTCCCAGCAGACCTGCACGTTCACGCCCATCACGAGGTTGGGCCGCGCGGTCGCCGGATAGCGGCCGGCGTTGCGCAGCGCCCACCGCCGCTTCAGCGCCATCCCGGCCAGCATGCACGCCTCGCTCGACCCCGTCGTCGAGCAGCCCACGGCCGCCGACGGGTCGGGCGCGTGCCACAGGTCGGCGAGCATCGCCACGCAGCGCCGCTCCAGCTCGGCGGTGCGCGGATACTCGTCCTTGTCGATCATGTTCTTGTCCCGGCACTCGCTCATCAGCACGCCGGCCTGCGGCTCCATCCACGTGGTGACGAAGGTGGCCAGGTTCAGCCGGGCGTTGCCGTCCAGCATCAGCTCGTCGTGGACCAGCCGGTACGCCGTCATGGGCGGCAGGGGAGTGTCGGGAAGGCGGTGCGTGGGCGGGGCCTCGGTCATACCGCCGGTCGGGTCCGTCTGACCGTAGAAGGGGTTCACGGCGAGCCGGCGCCGGGCGCTGCCCTCGTCCCGGGGCGGCTGGTGACCGTGGTGCAGTGGCATGCGTCCGACGGTAGGTCCGGGCCGGGCGGCACGCATCCGGGCTTGCACCTCACGCGACGTGAGGAGGCAGCGTGGACGGCGTCACAGAAGGGAGCGGAAGTGAGCTACTCCGTGGGACAGGTGGCCGGCTTCGCCGGGGTGACGGTGCGCACCCTGCACCACTACGACGACATCGGCCTGCTGGTACCGAGCGAGCGCAGCCACGCCGGCCACCGGCGCTACGGCGACGCCGACCTCGACCGGCTGCAGCAGATCCTGTTCTACCGGGAGCTGGGCTTCCCGCTCGACGAGGTCGCCGCGCTGCTCGACGACCCGGCCGCGGACCCGCGTGCGCACCTGCGCCGCCAGCACGAGCTGCTGACCGCCCGGATCGAGAAGCTGCAGAAGATGGCGGCGGCCGTGGAGCAGGCCATGGAGGCACGCAGCATGGGCATCAACCTCACGCCCGAGGAGAAGTTCGAGGTCTTCGGCGACTTCGACCCCGACCAGTACGAGGAGGAGGTCAAGGAGCGCTGGGGCGACACCGACGCCTACCGCCAGTCCAAGGAGAAGACCGCCTCGTACACCAAGGAGGACTGGCAGCGCATCCAGGACGAGGCCGACGAGCTCACCCGGCGCTTCGTCGCCCTGATGGACGCCGGTGAGCCCGCCGAGTCCGAGGCGGCCATGGACGTCGCCGAGGACCACCGACAGGGCATCGCCCGCAACCACTACGACTGCGGGTACGAGATGCACACCTGTCTGGGCGAGATGTACGTATCGGACGAACGTTTCACGCGGAACATCGACGCCGCCCGGCCGGGCCTCGCCGCCTACATGCGCGACGCGATCCTCGCCAACGCCGTCCGGCACACCCCCTGAGCGTCGTGGTCCGGGTCACTCCCGGACCACGACCACCGCCGTCCCGTAGGCGCACACCTCGGTGCCCACGTCCGCCGCCTCCGTCACGTCGAAGCGGAACGCCAGCACCGCGTTGGCGCCCCGCGCGCGGGCCTGCTCCACGAGCCGCTCCATGGCCTGGTTGCGCGTCTCGACGAGGGTCTTGGTGAGTCCGCGCAGCTCGCCGCCGACCAGCGACTTCAGCCCGGCGCCGATCTGGCTCCCCAGGTGCCGGGAGCGTACGGTCAGGCCGAAGACCTCCCCGAGCACCTCCTGCACGCGGTGGCCGGGCAGGTCGTTCGCGGTCACGACGAGTACGTCGGGCTGAGGGCCCTGTCCGCCGCCGTATTCTTCAATGCCCATGGTTCACAGGGTTCCCCGGACGGGCGCACAGCGCACCCCATGGACCTCCGTGGAACCTGGGCCCCGACGGCCGCGTTGATACGTTGGGGCAGCCAAGCCCCAGCCCGCCCCCCAGTGCAGGAGCCACAATCCCGTGACCACGCTTGCGCTCGGCCCCGAGTGGCTGAGCCCGGACTACCTGATCGAGACCTTCAGCCTGGCAGGCATCCTGCTGATCGTCTTCGCCGAGTCCGGTCTCTTCGCCTTCCTGCCCGGCGACTCGCTGCTGTTCACGGCGGGTCTGTTCGTCGCCCAGGGGCAGTACATCAGCCAGCCGCTGTGGCTCGTGTGCGCCCTGATCGTGGCCGCCGCCGTCCTCGGCGACCAAGTCGGCTACATGATCGGCAAGTTCTTCGGTCCCAAGCTCTTCAACCGGCCCAACTCCAAGCTCTTCAAGCAGGAGAATCTGGAGAAGGCCCACGAGTTCATGGAGAAGTACGGGCCCAAGGCGATCGTCCTGGCCCGCTTCGTGCCGATCGTGCGCACCTTCGCCCCCATCGTGGCGGGCGCCGGCCGCATGAAGTACCGCACCTTCCTCACGTACAACGTGATCGGTGGCGTGGCCTGGGGCACGGGCGTCACCCTCGCGGGCTACTGGCTCGGCCAGATCGAGTTCATCCGCACCAACGTCGAGGCGATCCTCGTCCTGATCGTCGTGGTCTCGGTGGTCCCGATCGCCATCGAGTACCTGCGCGAGCGCGGGAAGAAGAAGCGCGCCGCGGCGGCACAGCCGACTCCTCCGGCGGCCCAGCAGCACCAGCAGCCCCAGTACCCGGCCATGGACGACGCGACGACCCAGCTCCGCCGCGTGGAGCCGTACCAGCAGCCGCAGCAGCACCAGCACCAGCAGCAGTCCCCGCAGCAGTACGACCAGGGCTACGGCGACCAGGGCTACGGCGACCAGGGGTACGGCCACCAGGGCTACGGCGAGCAGCAGCCGTACGCGCAGCAGTACCCGCAGAACTACGGCGGCCGGCAGCAGTACGGCGACCAGTACCCGTACGACCAGGGCCGCTGACGCCGTCCGAAGGGACGCGGGGCGTTGTCAGAAACCCCGCGTCCGCTTGGCCGCCCGCCGGCCCGCCGCGCTCGCCGCGCCCGGCACCTTCAGGAACAGCCGTGAGATCTCCCCACCGAGGTTGACCCCGATGGCGATGGCCATGGCGAGCGCCACCGCCTTCGACAGCGACAGCAGCCCCGCGTCCACCTCGCTCTGCGCGATCGCCAGCAGACCGAAGTACGTCGCCGAACCGGGCAGCAGCGGCCCGATCGCCGCGGTCGTGTACGGCAGCGCCGACGCGAACCGGTACCGGGACATCAGCTGCCCGAACAGGCCCACCAGCCCGGCAGCCGCGGCCGTGGAGGCCACCGGCGAGATCCCGCCGGTGTAGTGCATGGCACCGTAGACGCACCAGGCGATGCCGCCGTTCAGGGTCACCGCCAGCACGGTGGACCGCTCCTGCTGGAGCAGGATCGCGAAGGCCAGCGACAGCAGCATCGACGCGAAGATCTGCACGACCGGCTGGTCACCGGTGCCCAGCGCGGCGTCCGGGTTGAGCTCGGCGCCCAGCTGGACACCGAAGTACAGCACCACCAGCACCCCGGCGACGATGCTGACGAAGAAGTACATGACCTCCAGCAGACGCGCTGCGGCGGTGATGTAGAAGCCGGTCAGACCGTCCTGCACGCCCGCGACCAGCGCCCGCCCCGGCAGCAGGGCGAACAGGCCACCGGTGATGACCGCGGACGCCTTCACGTCGACGTGCGTCAGCGTCAGCGCGATCCCTATCGCCGCCGGCGGCATCGCGGCCACCGCGAACTGGTAGAACTCCGGCAGTCCGCGCCCCGCGCACAGCCACGCCAGCCGGTCGCCGAGCATCGCGCCGAACAGGGCCGCGAAGAACACGATCACGTCACCGCCGACCAGCAGCGAGGCCGCGCCGGCCAGCGAGCCGCTCGCCACGGTCAGGACCCAGGTCGGGTACGGGTGCCGGTTGCGGCGGATCTCCGCCAGGCGCCGGTAGGCCTCCTCCAGGGAGATGTGCGTGTCCGGGTCGCTGAGGTCGTCCACCAGGTGGAACACGGCCGCGAGCCGCGTGTAGTCGGTGCCCCGGCGGCGCACCGTCCGCGACGCCGTCACCGGGTCCTCGACCAGGGACGGCTGGTGGGAGATCGACAGCAGCGTGAAGGTGACGTTCGGCTCGCAGCGGTCCAGGCCGTAGGAACGGCAGACCGCGAACATCGCCGCCTCCACGTCCTCGGCGCCCTCACCGCCCGCCAGCAGCAGCTCCCCGATACGCAGCGTCAGGTCGAGCACGCGCGGCACGGCGGGGCCGGTGTCGTCGTCGTGGCGCTGCGCGGTCTCCGGCGCGGGCCGCTCGGCCACCGGCATGCGCAGCATCGCCCGCATCCGGTCCTGCCACGGCACGTCCTTGGTCAGACTCACCAGCGGGACACCGCTCGCCGGCGTGAAGGCGGCGGGCGCGGTCCAGGCGCTGTACGTGCTCGGCGTGCTGAACGCCGACCCCTCCGACTCGGCGGCCGGCCCCTGGGGCACGTCCAGGCCCTCCGGAAGCGCGAACTCCGAGGTCGTCTCGGACTCCGATCCGGGAGGGGGCACGGCCAGCCCCTGCGGGATCTCGAACTCCGACGTCGTCGACGACTCGCCGTCGACCGCCGCCGCGACCCCTTGCGGCTGCCGGAAGGCGCTGTGCGCCTCGTCCGACTGCGGCTTGCGGTCCTCCGCCTCCGTCACTTGCGTTGCGCTCCCTGGGTACGACACACCCTCCTGTAGCCCTCAGTATGCGTACCCAAACGTGTACGGGCCGCACGCCATGGCGTGCGGCCCGTTACGGGAGGGGCTGCTGCTCAGTGGCCGCCCTGGTCCTTGAAGCGCTTGTAGGACCGCTCGATCTCGGCCTCGGCCTCGGTGCGGCCGACCCAGTCGGCGCCCTCGACCGACTTGCCGGGCTCCAGGTCCTTGTAGACCTCGAAGAAGTGCTGGATCTCCAGGCGGTCGAACTCCGACACGTGATGGATGTCACGCAGGTGCTCCACGCGCGGGTCCGTCGACGGCACGCACAGCAGCTTGTCGTCGCCGCCGGCCTCGTCGGTCATGCGGAACATGCCGATGGCGCGGCAGCGGATGAGGCAGCCCGGGAAGGTCGGCTCGTCCAGGATGACCAGCGCGTCCAGCGGGTCGCCGTCCTCGCCGAGGGTGTTCTCGACGAAGCCGTAGTCGGTCGGGTAGGCGGTCGAGGTGAACAGGCGGCGGTCCAGGCGGATACGACCGGTCTCGTGGTCCACCTCGTACTTGTTCCGCGAACCCTTCGGGATCTCGATCGTGACGTCGAACTCCACCGGACGCTCCTCCATGATCAGCACATAGTTCTGGTGGTTAAGTGTCCCTCACGCAGGCGTGTGATCGCGAAAGGGGCTGGTGGTAGTGCCAGAGCTGAGGCCTTGGCGGGCCGCGAGACCGCACATGGTGCGGGCCGCGGGTGCCGTACGACCGCGTCTCGCACGGGCCGCGCGCGCCGCCCGTCCGCGTCTGACGCGGCTCGCGCGGGCCACGACACCGCAGCTCACCCGCAGGCCGAAGACCTGGCAGTACACCGCCGGCGCCGCCACCGCCGGGCTGGCACTGGCCGCCGGTGTGGTGACCGCCGCCGGCCCCTGGGACTCCACGGGTCAGCGTACGGCGGAGCGGGACCGGGCAGTGGCCCTGGACCACACGGGTGGCGCAGATCACGGTCGCGGATCCGCCGGCCCCGGCGCCGCCTCCCGGAAGCCCCGGCCCGCGCCCAGTGCCGCGTCCGTCCTGACCGCGCTCGCCGGCACCTCCGGCACCGCCCCCGGCGGCGTCAAGGCGGCACCGCGCGGCAAGGCCCTCGCCGACACCCTCGGGCCCCTCCTCGACGACCCCGCGCTCGGCCCCCGCAGCGGTGCGGCGGTCGTCGACCTGACCACCGGCAAGCGGCTGTACGGCACCGGCACCGGCACCGCTCTGACCCCCGCCTCCACCACCAAGATCGCCACCGCGATCGCGGCTCTCGCCGCCCTCGGCCCCGACCACCGCCTCACCACCCGCGCCGCCCTGGAGTCCGACACGGGCGAACTCGTCCTGGTCGGCGGCGGCGACCCCACCCTCACCGCCCGTCCCCACTCCGGCGGCCCGGCGAGCCTGCGCACCCTCGCCGAGCAGACCGCCGCCGCCCTGAAGAAGCGGGGCGTGCGCCAGGTGACCCTGTCGTACGACACGTCGCTGTACGCCGGCGACGAGAAGCACCCGATCGGGGTCAACGAGAACCTCGCCCCCGTCACCGCCCTGATGGCCGACGAGGCCCGCACCGACGACTCCACCAGCGGCCCGGCCCCGCGCGCGGCGGACCCGGCGGCGGACGCGGCCCGCGCCTTCGCGGGCTTCCTGGGCGACCACGGCGTCAAGACCTCGGCCCCGGGCCCCTCGAAGGCCACGGCCCGCGCCGCCACCCTCGCCACCGTCTCCTCGCCGCCGCTGTCCGCCCTGGTCGAGCGGATGCTGACCGACAGCGACAACGACCTCGCCGAGGCGCTGGCCCGCCACACGGCCCTGGCGAGCGGCGAGCGCGCCGACTTCGACGGCGTCTCCGCGGCCCTCACCACCCGGCTGAAAGGGCTCGGACTGCCCGTGCGGGGTGCGGTGTTCCACGACGGCAGCGGCCTGGACCGCTCCGACCGGATCACCGCCGACCTCCTGACGGCGCTGCTCGCCGAGGCGGCCGACCCCGACCGGCCCGAGCTCCGGCCGGTCCTCACCGGTCTCCCCGTCGCCGGCTTCACCGGCACCCTGAGCGGCCGCTACGCCGACGGCGCGGCCGGCCTGGTCCGCGCCAAGACCGGCACCCTGACCGGCGTGAACACCCTCGCCGGCACCGTGACCACCCCCGACGCCCACGTCCTGGCCTTCGCCTTCCTGACCAACGGCACGACAGACCCCCAGGCGGCCCAGACGGCCCTGGACAAGGCGGCGACGTCCCTGGCGACCTCGTCGTCCTAGCTGCGGGCAGTCGTGCCTCCCCCAGTGCCCGAACGCGCCGGGCAGCGCACCCACGCCCGCCCAGCCCCCGCACCGGCCACCCACCCCGCACCCCACCGCCCCGCACAGCCTGCCCCCAGTGGCGGCGCTCACGTACCGTTGAGGAATGACGAGCATCGGCGCATCTTCCGGCATGGTCGACTGGAATCTCGCGGTGGCGACCGCGACCCGGCTCGTACGGCCGGGCCCCGAGGTGAGCCGCGACGAGGCCCGCGCCGTCGTCGCGGAGCTCCGCCGCCACGCCAAAGCCTCGGAGGAACACGTCCGGGGCTTCACTCGTATGGCCACCGACGAGATCCACGACACCCCCGTCCTCGTCGTCGACCGCCCCGGCTGGGTCCGGGCGAACGTCGCCGGGTTCCGGGAGATCCTCAAGCCCCTGCTGGAGAAGATGCAGGAGCGCCGCGGCGGCTCCCCCGGCAGCGCGGTCCTCGGCGCCGTCGGCGGCAAGGTCACCGGCGTCGAGCTGGGCGTGCTGCTGTCGTTCCTGTCCTCCCGCGTCCTCGGCCAGTACGAGACCTTCGCCCCGGCCACCCGCGAGCTGCCCGCCGGCGCCAACGGCGGCGGCCGGCTGCTCCTGGTCGCGCCGAACATCGTGCACGTGGAGCGCGAACTCGACGTCGAGCCGCACGACTTCCGCCTGTGGGTGACCCTGCACGAGGAGACGCACCGCACGCAGTTCACCGCCGTGCCGTGGCTGCGCGACCACCTCGAGGGCGAAATCCAGTCGTTCCTCGCGGAGACCGACGTCGACCCCATGACCTTCCTGGAGCGCATCCGCGACGCCGCCCAGTCGCTCGCCGGAGGACGCCCCGAGGGCGAGGAGGAGGACGGCGGCCGGTCGCTCGTCGAGCTGGTGCAGACGCCCGCCCAGCGGGAGGTCCTCGGCCGCCTCACCGCCGTGATGTCCCTGCTGGAGGGCCACGCGGACTTCGTGATGGACGGGGTCGGCCCCGCGATCGTGCCGAGCGTCGGGGAGATCCGCGAGAAGTTCCAGCAGCGCCGCGCCAAGGGCGCCTCCCGCCTCGACACGGCCCTGCGCAAACTGCTCGGCCTCGACGCCAAGCTCCGCCAGTACCGGGACGGCGAGCGCTTCGTGCGGGCCGTCGTCGAGGAGTGCGGCATGGATGGCTTCAACCGCGTGTGGACCTCGCCCAACACGCTCCCCACCAAGTCGGAGATCGCCGAACCGGCGGACTGGATCGCGCGGGTGCACCGCAAGCCCGAGTCGTGAGCCCCGGGGGCCGGTCGTGAACGAATCCGGCCGACGGCAGACGAACGCCTCTCCAATCACCCGTCCGAGGGACCGTGAGCCCTCGGCAGGCGTGCGATGCTCGGAGAACGCCCCGTTTCTGTCACCATCTAGGCACTCTGCGTGACCGAACCTCGGGGCTCACCCCCCGAAACTTCATGAAGGGCACCGGACATGGGTCCCCATCCTGCGGTCGCGGCGATACGCCTGGCGGTCCGCCGCGTCCTCCACGACATCCTCGACGAACTGAACACCACGGCCGGCGTCCCCACGGGGACGGCCGCCGAGCGTGCGCCCGGACTCCCGGCGGCGCCGCTCGTGCTCGTGGCCTGCTCCGGCGGCGCCGACTCCATGGCGCTCGCCTCCGCCCTCGCCTTCGAGGCCCCCCGGCTCGGCGTCCGCGCCGGCGGCGTCACCGTCGACCACGGCCTCCAGCACGGCTCCGACCTGCGTGCCGAAGAAGTCGTCCTGCGCCTGCGCGAACTCGGCCTCGACCCGGTCGAGGCGACCGCCGTGACCGTCGGCCGCGAGGGCGGGCCCGAAGCCGCCGCCCGCGACGCCCGATATGCCGCCCTGGACGCCGCCGCCGCCCGCCACGGGGCCGCCGCCGTCCTGCTCGGCCACACCCGCGACGACCAGGCCGAGACCGTCCTGCTGGGCCTCGCCCGCGGCTCCGGCATCCGCTCCCTGTCGGGCATGGCCGCGGTCTCGGGGGCCGGCGGCCGTTACCGGCGCCCCTTCCTCCAGGTCGACCGGCAGACCGCCCGCAAGGCCTGCATGGTCCAGTCACTGCCCGTCTGGGACGACCCGCACAACACCGACCCGGCGTACACCCGCTCCCGCCTGCGCCACGAAGGACTGCCCGCCCTCGAGAAGGCCCTCGGCAAGGGGGTCGTCGAGGCCCTCGCCCGTACGGCCCAGCTCTCCCGGGACGACGCCGACGCCCTCGACACCTGGGCCCGCCAGGCCGAGGCCGGCGTCCGCGACGCCACCGGCGTACTGGAGTGCGCGGGGCTCTACGCCCTGCCGCCCGCCGTACGCCGCAGGATCCTGCGCCGGGCCGCGATCGAGGCCGGTGCCCCGGCCGGTGCGCTCTTCGCCCGCCACATCGAGGAAGTCGACCGGCTGATCACCGGCTGGCGCGGTCAGGGGGCCATCAACCTCCCCGGCAAAGTCGTCGCCCGGCGCCAGGGTGGCAGACTGGTGATTCGGCAAGGCTGAATCCGGACCCTCCCACCGACCCGCTCGGGTCATCAGGGTGTTCCGGAGTGGCCGGTGGGACGACCGAAAGTGATGCGGGTGGACGCGAACGACATGGGTGCCGACCTCGAGAAGGTACTCATCACCAAGGAAGAGATCGACGCGAAGCTGGCCGAGCTGGCCGCGAAGATCGACGCGGAGTACGAGGGCGAGGACCTGCTCATCGTCGGTGTCCTCAAGGGCGCCGTGATGGTCATGGCGGACCTCGCCCGGTCGCTGTCCACCCCCGTCACCATGGACTGGATGGCGGTGTCCTCGTACGGCGCGGGCACCCAGTCCTCCGGGGTGGTGCGGATCCTCAAGGACCTCGACACCGACATCAAGGGCAGGCACGTCCTGATCGTCGAGGACATCATCGACTCCGGCCTGACCCTGTCCTGGCTGATCTCCAACCTCGGCTCGCGCGAGCCCGCCTCCCTCAAGGTGTGCACGCTGCTGCGCAAGCCCGACGCCGCGAAGGTCGCCATCGACGTGGAGTGGGTCGGTTTCGACATCCCCAACGAGTTCGTCGTCGGCTACGGGCTCGACTACGCCGAGAAGTACCGGAACCTGCCGTTCGTCGGTACGCTCGCGCCCCACGTCTACGGTGGCTAGCACGGCCCCGTAGCGCGCGACGGGAACCCCGGCGGCCTCCGCGCCGTTGGAGCATGCAGACGGGCCGTCGGCCGTCCTGTGCGGCTTCGGGCCACCAGGCTGGGGTACCGTCAGAAGAACTGTCTTATCAAACTCACTATGGCAGGAGGGACGGGGCGGCACCGCTCCGTGTGGATGGACGTGAAGCGATACTTCCGTGGGCCGGTCATGTGGATCGTGCTGGCCGTCCTTGCCGTGGTCGTGTTGATGCAGGTCGTCGGCTCGTCCGGCGGCTACAAGACGGTGGACACCGGCCAGGTCGTCCAGGCGATCAACGACAACAAGGTCGAGTCGGCCAAGCTCACCACCGGTGACGAGCAGACCATCAAGGTCCAGCTCAAGGACGGCGAGAAGATCAAGGGCAGCTCGAAGATCCAGGCGAGCTACATCGGCGACCAGGGCGTGACCATCGCCGGCACCCTGCAGAACAAGTTCCAGGACAAGCAGATCCCCGACGGCTACACCGTGTCGCCGTCCAAGCAGAACGCGTTCGTCGGCATCCTGCTGTCCCTGCTGCCGTTCGTCCTGATCGTGGTCGTCTTCCTGTTCCTGATGAATCAGATGCAGGGCGGCGGCTCCCGGGTCATGAACTTCGGCAAGTCCAAGGCGAAGCTCATCACCAAGGACACCCCGAAGACGACGTTCTCCGACGTCGCCGGGTCGGACGAGGCCGTCGAGGAGCTCCACGAGATCAAGGAGTTCCTCCAGGAGCCGGCGAAGTTCCAGGCCGTCGGCGCCAAGATCCCCAAGGGTGTGCTGCTGTACGGGCCGCCCGGTACCGGCAAGACCCTGCTCGCGCGCGCCGTCGCGGGCGAGGCGGGCGTGCCGTTCTACTCGATCTCCGGTTCCGACTTCGTCGAGATGTTCGTCGGTGTCGGTGCCTCCCGAGTGCGTGACCTGTTCGAGCAGGCCAAGGCGAACGCCCCGGCCATCGTCTTCGTCGACGAGATCGACGCGGTCGGCCGCCACCGCGGCGCCGGCCTGGGCGGCGGTCACGACGAGCGCGAGCAGACGCTGAACCAGCTGCTCGTCGAGATGGACGGCTTCGACGTCAAGGGCGGCGTGATCCTCATCGCCGCGACGAACCGGCCCGACATCCTCGACCCGGCGCTGCTGCGCCCGGGCCGCTTCGACCGGCAGATCGCCGTCGACCGGCCGGACATGCAGGGCCGTCTGGAGATCCTCAAGGTCCACCAGAAGGGCAAGCCGGTCGCCCCGGACGTCGACCTGTCGGCCGTCGCCCGCCGCACCCCCGGCATGACCGGTGCCGATCTGGCCAACGTGCTGAACGAGGCCGCGCTCCTGACCGCGCGCAGCGATCAGAAGCTGATCGACAACAAGATGCTGGACGAGGCGATCGACCGGGTGGTCGCGGGCCCGCAGAAGCGGACCCGGATCATGTCGGACAAGGAGAAGAAGATCACCGCGTACCACGAGGGCGGTCACGCCCTGGTCGCGGCGGCCTCGCCGAACTCCGACCCGGTCCACAAGATCACGATTCTCTCCCGCGGCCGCGCCCTCGGCTACACGATGGTGCTCCCGGACGAGGACAAGTACTCGACCACGCGCAACGAGATGCTCGACCAGCTCGCCTACATGCTGGGCGGCCGCGCGGCCGAGGAACTGGTCTTCCACGATCCGACGACCGGTGCCGCCAACGACATCGAGAAGGCCACCGGTGTGGCCCGCGCGATGGTCACGCAGTACGGCATGACCGAGCGTCTCGGCGCGATCAAGTTCGGTGGCGACAACACCGAGCCCTTCCTCGGCCGGGAGATGGCGCACCAGCGCGACTACTCGGAAGAGGTCGCCGCGCTGGTCGACGAAGAGGTCAAGAAGCTCATCGAGACGGCGCACAACGAGGCCTGGGAGATCCTGGTCGAGAACCGCGACGTCCTGGACAATCTCGTCCTCGCCCTGCTGGAGAAGGAGACGCTCGGCAAGGAGGAGATCGCCGAGATCTTCGCCCCGATCGTCAAGCGTCCGCCCCGGCCCGCCTGGACCGGTTCCTCCCGCCGCACCCCCTCGACCCGTCCGCCGGTGCTCTCCCCCAAGGAGCTCGCGCTGACCAACGGGGCGAATGGTGCGACGGCGGCGATCTCCACCGCCAAGAGCACCACGGCGGAGCCCGCCCCGGCACCGGAACGAGCCCCGGAGGACCGCCCGGAGAGCTGATCCGGGCCCTCCCCGCGGGCCCACCAGGCCCGGAATGTATGCCGCGCCCCCCAGGTTCTAGCCTTGGGGGGCGCGGCGTTTTCGCATGCCGACACGTGAGAAGACAGGAACGAGGCACCAGATGACCGACCCCGTGACGCTGGACGGCCAGGGCCCGATCGGCGAGTTCGACGAGAAGCGGGCCGAGAACGCCGTACGCGAACTGCTGATCGCGGTCGGCGAGGACCCGGACCGCGAGGGCCTGAGGGAGACGCCGGCCCGGGTGGCACGGGCGTACAAGGAGATATTCGCGGGGCTGTACCAGGAGCCCGAGGACGTCCTCACGACGACCTTCGACCTCGGTCACGACGAGATGGTCCTGGTGAAGGACATCGAGGTGTTCAGCACCTGTGAGCACCACCTGGTGCCGTTCCGGGGCGTCGCGCACGTCGGGTACATCCCGTCCACCAGCGGGAAGATCACCGGCCTGTCCAAGCTGGCCCGTCTCGTGGACGTCTACGCCCGCCGTCCGCAGGTGCAGGAACGTCTCACCACGCAGGTGGCGGACTCCCTGATGGAGATCCTGGAGCCGCGTGGAGTGATCGTCGTCGTGGAGTGCGAGCACATGTGCATGTCGATGCGCGGTATCCGCAAGCCCGGCGCGAAGACCATCACCTCGGCCGTACGCGGTCAGCTGCGCGACTCCGCCACGCGCAACGAGGCGATGAGCCTGATCATGGCGCGTTGAGTGCGTCGAGTGCGTCGAGCGGGGTGTCCGGTCAGGTGGTCGGGGCCGCGCCCGAGTGGTCGTCGTCGTCCTCCGGGAGCTTGCAGACCCGCTCGAGGAAGACGGCGGCCGCTATCACGCCGATGCCCGTGAGGACCGAGAAGCCGGCGTAGATGGCCTGGTCGCGGCGGGCGGGGATGTCCAGGTACTCCAGAAGGAAGACCCCCGTGCCGCCGTACATGCCGGCGACGAGGGCGGCCACGAGGGCGCTGGCCTGGCCGAAGACGACCGCTCGGGCCGCCATCAGCGGGTCGACGCCCTTCGCGCCGGGGACACGGTCCCGCTGTGCCTTGAGACGGGCGCGGAGCGAGAGCGCCGTGGCCAGCAGGACCACGGCGATCGCCGCGAGCACGATGGGGGCGGCGAGGGGGACGCTCGGGAGGGTCCCGATCGAGTTCCACAGGCGGGCGCCCGCCCAGGACAGGACTCCGGCGACGACGAACACGCCGGCCAGCATCCTGATGCGCAACTCTTTCACGGTGCCCCTTCGCTCCCCGGCTGTCCGGCTCAGGCGCCGGCTGCCGCACGCCCGGACGGCGGGCGTCCGGCGGCGGACTTCGGTCGTCTCGACCTTAACGACTACTCGGGCAGGTGAAGTTCCAGGTCGGCCCGCGCCTCGACGCCCGCGCGCGTCACCGCCTCCAGGAGACCGGCGACCGGGCCGTGGCCGGGCAGTTGCGCCTCGGGGTCCACGTCGTGCCACGGGGCGAGGACGAAGGCGCGCTCGTGGGCGCGCGGGTGGGGCAGGGTGAGGTGCGGGTCGTCGGACACCACGTCGGCATAGGCGACGATGTCGACGTCGAGGGTGCGCGGGCCCCAGCGCTCGTCCCGGACGCGGTGGAAGGCCTCCTCTACCGCGTGCGCCCGCTCCAGGAGCGAGGACGGCGGCAGGGTGGTCTTCAGGACCACGACCGCGTTGAAGTACGACGGCTGGGTGCCGGGCTCGACGCCCCACGGCTCGGTCTCGTAGACCGGCGAGACGCCCTTGATCCGCACGCCGGGGGTCTCCTCCAGGGCGTCGATGGCGCCCTGGAGGGTCTCCAGGCGGTTGCCGAGGTTGGCGCCGAGGGCGATCACGGCGCGTTTCGGGTTGGACAGCGTGCTGTCGGCCGCGTCCACCCTCTCGACGACCGAGGCGGGCACCGGCTGGACGGTCGGGTCGCTGGGACCGTTGGTGAACGGGACACTCATACACGGCTCCGGATGATGGTGACGGTGACGTCGTCGAAGGGCACCGTGATCGGCGCGTCCGGCTTGTGGACGCAGACCTCGACCTCCTCGACCCCTGCGTGCTTCAGGCAGACCTGGGCGATGCGCTCCGCGAGCGTCTCGACCAGGTTGACGGGCTCGCCCTCGACGACGGCCACGACCTCCTCGGCCACGATGCCGTAGTGCACGGTCTTCGCCAGGTCGTCGTCGGCCGCGGCCGGTCGGGTGTCCAGGCCCAGGACGATGTCCACGAGGAAGGTCTGGCCCTCCTCGCGCTCCTTGGGGAACACACCGTGGTGCCCGCGGGCCTTCAGGCCGCGCAGCGCGACACGATCCACACGAATCACTCCTGCAGTCGTCGGTCTCGGCCGGTGCGCGCCACGTGCGGGTGGTGCGCCGGCCTCAGTCGAATCTACCCGCGGGCACCGACAGAGCCGGGCCACGGGTGGCGTGGGTGGCGTGGGTCCGGGGGGACGTCCGGAGGTTTCACCGTGCGTTTGCCCTGGCGGACCCGGGGGATCACGGGCTGGTAGCCGCCCCTACCCGGTGGTCCGTGATTCCCACCACTTCTTGCTGCCGCCGGTCCGGTCAGGTCGGTGTGTCCTCGCCGTCCGGGGAGTCCTCGGCGCCGTTCGGCTTGTCCGTCTCCGCCAGGACGGGCGAGGCGTGGTGCGACCAGAGCTTCCAGCCCGCGGGCGTGCGGCGGTAGGCGTTGGTGGCGACCACCAGCTGGCCGACGAGCGGTCCGAGCTCGTCGTCGCCCTCGGGGGCGGGGCCGCCGCTGAGGATGTTCTCCGTGCAGGTCACCAGGGCGGTGTCGCCGGTCACCGAGACGTGCACATCGGTGAGGAAGAACTGGATGTAGTCGGTGTTCGCCATGATCAGGGCGTAGGAGCGGAGGACCTCGCCGCGGCCGGTGAGCACCGGCCAGCCGGGGTGCACGCAGGAGACCACGCCGGCGTCCGCCGGGTCGTGGTAGGTCTCGTCGATGCCCAGGTCGGACGGGGTGAGCCAGAGCTCGGACACCTTCTCGAAGTCGCCCTGCTCCAAGGCCTCGTAGAAGGCGGTGTTGGCGGCCTCGACCTCCTCGACGTCGATGTGCGGGGCGTTCACCGGGCTCCTTCCACGGCGCGGGCGACCCGGACCGCGTCCGCAGTCGCGCGCACCTCGTGCACGCGGACGGCCCAGGCGCCGGCGTGCGCCGCGAGCGCGGAGACGGCGGCGGTGGCGGCGTCGCGCTCGCGCGCGGGGGGCGGGGAGGCCTGGGGGCCGGCGAGGACGCGGCCGAGGAAGCGCTTGCGGGAGGCGGCGACGAGGAGGGGGTGGCCGAGGGCGAGCAGGCGGTCGAGGTGGGCGAGGAGGACGAGGTCGTGCTCGGCGTCCTTGGAGAAGCCGAGGCCGGGGTCGATGACGACGCGGTCGGCGGTGATGCCGCCCGCCAGAACGGCCTCGACGCGGGCCTGCAGCTCGTCCACGACCTCGGTGACGACGTCGGTGTAGGTGCCGCGGACGTTGCCGCCCTCCAGGAAGCCGCGCCAGTGCATGACGACGAAGGGGGCGTCGGCGTCGGCCACGACCGGGATCATGCGGGGGTCGGCGAGGCCGCCGCTGACGTCGTTGACGAGGGAGGCACCGGCGGCGAGGGCCTGCTCGGCGACGGAGGCACGCATCGTGTCGACGGAGATCGTGACGCCCTCGGAGGCGAGTCCGCGGACGACGGGGACGACGCGGCGGAGTTCCTCGTCCTCGTCGACGCGGGTGGCGCCGGGGCGGGTGGACTCGCCGCCGACGTCCACGAGGTCGGCGCCCTCGGCGACCAGGTCCAGGCCGTGCTTGATGGCGGCCGTCGTGTCGAAGAAGCGACCGCCGTCGGAGAAGGAGTCGGGGGTCACGTTGACGACCCCCATGACCGCACAGCGGTCCCATGCGGTCAGTCCCGCCAAGGGGCGGCGGACGGTCTGCTTGCTCATGTGTTCAGCGTAGGCCCCGTGGGTGGGATGCCTGCGGTGGCCTCCGGCGGTTGGGCGGTGGGATGCCTGCGGTGGCCTCCGGCGGTTGTGGGGCGGGGTGCGGATGCCTCCGGCGGTTGTGCGGCGCCGTGCGCGGTGCCTGCGGTGGCCTCCGGCGGTTGGGCGGGATGCC
This sequence comes from Streptomyces sp. NPDC032940, assembly GCF_040636935.1. NCBI lineage: Bacteria > Bacillati > Actinomycetota > Actinomycetes > Kitasatosporales > Streptomycetaceae > Streptomyces > Streptomyces sp. NPDC032940. Next base: position 64,189 of record NZ_JBEZVJ010000017.1, on the reverse strand, counting down.
TGCGGCGGCCTGTGCGGGTTCGGTGGGGGTGCGTGTAGCGCGTTCGGTCCGGTGGTGGGTCGGGGCCGCGCCGGGGGGTGTCCGTCCTCGGAACGGCGCGAAATCGGTTACCTGGCAGCAGGCGGGGCGTTGACGCGCCAACCGCTGCGGGCGGACACCCCCCGACACGGCCCCTTCTCGCCGTACGCGGCTGTCCGCCGTCCCCCGCCGTCCCAGCTGCGGGCAGTCGCCCCCGCCGTGCCGTCCCAGCTGCGGGCAGTCGTGCCTCCCCCAGTGCCTGAACCGCCTGGGAGGTGCCCCAGGGCGGCACGGGTGGGCGCTGGGGTCCCCCTCTGGGGGAGGCACCTCGTGGCGCCGGGGCGCGTCACCCACCTGCCCCGCAGCCACGCCGGGGACCCTGGCAGACACCGGGCCACGTGAACCCGGCCCAGCACCCGCGCCGGGCGCACCCGCGTCACGCCGCCCGGGCCTCCCCGTGTACGCACGGTCGGCGCGCGGCCGTCCTGCGGCGCAGGAAGCGGGGCAGCGGTGGCGTCAGTGTCACGAAGCCCTCCGCCTGCATCGCGGCGAAGCCGATGCGGGGCAGGTCCGCGGAGGTGCGGTAGACCACGAAACGGGGCTCCCAGCGAGGCCGGAACTTCGCGTTGAACTTGTACAGCGACTCGATCTGGAACCACCGCGACAGGAACACCAGCAGACCGCGCCACGCCCGCAGCACCGGCCCCGCGCCGATCTTCTCGCCCCGCGCGAGCGCCGCGCGGAACATCGCGAAGTTCAGGGAGACGCGGTTGATGCCCAGCTTCGGCGCGGCCTGGAGCGCGGCGACGATCAGGAGTTCGTTCATGCCGGGATCGGCCGCGCGGTCGCGGCGCATGAGGTCCAGGGAGACGCCGTCGGGGCCCCACGGCACGAAGTGCAGGATCGCCTTGAGGTCGCCGTACTCGCCCGGTTCCGCGTCCTGCTTGTGCGCCGTCGCTATCAGGCAGTCCCCGTCGGAGGGGTCGCCGATGCGGCCCAGGGCCATCGAGAAGCCGCGCTCGGTGTCCGTGCCGCGCCAGTCGTCGGCGGCCCGGCGGATCCGCTCCAGCTCGGTGTCGCCGAGGTCAGCCACGCGCCGTACCCGGGTCTCGTAACCGGCGCGCTCGATGCGCTTGACCATCTGGCGCACGTTGCGCATCGCGCGGCCGGCGAGGGAGAAATCCGCGACGTCCACCACCGCCTCGTCGCCCAGTTCGAGGGCGTCCAGGCCGGTCTCACGGGTCCAGACCTCGCCGCCGGTCTCCGAGCAGCCCATGACGGCCGGTGTCCAGGAGTGGGCGCGCGCCTCGTCCATGAAGCGCTCGATGGCGCCCGGCCAGGCCTCGACGTCGCCGATCGGGTCGCCGCTCGCGAGCATCACACCGGAGACCACGCGGTAGGTGACGGCGGCCTTGCCGCTGGGGGAGAAGACGACGGCCTTGTCGCGGCGCAGCGCGAAGTGGCCGAGCGAGTCGCGGCTGCCGTGCTTGGCCAGCAGGGCGCGCAGGCGGGTCTCGTCGTCCTCCGTCAGGCGCGCGGCCGGGTGTTCGGGACGGAAGGCGAGGTAGATGGTGGTGACGGCGGTGAGCAGGCCGAGGGCGCCGAGGGAGAAGGCGACCGTCCAGGAGGTGTTGCCCCGGTAGTCGATCGGCCCCTCGAAGCCGAACAGTCCGTACAGCACGTGCGCGATGCGGTCGGCCAGGCTGGGGTCGCCCACCATGCGGTGCGGGTGGACACTGACGATGACCAGCCCGAGGGCGAGCGAACCCGCGCCCATGAGGACGAAGTTGGCGAGCGCCTTCCAGCGGCTGCGCGGGTCCGGCAGCGCCGCGAACTGGTCCCGGTGGCGCAGCAGCGGCGCGAGCAGCGCGAGGGAGACGATCACTCCGGCCAGGGAGTGACGGTAGGTGAACTGTGCGAATGCGCCCAGCGGCAGCAGGGCCACGGCGGCCCGCCAGGCCCGGCGCTTGCGGCGCCGCAGCCCGTGCGCGAGGAGCAGCAGCAGGACGCCCGCGCTGAGCGAGAGCGCCGCGGCGAACGGGCCGAACGCGCCCGGCAGCACCTCGGCGAGGGCGTGCATACGGCTGTGCCGGAAGCGGGGGAAGACGCCCGCGGCGACGTTCAGCAGACCGACCAGGGTGCAGGCCCTGCCGACGAGGACGGGCACGGACTCCGGACGCGGACCGCGCGGCAGCCGGACCGCACGTGTGAGGCCGGCGGCTTTGGGAGCGGCCCCCGGAACCGCACCCGACATTTCCTCATCTGTCCTGACAGACATCGCACCCGTAGTTCTGCGAGAGACCGTGGATCCGGGCCCTTCTCGGGCATCCGGCGACATTGCGCCCTCTAGGACGGTGTCTTGGGGAGAGAGGTTCACTCCCCTTCTCAAAGCCACGTCAAAGGCGGAGGAAAGCTACGGGGCACCCCTCGCGCATCCGACGGGGGGCCGGGCACCCCTGTGGGAAGCGTAGGCAGGTAGCAAGGCATGGGTCTGACAAGCAACAAGGTGCTGGCGCTGGCGGTCCTGTCCGGCGTGCTGCTGTTCGTCGGCACGGTGTGGCTGTGGCCGCGCCTGGCCGGGCGGAACTGGCGGGCCGTCACGGGGCGGATAGGCCTGCTGTTCGCCACCCAGCTGGCGGTCTTCGCCGCCGTCGGCCTCGCCGCCAACCAGTCCTTCGGGTTCTACGCGAGCTGGGCGGACCTGTTCGGCCGGGAGACCGGTCAAGGTGTGGTGGTCGACCACTCGGCGGGCGGTCGCGGCCCGCTCCAGGTCGTCGGCACGGGGCGGGTGACCAAGGCGGGCGGGGCCCGGCCGGCGGTCGGCGGCCAGATCCAGCACATCAGGATCGTCGGGCGTACGACGCACATCGCGACGCCCGCCGAGGTGTATCTGCCGCCCGAGTACTTCCAGCCGCGCTACCGCACCCGTACGTTCCCCGCGGCCGTCGTCCTCACCGGCTACCCGGGGACGACCGAGGCGCTGGTGACCAAGCTGCACTACCCGCGCACGGCGCTGGACCTGGCCAAGAACGGCCGTGTGCAGCCGATGATCCTGGTGATGCTTCGGCCCACGGTGGCGCCGCCGCGCGACACGGAGTGCGTGGACGTCCCGGGCGGCCCGCAGACGGAGTCGTTCTTCGCCAAGGACCTCCCCGAGGCCGTCACCGCCCACTACCGGGTGGGCCGGAAGCCGGGCAGCTGGGGCGTCGTCGGCAACTCGACCGGCGGGTACTGCGCGCTGAAGCTCGCCCTGCACCACCCCGGCGTCTACGCCGCCGGTGCCGGTCTGTCCCCGTACTACAACGCTCCCAGCGACCCGACCACCGGCGATCTCTTCCACGGCGACAAGGAACTGCGCAATCGCGCCGACCTCTGGTGGTACGTCAAGCACATGCCCGCGCCCGCGACTTCGCTGCTCGTCACCAGCAGCAAGTCCGGCGAGACGAACTACAAGGACACCCTCAGGTTCATAGAGCGGGTGAAGGACAAGAAGCCGACCCGGATCTCCTCGATCATCCTCGAAAGCGGCGGACACAACTTCAATACCTGGCGGCGCGAGATCCCCGCCACGCTGCAGTGGCTCAGCGGGCGGCTGAGCGGCAGCTGACGGGCGGTCGACGCGGTGCGGACGGTTTTCCTGAAAATGATCTTGAGGTAATTCGGGGCCCTCCACGGGCGAGTGGAATGCCGGTGCCGTGTGAACGCGCCGGAGACGGCCGAGTTTTTACGGGGCGGGGCGCCAAGATTCGCCTACGCGCGGTAAGTTTCTGGCCATGCCACGTGGACGTCACCGCCATTCCCCGCCTCTGCACAGGCTGCTTCCCCCGTCGGCGATCGCAGGCGTATCGGTCGTCTGCGCGGCCGGTCCCTGGGTGTTCAGCGAGGCGATGGTCCTCCGTGCCCTCGCGGCGGCCGCCGCGGTGACGGCGGTCGTCGGCGCGGTCGTCATGCGGCACTGGGACGCGCAGGCGGGCAAGCGCGTCGCCGACCTCACGCGCGCGCGGGCGAGCGACGAATGGCGTCACGAGGAGCGGGTCGCCGAACTGGAGTCCGACCTGGAGGAGTCGCGCGAGCTGCGCATGAAGCTCGAGCACCGCCTGCGCGCCAAGCGCACGGAGCTGGCCGGGCTGCGCAATGAGCACGCCTCCCTGCTGCGCCGGTACGCCACCGCGGAGACCGAGCGCGCCAGCGCGCTGGAGGGCCGCCGCCTGCTGGAGATCGAGGCCGCGCCGACGACCCCCGCGCTGCCCGCCGCCCGGCCCGCGCCGGCGGAGGAGACGCCCGCGGCGGAGGCCGCCGAGGAGACCCCCGCCGTCTTCTCTCCGGCGGGCTCCCGGCTGTTCCTGCGGGCGAGCGCCGCACTGGCGCGGTTCGACGACGAGGTGCCCGCCGGTGCGGAGGACCGGAAGACCGTTGACGGTGACGACGACGGCGGCGACGACGGTGACGGCGGTGGCAACGGCGGCGGCGAGAGCGCCGCGGCGGCCGAGCCCACGCGGGAGGACGAGGCCCCGGGGCAGCCCGAGGCGGCCGACGGCCACGAGGCCGCGTCCACCAGCGCCCCGGACCGGCCCGACGAGCGGCCCGACCAGTCGGCGCAGCAGTCCGCTCGGCAGCCCGCCGGGCACTTCGCGGTGCCGACCGCGGTGGCCGTCGTACCGGCCGCTCCCGCGCGGCGCCCGGTGGTCGAGGGCGGTTTCGACTTCTTCGGCACGAAGAACGCCAAGGACTCGACCGCGTCGCCCGCCGCCCTGGAGGCCGTCCAGAACGAGGACCTCGCCGACGTCGTCGGCCAGGAGGCCCTCGCCCTGCACAAGGCCGAGGCCGAGGCCGCGTTCAAGCCGGCCGGCGAGGAGTCCCGGGGGGTGGGCCAGGTGATCGACCTGACCGCCCACGACGAGACCGAGCAGATCGACGTGCAGGGGCTGCGCAGCGCGGTGTCCTGACCGGCGCGCCCGCGATCGGCCCGCCGTCAGGACATCCAGCGGTCCGGCAGCGCGTCCCGGCGCCCCGTGCGGGAGCGTTCCGCCTGGGCGCGCAGCAGTTCCGCCGCCTCGTCCGCGTCCCGCAGTCGCGCGCTCACGGTCTTGTTCGCCCCCGTGTCCACCCGTACGCCGGCCACCCGCAGGGTCCGCTGCCACGGACCCTGCGTCAGGCGGACGCTCTGCACCTTGGCGTGCGGCACCAGCGCCAGGCTCCGCCGCAGCAGCCCGTGGCGGGCGGCGAACACCGCGTCCGTGACGGCCAGCCCGTGCCCGCGCCACCACAACGGCAGGCACCACCGGGACCGCCGCGGCGGACGCGCCAGCGCCCCCGGCGCCGGCACGGTCACCCCGGGCAGCACCCGCGCCACCACCGACTCGGCGATCTCGCGCGGGGCGACCGGCAGCAGCACCGAGTTCGACGACCCGGCGACGTCCAGCTCGACCCGGACCCAGCCGCGCCGGCGCCACAGCAGCGGCTCCACGATCCGCACCGTCTGCACCCGGCCCGGCGGCACCGTCTCGTGGGCCCGGTCCAGCAGCCCGTGGTCGATACGCAGCCCGTCCGGCGACTCGGCCACCGTCCAGTCGTACTCCCCGACGAACCGCCCCACGCTGCTCGCCCCGGCCGCGCCCAGCAGCGGCAGGGCCGTCGCGAGGACCGTCCACAGGCTGTGGGTGGCCGACCAGAGCAGCGCCGGTACGGCCACGGCGGCGATCAGCGTGCCCCAGGTCGCGCCGGTCAGCAGCAGGGAGACGGCGAGGACGCCGGGCGGCACGCGCAGCAGGTGCCGGGACGGCGCCTCCCCGACCTCGTGCGCCGTCTCGGGCGCGAAGCCCGCCGCGCGGGCGAGCAGCTCGGCCCGCAGGGCGCGCGCCTCGGCGGCGCCCAGGAAGGCCAGTTCGTCCTTCTTGGCGGTCCCGATGACGTCGAGCTTCAGCTTCGCGACCCCGGCGACTCGGGCGAGCAGCGGCTGGGTGACGTCGATGGCCTGGATGCGCTCGAGCCGGATGTGCGCGGTGCGCCGGAACAGCAGGCCGGTGCGGATGCGCAGCTCGGTGTCCGTCACCGCGAAGTGGGTGAACCACCAGGTCAGGAAGCCGTACAGGGCGGCGGCCGGGATCAGTACGGCGAGACCGATCAGCAGCGTGGTCGTGGTCAGCCGCGACAGCTGGCGCTGCGCCTGGTCGGGGTCGTGCACGGCCCAGCCGACGATCACGGCGACCGGCGCCCAGGCCCGCCGCAGCGGGGTGACGGGGTGCAGCCGGTGCTCGGTCACCCCTTCGTCGGCGCCCGTGGTGCTCACAGCCCCGCCGATCGGGCCTCGCCCAGCTCGGTGAGCCGGTCGCGCAGACGTTCCGCCTCGGCCGGGTCCAGGCCCGGGATGGTCGCGTCGGTCGCGGCGGCGGCCGTGTGCAGCTGCACGCTGGCCAGCCCGAAGTACCGCTCGACGGGCCCGGAGGTCACCTCGACCAGCTGCATCCGGCCGTACGGCACCACGGTCTCCTCCCGCCACAGCACGCCCCGGCTGATCAGCAGGTCGTCGGCGCGCTCGGCGTACCGCCAGGAGCGCCAGTTGCGCTCCAGCATCACCCAGCCCCAGACCAGCAGGGCCAGCGGCAGCAGGGCGAAGAGGGCCCAGGCGGGACCCGCGAACAGGCCGGGCAGGAGACCGGCGGCGAGCGCGAGCAGCCCCATCCACACCAGCAGCAACAGCCGTCGCATCCGAAGCAGCCCGGGCGGCAGTCCGGTCCACACCGGTCCGTCCGCCGCATCCGCCGCGGCCGCCGCCCTCGCGTCCCCCGCCGTGCCCGTGTGGTCAGGGCTCCCCGTCTCCATGGATCCAGCGTACGTAGGGGAGACTGTGCGCATGACTCCCAAGACGGAGACCATGGTCGGTATCGGCGGCGCCGCGGAGAGCACCGACATGGTGCTCAACATCGGCCCCCAGCACCCGTCGACGCACGGCGTGCTGCGGCTGCGGCTCGTCCTGGACGGCGAGCGCATCACGAGCGCGGAGCCCGTGATCGGCTACATGCACCGCGGCGCGGAGAAGCTCTTCGAAGCGCGTGACTACCGTCAGATCATCGTGCTGGCCAACCGGCACGACTGGCTGTCCGCGTTCTCCAACGAACTGGGCGTGGTCCTCGCCGTCGAGCGCATGCTCGGCATGGAGGTCCCCCCGCGCGCGGTGTGGACCCGGACGCTGCTCGCGGAGCTGAACCGGGTGCTGAACCACCTGATGTTCCTGGGCTCGTACCCCCTGGAGCTGGGCGGCATCACCCCCGTCTTCTACGCCTTCCGGGAGCGGGAGGTCCTCCAGAACGTCATGGAGGAGGTCTCCGGCGGGCGCATGCACTACATGTTCAACCGCGTCGGCGGACTCAAGGAGGACCTGCCGGCCGGCTGGACCGCACGCGCGCGTGCCGCCGTCGCCGCCGTGCGCTCGCGCATGGACGTCTTCGACGACCTGGTGCTCGGCAACGAGATCTTCCGGGGACGGACGCGCGGGGTGGGCGTCCTGAGCGCCGGGGCGGTGCACGCGTACGGCGTCAGCGGGCCGATCGCCCGCGCCTCCGGCGTCGACTTCGACCTGCGCCGCGACGAGCCGTACCTGGCCTACGGCGAGCTCCAGGACACCCTGAAGGTCGTCACCCGCACCGAGGGCGACTGCCTCGCCCGCTTCGAGTGCCTCCTGGAGCAGACGCACAACGCCCTCGACCTCGCCGACGCCTGCCTGGACCGGCTGGCCGGGCTGGAACCGGGACCGATCAACCAGCGGCTCCCGAAGGTGCTGAAGGCGCCCGAGGGGCACACGTACGCCTGGACCGAGAACCCGCTCGGCATCAACGGCTACTACCTGGTCAGCAAGGGCGAGAAGACCCCGTACCGGCTGAAGCTGCGCTCGGCGTCCTACAACAACATCCAGGCACTCACCGAGCTGCTGCCCGGGACGCTGGTCGCGGACATGGTGGCGATCCTGGGCTCACTGTTCTTCGTCGTCGGCGACATCGACAAGTAGCCGCGCGGCGACGTCGGCGGACCCGACCGGCTGGAGCAGCCACACGAAGTCGCCGAGCCCGCCGGACGCGGTCAGCTCGGCGGCCTCGGAGGCGCTCGCGAGGGCGCGCACATAGGCCGCCGGGTCGGTGGAGGCGAGCGCCAGCGGGGGACGCGCGCCGGCGACGCCGAGGGCGCGCAGGGCGTCGCGCTGGGGGAGCAGCCGAGCTTGGGGGAGCGCACGCGCCGGATCACGCTCCGCGCAGGCGTCCAGGGCCACATGGGACGTGATGTCGCACGAGCCGTCCGGTACCGGGGCCGTCTCCCGGCCCTCCCGGAAGCCGGTGAGCGTGCCGTAGGGCGGGCGGGCGGCCAGGGCGTGCGCGTAGTCGGCGGCCACGGCCAGACCCCGCTCGAGGGCGGCGACGGCGCCGGCCCACGCGGTGTCCCTGGGGTGCCCGATCTCGGCCCGCAGCCCCTCCTCGCCCGGCAGCGGCCACCAGCGGGCCAGCCACGCGGCGTCCGCCCCGCCCACCGGCTCCCCGAGCCGTTCCGTCCCGTCGGCCCGGACGAGCACCCGCCGTGCCACGCCGTCGGCGTCCACCTCCGCGACGTCCACGGGGACGTTGTCCAGCCACTCGTTGGCGAACAGCAGCCCCGTCACCCCGCGCGGCGGCTCGGCCAGCCACTCGATCCGGGGGTCGAGTCCCTCGGGGCGGTGGGCCACCTCGACGGCGTACGCGCGCGTGCGGGCGGCCGTGTCCGCGGGCAGCGCGGCCAGCACCCCCGTGACCAGCTCGCCCCGCCCCGCGGCCATGTCCACGAAGGCGAGCGACGCGGGCCGGCCCAGCGCCTCGTCGACCCGGCACAACAGCCGCGCCACGGCCCGGGCGAACAGCGGCGACGCGTGCACGGAGGTGCGGAAGTGCCCGGCGGGGCCCTCCGGCCCGCGGTAGAACCCCGCCGGCCCGTACAGGGCGTCCGCCGTGGCCTCACGCCAGCCACGCCAGCCGCCGACCGTCCCCTCGGCCCCTGCCGCCTCCGCCGCCTCTGTCTTCCTCGCCGTCACGGACCCAGGCTAGGGGTACGGGCGAGCGGAGCCTCCACCTTCCGGAGTATGCGCGCCGGGCGCGGATCGGCCCTCCGGTTGACCCCTGCACCTATCTTGCTTCCCTACGCTGGGTTACGTGCAGCGCCTCTACGACTTCCTCCGCAGACACCCGACCGGGGTCGACTGCTTCTGGGCCCTTGTCCTGCTCGGCATCTCCGTGATGTCCGTGGCCCCACAGGAGGACGCCCGGGGGACCGACGTCACCGCGCTGATCGTCCCGTTCGTGGTGCTGCTCTCCCTGGTGATCGCGCTGCGCCGGCGCATGCCGGAGAAGATGCTGCTGCTGGCTCTCGCCCTGGGCGTGGGCCAGCTGGCGCTGGACGTCTCCACCATGCCCGCCGACTTCGCCCTGCTGGTGATCGTCTACACGGTCGCCGCGACCGGCGCCCGCTGGGCCTCCCGGGTCGCGCTCACCACCGGCCTGTGCGCCGCGCCCGTCGCGCAGCTGCGCTGGCCCAGCGAGGAGACCGGCATAGCGGGCAACATCGCCCTCACGGTCTTCCAGGCGGTGCCCTTCGCCCTCGCCTGGGTGCTCGGCGACTCCATCCGCACCCGCCGCGCCTACTTCGCGCAGCTGGAGGAGCGCAACGCCCGGCTGGAGAAGGAGCGCGAGGCGCAGGCCAAGGTCGCGGTCGCCGCCGAGCGGGCCCGGATCGCCCGCGAGCTGCACGACGTCGTCGCGCACAACGTCTCGGTCATGGTCGTGCAGGCCGACGGCGCCGCCTACGTCCTGGACACGGCCCCCGACCAGGCGAAGAAGGCCCTGGAGACCATCTCCTCCACCGGCCGGCAGGCCCTCGCCGAGATGCGCCGCCTGCTCGGCGTGCTGCGCACCGGCGAGCACCAGGAGGCCGGGGAGTACGTCCCGCAGCCCGACGTCCAGCAGATCGAGGAACTGGTCGAGCAGTGCCGCACCTCCGGGCTGCCCGTCGACTTCAAGGTCGAGGGCACCCCGCGCCGGCTGCCCAGCGGTGTGGAGCTGACCGCGTACCGCATCGTGCAGGAGGCGCTCACCAACACCCGCAAGCACGGCGGGCCCAACGCGGGCGCGAGCGTGCGCCTCGTCTACTTCGACGACGGGCTCGGCCTGCTCGTCGAGGACGACGGCAAGGGCGCCCCCCACGAGCTGTACGAGGAGGGCGGCTTCGACGGCCAGGGCCACGGCCTGATCGGCATGCGGGAACGGATCGGTATGGTCGGCGGCACCCTGGACGCGGGCCCGCGGCCGGGCGGCGGCTTCCGCATCAGTGCGCTGCTGCCGCTGAAACCCGCACACTGATGTCCGCGTCCCCTTACGCATGTACGCCGTTGACACCTGTCACGACCCCCGCACCCCCGGGCCGGACCTTCCGGCCGCGTCCCCCAGCCGGAGAACGGAAGAGGCCCCGATGACGATCCGCGTGATGCTCGTCGACGACCAGGTGCTGCTGCGCACCGGTTTCGGGATGGTGCTCGCGGCCCAGCCGGACATGGAGGTCGTCGCGGAGGCGGGCGACGGCGTCGAGGCCCTCGAGGTGCTGCGCTCCACCGCCGTGGACGTCGTCCTGATGGACGTCCGCATGCCCAAGCTCGACGGCGTGGAGACCACCAGCCGGATCTGCGCGAACCCGGACGCGCCGAAGGTGCTGATCCTGACCACCTTCGACCTGGACGAGTACGCGTTCTCGGCGCTGAAGGCGGGCGCCTCCGGCTTCATGCTCAAGGACGTGCCGCCCGGCGAGCTGCTCGCGGCGATCCGCTCCGTGCACAGCGGTGACGCGGTGGTGGCCCCGTCGACCACGCGCCGGCTCCTCGACCGGTTCGCGCCGATGCTGCCGGCCACCGGCCAGGAGCCCCGGCACACGGAGCTCCAGCGGCTCACCGGGCGCGAGCGCGAGGTGATGGTCCTGGTCGCGCAGGGCCTGTCGAACGGGGAGATCGCGGCCCGGCTCGTGCTCTCCGAGGCGACCGTGAAGACGCACGTCGGCCGCATCCTGACCAAGCTCGGTCTGCGCGACCGGGTGCAGGTCGTGGTCCTGGCCTACGAGACCGGGCTGGTGCGGGCCGGCGGCGGACACGGCTGAGCGGGCCCCGGCGGGGGGCGGGGCGCGGCGTCGGTAGGGTGCCGCGCCTGCTCTTGTTTCGAGACCGTGCTGCGGCGGCTGCGCGAGCGGGGCCCCGGGCGCCTTCTGGCACACGTCACCGGCAGGAACCCCGGTCCGCGCCGCGAGAGCTGGGCCGTGCGGCGGCTCGACCACTGCCTGGAGCGGCTGTGCGAGGCGGAGTTCGCCGAGCACCTGTGGACGGGCCACACCACCGTCCCGAAGACCGCCGACCGGATCGCCGTCCTGGCCGGACTCACCCCTCGGCCCGACCACGAGGGCGCGCTGCGCACGCGGCTGCGGCAGGCGGGCGTGGGGCCGCGGCACATCCGCCTCGACCGACCGCCGACGCTTCCCGCGCGGGCGGCGCACCGGGCCACCGCCGACCGGCTGCGGCTACCGGAGGAGACCCTCCAGGAAGTCGCTGCCCAGCCGGGCCACCACCGTCACGTCCAGCTGGTGCAGGACGTACCGGCCGCGCCGGCGCGTGGTGATCAGGCCCGCCTTCTTCAGCACCCCGAGGTGCCGGGATATCTCCGGGGCCGTCATGCCGTGCGCCTGCGCCAGCTCGCTCGTGGTGTACGCGCTGCGGGCCAGATGGCGGCAGATCCGCATCCGCACCGGGTGGGACAGCGCGGACATCCGCAGCGTGAGCTGCTCGACCGACGGCGGGGAGGCCGGTTCGGCGGCGCCGACGGGATAGTGCAGGACGGGCTGCCAGCCGTGCCGGTGCAGGACCGACAGGTGCGGCCAGCCGAAGCCGGTGGGCAGGAGCATCAGCCCGCCGTCCGCCGTGGCCGTACGGCCGTCGCCCAGCTTGTCGATCGTGATCACGCCGGCCGCCTCGTCCAGCGCCACCGCCGGGGACACCGCGGCCAGCGCCTCGGCCAGGCCCCGGCGCCGCAGCAGGTCGGTCTTGTGGCGGGCGTCGGCCGTGAGCTGGTGGCGCAGCCGGGACCAGGCGTCCGCGAAGAACGCCTCGTCGCAGTCGTGCAGGAACTGGCGCAGCCAGGCCCGGATCCGGGGCGGGTCGGCCAGCAGCCGCTCACTGAAGCGCAGCTGCCGGGGCCCCCGCGCGGCGGCCAGGTCCAGGGCGCGCCGGCGCACCTCGGCGTCCGCGAGCACGGAGGCGCCCTGGACGCCGTACGGCATGGCGCAGGTGAACTCCAGGGCGGCGTCCGCGAACTGCTCGTCCGACAGCTTGTCCAGCAGGTCCAGGTCCTCGGCGAGGGTGCCGCCGGGCAGCGTGCTGCGGCCGAGGCCGGCGAACGGCAGGAACAGGTCCGAGAACGTCGTCCGCCACAGGAAGTCGGCCTCGCACATCCGGTCGGCCAGGTGCGAGTCGAGCCGGGCGGTGACCCCGGTCACCCAGCCCTGGAGCCCCGGGTGATGGGCCGGCTCGGACAGCGCGTGCAGCGCCATGCACAGTTCGGCCAGGGGTGAGGGCACGACGGCGACCCTCTCCGGCCGCAGCCCCGCGATGTCGATGCGCACGCTCATGCCCCCATGGTGCACGCCCCCACCGACAACGCCCTCGTCGTTTGACCGCCGCCGTCAATCTGCACGACACCGCCGGGGCGGGGGAGCACTCTGGGCCACCCGGGCAGCCGCGGAGCCCGCACACCGAACCGTCAGCCGTCGTGCCCGAAGAGGCGATCCGCCATGAGCATCACGCAGCAGTACCTCCTCGACACCTACCGCGCCCGGCAGCTCGGCGAGCCCGCACCGCCCGCGCCCGGCACCCACGACCGGCAGGTCCTCCGCGCGTGGGGCGACCGCCGCCGCTTCCGCAGGGTCCTGGCCGGCCGCCCGGCGCACGGCCGCGTGCGGCGGGCCCTGCGCCGGTGGCGGACTCCGCGGGCGCGTGCCGCCGGCTGAGCGAGGACGGAACGGGTGAGCCGCTCACCGGGGCAGGCGCGCGGCGAAGTCCGCGACCGCGGCCCGCACGTCGGCGGCCGTCCACTCCAGACCGGCCGCCTCCACCCCGACCTCGGTGACGGCGATGCCCGGACCCGTCTCGTCCCACGGCCGGCCGAAGAGCAGGGTCCCCGTCTCCTCGCCCTGCCGGAGCGCGATCTCCCCGAGGACATCGGCGTCGTACGGCAGCCAGACCTGGAACTCGTGGGTGTGCGGTACCTCGGGGTGCACCCGCGCCCACGGCAGCCCGGCCGCGGCGAAGCCCTCGCGCAGCGCGGCGGCCACCACGCGCGCGTGCCGCACGTACTCGGGCAGCCGGGGCAGCTCGTGCTCCAGTCCGGCCAGCGCGGAGAGGGCCGTGGGGAACTGCTGGAACACATTGCCGCCGTACCGGTGCCGCCACGCCCTGGCCTCCTCCACCAGCGTCCGGGGACCGGCCAGGGCGGCACCGCCGTAGCCCTTGAGCGACTTGTAGAACGAGACGTACACGCTGTCCGCGAGGCCCGCGATCTCGTCCAGCGGTCGGCCGAAGTGCACGGTGGTCTCCCACAGGCGGGCCCCGTCGAAGTGCACGACCGCGTCGCGCTCCCGGGCCGCCTCGGCCACCTCGGTCAGCTCCTCCCACGTGGGCAGCAGATACCCGGCGTCCCTGAGCGGCAGCTCCAGCATCAGCGCCCCGAACGGCTCCCCGAAGTCACGCACCTCGTCGGCGGCCGGCTGCCGGGGCTCGCCGGACAGCCGTACCGGGCGCAGGCCGCTGACCCGGCTGAAGGCGTTCCGCTCGTGCACCTCGGGATGGCCGAGCCCGTGCAGGGCGACGACCGGGTTGCCGGTGCGGCCCGCCCAGCAGCGCAGCGCCACCTGCTGGGCCATGGTGCCGGTCGGGAAGAAGGCCGCGGCCTCGTGGCCGAGCAGGGCGGCCGTCCGCTCCTCCAGCGCCGTCACGACACCGTTGCCGTAGACGTCCGACGGCTCGTCCAGGTCGTGAAGCTCCCCGGCGCCGTCGAGCAGGGCGATGCGCTCCCGGAGCGTGGTGGTGTAGCCCGGCCGGGCGAGCAGGCGCTGCGCGCCGCGATGGACGGCCACGCGCCGCTCACGCGTACGCCGGTGCCGCTCCGCCTGCTGCTCCGGCTCCTCCGCCGTCTTCGCCTGGTCCGCGTTCTCCCCTGTGGCAGTCATGCCGGGATCATGCCGTGCGGGAACCGGCGGGGTCACCGGGGTTTCCGCACGCGTCGCGTACACACCCGGAGTGAGGGGCGCCGGGCGGTGCGAAAGCCCACAGCCTGTGGACGACCGGACGCTCGCGGGACGGATAGCGTTAACATGACGAGAAATCGTCCGGTACCCCGAGCGGACTGGAACGGGAAGGCCGCCGTCGCGTGAACACAACCCCACAGCCAGACCCCAAGGACCGCCCCGCGCGGCTCGCCGTAGGCGTCGTCGGCGCCGGCCGGGTGGGCCCCGCGCTGGCCGCGGCCCTCCAGCTCGCCGGGCACCGCCCGGTGGCCGTCTCCGGAGTCTCCGACGCCTCCAGGCGACGTGCCGCCGCCCTGCTCCCCGACGTGCCGCTCATGACGCCCGCCGAGGTCCTCCGGCACGCCGAACTGGTGCTGCTGACCGTCCCCGACGACGCGCTGCCCGGCCTGGTGACGGGGCTCGCCGAGACCGGCGCGGTGCGCCCGGGCCAGCTGCTCGCGCACACCTCAGGGCGCTACGGCGCGAAGGTCCTCGACCCCGCCCTGCGGGCCGGCGCCCTGCCGCTCGCCCTGCACCCGGCGATGACCTTCACCGGCACCCCCGTCGACGTCCAGCGCCTGGCCGGCTGCTCCTTCGGCGTCACCGCGCCCGAGGAACTGCGGCTGGCCGCCGAGGCCCTGGTCATCGAGATGGGCGGCGAGCCGGAGTGGATCGCCGAGGACAAGCGCCCGCTGTACCACGCGGCGCTGGCCCTCGGCGCCAACCACCTCGTCACCCTGGTCGCCCAGTCCATGGAGCTGCTGCGCACCGCCGGTGTGGAGGCCCCCGACCGGATGCTGGGCCCGCTGCTGGGCGCCGCCCTCGACAACGCCCTGCGCTCCGGCGACGCGGCGCTGACCGGGCCCGTCGCGCGCGGGGACGCGGGCACGGTCGCCGCGCACATCGTGGAACTGCGCGCACACGCCCCGCAGGCCGTCGCCGGATACGTGGCGATGGCCCGCGCGACGGCGGACCGCGCCCTGGACCACGGGCTGCTCAAGCCCGAACTCGCCGAGGACCTCCTCGGGGTACTCGCCGACGGAAGCGGCCCGGCCGGAGCCGGCGGCACGGACTCCACCGACGGCACCGACGGCACCGACGGCACCGAGGGAGACGCCCGATGACCACCACCTTGCTGCGCACCGCGGACGAACTGCACGCGCGCGTACGTCACGGGCGCCGGGCCGTCGTGATGACCATGGGCGCCCTGCACGAGGGCCACGCCACCCTGATCCGCACGGCACGCCGCATCGCCGGCCCCGACGGCGAAGTCGTCGTCACCGTCTTCGTCAACCCGCTCCAGTTCGGCGCCGGCGAGGATCTGGACCGCTACCCGCGCACCCTGGACGCCGACCTGGAGCTCGCCGGGCAGGCGGGCGCGGACGTCGTCTTCGCCCCGTCCGTCGACGAGGTCTACCCGGGCGGCGAGCCCCAGGTCCGCGTCACGGCGGGCCCCATGGGCGAACGCCTGGAGGGCGCCTCCCGCCCCGGCCACTTCGACGGCATGCTCACCGTCGTCGCCAAGCTGCTCCACCTCACCCGCCCCGACCTCGCCCTGTACGGCCAGAAGGACGCCCAGCAGCTCGCCCTGATCCGCCGCATGGTCCGCGACCTGAACTTCGGCGTGGAGATCGTGGGCGTGCCCACCGTGCGCGAGGACGACGGCCTGGCCCTCTCCAGCCGCAACCGCTACCTCTCGCCCCGGGAGCGCCGCACCGCGCTCGCTCTCTCCCAGGCCCTGTTCGCCGGCCTCGACCGGCACGCCGCCCAGGAGGCGCTGCGCGCGCGGGCCCGCGAAGTGCCCGCCACGCGCGCGCGTGCCGAGGCCCTCAGCGCCCTCGGCGAGTCCCGGGCGGCGGCCGACGCGCACGCCGTCGCCACCTCCGCACCGGGCGGTGCCACGGCCGTCCTCGCCGCCGCCCGCCTGGTCCTGGACGACGCCGCCCGCCTGGACCCGCCGCTGGAGCTCGACTACCTCGCCCTGGTCGACCCGTCCGACTTCACCGAGATCGGCGACGACCACACCGGCGAGGCCGTCCTCGCCGTCGCCGCCCGGGTCGGCGCGACCCGGCTGATCGACAACGCCCCCCTCACCTTCGGAGCCGCCTCGTGACCAGCACAGGCATACGACTGCACGCCCCCGCACCCGGCTGGGCCCTCACGGCGGACGTCGTGGTCGTCGGCTCCGGCGTCGCCGGCCTCACCGCCGCGCTGCGCTGCGAGGCCGCCGGCCTGAACACGGTCGTCGTCACCAAGGCCCGCCTCGACGACGGCTCCACCCGCTGGGCCCAGGGCGGCATCGCCGCCGCCCTCGGTGAGGGCGACACCCCCGAGCAGCACCTCGACGACACCCTGGTGGCCGGCGCGGGCCTCTGCGACCCGGAGGCCGTGCGCATCCTGGTCACCGAGGGCCCCGACGCCGTACGCCGGCTCATCGCGACCGGCGCGCACTTCGACGAGTCGTCCGAGGGCGGGATCGCCCTCACCCGCGAGGGCGGCCACCACCGCCGCCGCATCGCCCACGCGGGCGGCGACGCCACGGGCGCGGAGATCTCCCGCGCACTCGTCGAGGCGGTCCGTGCGCGGGGGATCCGCACCGTCGAGAACGCCCTCGTCCTGGACCTCCTCACGGACGCCGAAGGCCGCACCGCGGGCGTCACCCTGCACGTCATGGGCGAGGGCCAGCACGACGGCGTCGGCGCCGTCCACGCGCCCGCCGTGGTCCTCGCCACCGGCGGCATGGGCCAGGTCTTCTCGGCCACGACGAACCCGTCCGTCTCCACCGGCGACGGCGTGGCGCTCGCCCTGCGCGCGGGCGCCGAGGTGAGCGACCTCGAGTTCGTCCAGTTCCACCCCACGGTCCTCTTCCTCGGCGCGGACGCGGAGGGCCAGCAGCCCCTCGTCTCGGAGGCGGTACGCGGCGAGGGCGCCCACCTGGTGGACGCGGACGGCACGCGCTTCATGACGGGGCAGCACGAACTCGCGGAGCTCGCCCCCCGGGACATCGTCGCCAAGGGCATCACGCGCCGCATGCAGGAGAAGGGCGCCGAGCACATGTACCTCGACGCCCGCCACTTCGGCGCCGAGATGTGGGAGCACCGCTTCCCGACCATCCTCGCCGCCTGCCGCGCCCACGGCATCGACCCGGTCACCGAGCCGATCCCGGTCGCCCCGGCCGCCCACTACGCCTCCGGCGGCGTCCGCACCGACCCCTCGGGCCGCACCACGGTCCCCGGCCTCTACGCGTGCGGCGAGGTCGCCTGCACGGGCGTGCACGGCGCCAACCGCCTCGCGTCGAACTCCCTCCTGGAGGGCCTGGTCTACGCCGAGCGCATCGCCACCGACGTCGCGGCGGGCCACGCCGACGGCACGCTCCACGCGCGCGTGCCCGCCCCGCTGCCGCACACGGCCCAGCCGACGCACCCCCTCCTCCCGCCGGAGGCCCGCTTCGCCGTCCAGCGGATCATGACCGACGGCGCCGGCGTCCTGCGCTCGGCCGACTCCCTCACCCGCGCCGCCGACCGCCTCCACGACCTGCACGCCGAGGCCCGCGACGCCCTGCGGGAGAACGGCAAGACGGCCGAGCCGGGCGTCGACACCTGGGAGGCGACGAACCTCCTGTGCGTGGCCCGCGTCCTGGTCGCCGCGGCGGCGCGGCGTGCGGAGACGCGGGGCTGCCACTGGCGCGAGGACCACGCGGACCGCGACGACACGACGTGGCGCCGCCACATCGTCGTACGGCTGAACCCGGACCGCAGCCTCGCCGTGCACACCACGGACACGCCAGAATTCCCCCCGACCACCCCGAGCCCCCAGCCGGCGCAGCGCCCCCAGGAGCAGTGACGACAGTGAACACCCACGACCTTCCCCTCGCCTCCGGCGGAGGCTGCGGCGACGGCTGCGCCTGCGGCTCGGACACCGACGACGAGACCTACCTGGAGTGCGGCCTCGACCCCGCGCTCGCCGCCCTCCTGCTGGACTCCGGCCTCGACCCCGTGGAGGTCGAGGACATCGCGAACGTCGCCCTCCAGGAGGACCTGGCCCACGGCGTGGACGTGACGACGGTCGCGACCATCCCCGAGGACGCGGTGGCCACCGCCGACTTCACCGCGCGCGAGGCGGGCGTCGTGGCCGGCCTCAGGGTCGCCGAGGCGGTCCTGTCGATCGTCGCGACGGACGAGTTCGAAGTGGAACGCCACGTGGCGGACGGCGACCGGGTGGAGCCCGGCCAGAGGCTCCTGACGGTCACCACCCGCACCCGCGACCTCCTCACCGCCGAACGCAGCGCGCTCAACCTCCTGTGCCGCCTGTCGGGTATCGCGACCGCCACGCGCGCGTGGGAGGACGTCCTCGAAGGCACGAAGACCCGCGTCCGGGACACCCGCAAGACGACCCCGGGCCTGCGCTCCCTGGAGAAGTTCGCGGTCCGCTGCGGCGGTGGCGTCAACCACCGCATGTCCCTCTCGGACGCGGCCCTGGTCAAGGACAACCACGTGGTCGCCGCGGGCGGCGTGGCGGCGGCCTTCCAGGCGGTCCGCGAGCGCTTCCCGGACGTCCCCATCGAGGTCGAGGTCGACACGCTCCACCAGCTGCGCGAGGTCCTGGACGCCGGCGCCGACCTGATCCTGCTGGACAACTTCACGCCGGGCGAGTGCGAGGAGGCGGTGGCCCTCGTCGACGGCCGCGCCGCCCTGGAGGCCTCCGGCCGCCTCACCCTCGACAACGCCAAGGCGTACGCCGACACGGGCGTCGACTACCTCGCCGTGGGCGCCCTCACCCACAGCTCCCCGATCCTGGACATCGGCCTCGACCTGCGGGAAGCGGAGTAGAGGCATGCTGCTGACCATCGACGTAGGCAACACGCACACCGTCCTGGGCCTCTTCGACGGCGAGGACATCGTCGAGCACTGGCGCATCTCCACGGACTCGCGCCGCACGGCCGACGAGCTGGCGGTCCTCCTCCAGGGCCTGATGGGCATGCACCCGCTCCTCGGCGGCGAACTGGGCGACGGCATCGACGGCATCGCCATCTGCGCGACCGTCCCCTCGGTCCTGCACGAACTCCGCGAGGTCACCCGCCGCTACTACGGCGACGTCCCCGCGGTCCTGGTCGAACCGGGCGTCAAGACCGGCGTCCCGATCCTCACCGACCACCCCAAGGAGGTCGGCGCCGACCGCATCATCAACGCGGTCGCCGCGGTCGAGCTCTACGGCGGCCCGGCGATCGTCGTGGACTTCGGCACGGCGACTACGTTCGACGCGGTGAGCGCGCGCGGGGAGTACGTCGGCGGCGTCATCGCCCCCGGCATCGAGATCTCCGTCGAGGCGCTCGGCGTCAAGGGCGCGCAGCTCCGCAAGATCGAGGTGGCGCGGCCGCGCAGCGTGATCGGCAAGAACACGGTCGAGGCGATGCAGTCCGGGATCGTCTACGGCTTCGCGGGCCAGGTGGACGGGGTGGTCAACCGCATGGCCCGCGAGCTGGCGACCGACCCCGACGACGTGACGGTCATCGCGACGGGGGGACTGGCGCCGATGGTGCTGGGCGAGTCGTCGGTCATCGACGAACACGAGCCGTGGCTGACGCTGATCGGTCTCCGACTGGTCTACGAACGCAACGTGTCCCGCATGTAGCGGGGGTGCCCGGCGCGAGTGGGCGCTCTGGTTCCCCGTGTTGCCGGGGTGCCCGGCGCGGTTGCTGGGCGGGGGCGGGTGACGCGGCCCGGTGCTGCGGGGGTGCCTCCCCAGAGCGGGGGGACCCCCATCGCCCCTGGGGGTACCTCCCAGGCCCTTCAGGCACTGGGGGAGGCACGACTGCCCGCAGCTCAGTGGGATTGCGGCCGTCAGTCGCGTACGGCGAGAAGGGGCCGTGTCGGGGGGTGTCCGCCCGCAGCGGTTGGCGCGTCAACGCCCCGCCTGCTGCCAGGTAACCGATTTCGCGCCGTTCCGAGGACGGACACCCCCCGGCGCGGCCCCGACCCACCACCGGACCGAACGCGCTACACGCACCCCCACCGAACCCGCACAGGCCACCGCAGGCACCGCGCACGGCGCCACACAACCACCGGAGGTCACCGCAGGCACCGCGCACGGCGCCACACAACCGCCGGAGGCCACCGCATCCGGGTGGGTCCCCCGCGCCACACCCACCCGTTATGCCAAGTTTGTCTGATTAGCGCGTATCGTCGCCGCATGCCCACGCCATACGGATCCCGAGGCGGCATGGCGTTCGGCGCTCAGGAGCTGCGTGTGCTCCGGCGCGCCCTCGCCCTCGCCCTGAACCCCAGCCCCGCCTCGGCCGAGGACGTCCAGGACTGTCTCCGCCTCGCGGAGTCGCTCGACGAGGCGATGGAGGAGAGCGCCCGGCTGCGCGCCTTCCTGCTCGCCGACCTCGCCCGGTACCGCGCCGCCCTCCCCGGCAGCGTCACCGGCTACCTCGCCCTCCTCGACGAGGCCCTCAGCGCCGGCCACACCCCCCTCGCGGACGACCTCGCCGCCCTCCGGGCCCTGCGCGGCAACCCCACCGCCGCAGCCCTCCTCACCCGCTGCGCACCCCCGGCGAACGCGGCCGCCACCACCGCCACCGCCACCGTCCCCGCCGCCCGCACCCACCTCCACGCCCTCCCGGGCGGCCGCTGCGCCGGTGACCAGGATCCGGCCGCCCGCCCCGGCGCGAAGCCCCCGCAGAAGCCGGCCCCCACCCCCGCCCCGGCGACGCCGGCCACCCCGAAACGCCCCGTCCCCACCCCCGGCGAGGTCTTCCCCCGCCGCAAGCCGACCCCGCCCCCCGCCGGCTCCCGGCACCACCTCGCCGCCGGCTGACCCGGCCTGGCTACCCTGGATCCATGGACTACGTCTCCGCGCTCCTCCCCCCGGTCGTCATGGCGGCCTTCTTCATCGGTGTCGTCAGGGTGATCGTGAAGACCCAGGGCGGCGCCAGCAAGACCAAGGAGGACGCGGCCGTGGACGCCGCCCTCGCGAGGGCGGAGGGCGCCCGCCAGACGCCCGCACACCCGGAAGCCTGACCCGCACACCCAAGGGCCCGCACACCCAAGGGCACCGCACACCCCCGTACGGCTCCTCCGCGCTCCCGCGCCGACGAGCCGTACGCCCTTTTCACCCCCATCCACCCCCAAAACACGCGAATCCGCATGCCCCGCACCCGATCGATCCGATTCCGCACTATTGTCGGGAGCGTGCCTCGCCCATTGGGAGAACTCGAAGACGCGGTCATGACGCGGGTGTGGAAGTGGAACCGCCCGGTGACCGTTCGAGAAGTTCTGGAAGATCTCCAACAGGAACGGTCGATCGCGTACACCACCGTCATGACCGTCCTGGACAATCTCCATCAGAAGGGCTGGGTCCGCCGCGAGGCCGAAGGCCGGGCCTATCGATATGAGGCGGTCTCCACCCGCGCCGCCTACGCCGCAGCCCTGATGAACGACGCGTGGTCGCAGAGCGACAACGCCACCGCCGCTCTCATCGCCTTCTTCGGCATGATGAGCGAGGAACAGCGCGAGGCGCTCAGGGACGCCATCCGCATCGTGCAGGGCCCGGAAACACCCGCGCCGGGCCCCGGCTCCGTGACCGGCACCGGCGAGCGATAGCGTCCCCACATGTCAATTGCCATCACCGTCCGGCGGGCCCGCACCAGCGATGTCCCGGCCGTACGCCGGCTCCTCGACGAGTACGTCCGCGACCGCATCCTGCTCGACAAAGCGATGGTGACGCTTTACGAGAGCATCCAGGAGTTCTGGGTCGCGGAACGGGACGACAACGCCGAGGTGGCCGGCTGTGGCGCCCTGCACGTGATGTGGGAAGACCTCGCGGAAGTCCGGACTCTCGCGGTGAAGCCGGGCCTGAAGGGGGCCGGCGTCGGGCACCGGTTGCTGGAGAAGTTGCTGGACACCGCACGCCGGCTGGGCGTTCGCCGCGTTTTCTGTCTCACCTTCGAAGTGGACTTCTTCAGCAAGCACGGCTTCGTGGAGATCGGGGAGACACCGGTGGACACCGATGTCTACGCCGAGCTACTGCGTTCCTATGACGAGGGCGTAGCGGAGTTCCTCGGTCTCGAACGAGTGAAACCGAACACCCTCGGCAACAGCCGGATGCTTCTGCATCTGTGACCGAACGCCGGAAGCGTCCAAGGGACGCCCCGTAGGCAAGCCCCTCGCCAGGTTTATTCCGCCGACGGACCGCACGCGGGTTCCCTATGTCCGAAACGCGCACCTTTCCGGGCCGGAGAGGTCCTGCGGGTTCCCGCCGGGGGTTTGTGTTTTTCCGGCAAAAGCGGTTTGCTTTCCGGCGTACTGCAGTACTGCATATAACAAGGGACGGCGATACGGCGGATCCCGGCGGACCCCACGCATCCCGGCCCTCACGTTATCGATGAAAGGAAATCCGGTGGCACAGAAGGTTCAGGTCCTTCTTGTCGATGACCTCGACGGCGGCGAGGCGGACGAGACGGTGACGTTCGCGCTGGACGGCAAGACGTACGAGATCGATCTCACCACCGCCAACGCGGACAAGCTCCGTGGTCTTCTCGAGCCCTACGTCAAGGGCGGCCGTCGGACCGGGGGCCGTGCTTCGGGCGGGCGCGGCAAGACGCGCGCCTCCTCGGGCGGCAGCCAGGACACCGCGGCGATCCGCGCGTGGGCGAAGGAGAACGGCCACGAGGTCAACGACCGCGGCCGGGTGCCCGCGGCGATCCGTCAGGCGTACGAAGAGGCCAACGGCTGATCGCGGCACACGTCACCGACCCGGCCCGCACACGCCCGGCCCGCCCGCTCCCGGCCCGCACGCCCTCGGCGAGCAAGCCCTCAGCGTCGCGCCCGGGAGAGCCGGAGCCGGTGGCACTGCGTCGCCAGCGTGTGCACCAGCCGTGCGAGATCGGGGGCGGTCCCGGCGCCCCCCAGGGCCGACAGCGTCGGCAGCGAGGCCTCGGCCTCGCCGTCCGTCCCGGGGGGCCGCAGCCATACGGCGGCCCCCTGCGAAGCGTCCCGGCCCGCAGGCCACGGTGGCGACGACGGGGGATCACACTCCGGAGGCAGGGGCGCGTCCACGAGGCCGCCCGCGCCGACCGCCCGCAGGTCGAGCGTCAGGGAGCCCCACTCCAGCCAGTCCAACAGCCCGGGCAGCTCGTCCGCGCCGCCCACGGCCACCAGCAGCAGCATCCGCTCGCCCCGCAGCGCCACGGGAAACTCGCGTTCCTGGCGCCGCAGCGCCGCGTGACCGGCATCGGCCGGGACGTCGATGACGTCGAAACGGACGCCCGTGCGAAGCCGTACGGGGACTCCGGGAGCCGTCGGCCAGCCGAGCCCGCTCTCGTACCACGACCGCACCCGCTCCCACGCCCCGCTCGCTTCGAGCGGTCGGCGGGGGAACGGCACCGTGGAGGTCGTGGGCAGGACGCCGGCCATGCCACAAGCAACCGCCGAAAAGCCGCTCGGGTTACGCTGAGTGGTCGGACGGATGCGTTCGGTACGGGAAACGGGGGCGCGCGGGGGTGTGGAGAGGCGCAAGGTTGTTCGCCCGTAGCGGAGGGAACCGGTGTGCGCGGCATGGAGTGTCAGTCCCAGCGGGTAAGACATCCCTAGTGGGAGGGGGCGACACGCAGATCGGGCCGTCTCACGTTCGCCATCGGCGTACTGGCGAGCGGGGTAAGTGCCTGGCCTGCGGGAACATCGTCTCGCACCATCGGGTTGTGGCAGATGTCGGCGTCAGGGGTCAGGAGGCCATCGACGGTGTCGGCAGTTGGAATGAGCGGTCCCCGCTTGCGGGACTAAGCTGCGGAAGGACAGGGAGGGGAAGTTCCCCTTACTGCCTGACCGCTCTGAGGAGCGATTAACGATGTTCGAGAGGTTCACCGACCGCGCGCGGCGGGTTGTCGTCCTGGCTCAGGAAGAAGCCCGGATGCTCAACCACAACTACATCGGCACCGAGCACATCCTCCTGGGCCTGATCCACGAGGGTGAGGGTGTCGCCGCCAAGGCCCTTGAGAGCCTCGGGATTTCGCTCGAGGCGGTCCGCCAGCAGGTGGAGGAGATCATCGGGCAGGGCCAGCAGGCCCCGTCGGGTCACATCCCCTTCACCCCCCGTGCCAAGAAGGTCCTGGAGCTGTCGCTCCGCGAGGCCCTTCAGCTGGGTCACAACTACATCGGCACGGAGCACATCCTGCTCGGCCTGATCCGCGAGGGCGAGGGCGTCGCCGCCCAGGTCCTGGTCAAGCTGGGCGCAGATCTGAACCGGGTGCGGCAGCAGGTCATCCAGCTGCTCTCCGGTTACCAGGGCAAGGAGACCGCCACCGCCGGCGGGCCTGCCGAGGGCACCCCCTCGACGTCCCTGGTCCTCGACCAGTTCGGCCGGAACCTCACCCAGGCCGCTCGTGAGTCCAAGCTCGACCCGGTCATCGGGCGCGAGAAGGAGATCGAGCGGGTCATGCAGGTGCTGTCCCGCCGTACCAAGAACAACCCGGTGCTGATCGGTGAGCCCGGCGTCGGCAAGACCGCCGTCGTCGAGGGCCTCGCGCAGGCCATCGTCAAGGGCGAGGTGCCCGAGACCCTCAAGGACAAGCACCTCTACACCCTGGACCTGGGCGCGCTGGTCGCCGGCTCCCGTTACCGCGGTGACTTCGAGGAGCGCCTGAAGAAGGTCCTCAAGGAGATCCGCACCCGCGGCGACATCATCCTGTTCATCGACGAGCTGCACACGCTGGTCGGTGCGGGTGCCGCCGAGGGCGCCATCGACGCCGCGAGCATCCTCAAGCCGATGCTGGCCCGCGGTGAGCTGCAGACCATCGGTGCCACCACGCTGGACGAGTACCGCAAGCACCTGGAGAAGGACGCGGCCCTCGAGCGCCGCTTCCAGCCCATCCAGGTCGCGGAGCCGTCGCTGCCGCACACGATCGAGATCCTCAAGGGTCTGCGCGACCGCTACGAGGCCCACCACCGCGTCTCCATCACGGACGAGGCCCTCGTCCAGGCGGCGACGCTCGCCGACCGCTACATCTCGGACCGCTTCCTGCCGGACAAGGCGATCGACCTGATCGACGAGGCCGGTTCCCGGATGCGCATCCGCCGGATGACCGCGCCGCCGGACCTCCGCGAGTTCGACGAGAAGATCGCCGGCGTCCGCCGCGACAAGGAGTCCGCGATCGACTCGCAGGACTTCGAGAAGGCCGCCTCCCTGCGCGACAAGGAGAAGCAGCTCCTCGCCGCCAAGGCCAAGCGGGAGAAGGAGTGGAAGGCCGGCGACATGGACGTCGTCGCCGAGGTCGACGGCGAGCTGATCGCCGAGGTCCTCGCGACCGCCACCGGCATTCCGGTCTTCAAGCTCACGGAGGAGGAGTCGTCCCGCCTGCTGCGCATGGAGGACGAGCTCCACAAGCGGGTCATCGGCCAGAAGGACGCCGTCAAGGCGCTCTCGAAGGCGATCCGGCGTACCCGTGCCGGCCTGAAGGACCCGAAGCGTCCGGGTGGCTCGTTCATCTTCGCCGGTCCGTCCGGTGTCGGTAAGACCGAGCTGTCCAAGGCGCTCGCCGAGTTCCTCTTCGGTGACGAGGACGCGCTGATCTCCCTCGACATGTCGGAGTTCAGCGAGAAGCACACGGTCTCCCGTCTCTTCGGTTCGCCCCCCGGTTACGTGGGCTACGAGGAGGGCGGCCAGCTGACGGAGAAGGTGCGCCGCAAGCCGTTCTCGGTCGTCCTCTTCGACGAGGTCGAGAAGGCCCACCCGGACATCTTCAACTCGCTGCTGCAGATCCTGGAGGACGGTCGCCTGACCGACTCCCAGGGCCGGGTCGTGGACTTCAAGAACACGGTCATCATCATGACGACCAACCTCGGCACCCGGGACATCTCCAAGGGCTTCAACCTGGGCTTCGCCGCCGCGGGCGACACGAAGACCAACTACGAGCGCATGAAGAACAAGGTGTCGGACGAGCTCAAGCAGCACTTCCGCCCCGAGTTCCTCAACCGCGTCGACGACGTGGTCGTCTTCCCGCAGCTGACCCAGGACGACATCCTCGCGATCGTCGACCTGATGATCGGCAAGGTGGACGAGCGCCTGAAGGACCGGGACATGGGCATCGAGCTCTCCCAGTCCGCCAAGGAGCTGCTGTCCAAGAAGGGCTACGACCCCGTGCTGGGCGCCCGGCCGCTGCGCCGAACCATCCAGCGCGAGATCGAGGACTCGCTGTCGGAGAAGATCCTCTTCGGCGAGCTGCGTCCCGGTCACATCGTGGTCGTGGACACCGAGGGCGAGGGCGAGGCCAAGACCTTCACCTTCCGGGGTGAGGAGAAGTCGGCCCTCCCCGACGTCCCGCCGATCGAGCAGGCGGCCGGCGGCGCCGGCCCGAACCTGAGCAAGGAGGCGTAGCCCTCCGGGGTGAGCCTGTGAAGGGGCCGCTCCGGGACTTCGGTCCCGGAGCGGCCCCTTCGCCGTGTCAGCGGTCGCTCACCGTCACCTCGGCGCCCGGGAAGAGAGCCCTGAAGGCGGCGGCGTCGGGGCGGGGCCCCGGGGCGCCCTGGACGTCGACGACGCGGACGCCGGGCAGGCGCGACGGCAGCATGGAGAAGTCCTCGCCACCCCGGAGTTCGGCCAGACGGAGCTCGGTGATCCCGGGCAGGACCGGCATGGGTCCGAGTCCGTCCCGGAAGAGGCGCGCGTTCAGCTGGAGCCGGGTCAGCAGCGGAAGCCGGCCGACCTCGGCCCAGTCGTCCGCGGTCAGCGGCGCCGTGGGGGCCAGGCTGAGCACCTTCAGCCGGACCCAGTGGGACAGGCCGCGCAGCCCGGTCTCGTCCGTCGTGCCGCGGCCCAGGAAGAGGAAGTCCAAGGGAGCGGCGGCGGGCAGGACGTCCGTCAGACACCTTCCGGCCACGGGGTGCGTCAGCGACAGCAGGCGGAGCGAGTCCAGCCGCCGCAGGCCGTCGACGTCGGCGACCCGGCCGACGACGAGCTGGTGGAGCGGCAGCCCCGCGAGCCGCCCGAATCCGCGCGCGGACCAGCAGTCGATCACCACCAGCCGCCGCAGCGAGGGAAAGGCAGTGAGCGGACCCAGATCGCCCGCCCCCGGGTTGTACAGCAGGCGCAGCGTCTCGACGACATCCGGTTCGGTCACCGCGGCGATGACGTCCGCGAGGCACTGCCGTCCCCGGAACTCCAGGCGGTGCCACGGCGACAGGCCCGCGGCGACCGTGCGCTGGGCCCCGGTGGCGCAGGTCAGCGTGAGGCCCGTCCGGTCCAGGTGCTCCAGCACCTCGACGGCGTACTCCCGTGCCTCGAACCGTTCCCAGGTCCCCACCAGCTGGCGCCGCACGTCAAGCGAGGGGTGCTTCCGGTACCGGCGCAGCACGGCGAGGCTCCCGTCCGGTTCGTACTCCGCGAGCAGCGAGGCCGTCACCGTCACCCCGTGGGCCTCCGCGTCCGTCAGGCCCTCCGGGCCCGGCAGCAGCTCCAGCACCAGGGGGCCCGCCTCGGCCAGTGTCTTCG
Source organism: Streptomyces sp. NPDC032940 (assembly GCF_040636935.1). Taxonomy (NCBI): domain Bacteria; kingdom Bacillati; phylum Actinomycetota; class Actinomycetes; order Kitasatosporales; family Streptomycetaceae; genus Streptomyces; species Streptomyces sp. NPDC032940. Next base: position 36,358 of record NZ_JBEZVJ010000017.1, on the reverse strand, counting down.
CCTCCTCCTTCGAGCCGGGAGGGATCAGCGCCCCCGCCCGCGTCTCCACCTCCGCCCGCACCGCGGGGTCCAGCGCGGTGGCGTGTTCCAGGCAGGCCAGGGCCAGCAGGGTCAGCCGCGGGGTGTCCTGGGCCAGCAGCCGGCGCAGCAGCACCGCACGCTCGCCGGGACGGGCGTGGGCGACCGCCATGCGGATGACGTCCTCCCACCGGGTGTCCTGGGCGTGGCCGGCCAGGACGTCCAGGTGGCCCTCCTCCACCGCGTACCGGGCGCCCAGGTAGTCCTGGAAGGTGCGGTGGACGAATTCCAGCACCCCTTCCTCGGGCCGGCGCAGCAGCCCGCTGCGCAGCAGGAGGGTCCGCAGGACCGTCGCCGCGTCGCCCTGCCCGGCCGCCGCGGCGACCGACGGCAGGCAGCGCTCCACGATGCCCTCGGCGGTTCCCATCTCCATCTCGGTGAGCCCGCTCAGCACCAGGGCGTAGGCGAGCCGTTGGAGCAGCTCGAGCTGGGCCTCCTCGCCCAGCTCCAGCGCGTCCATGCCTCGCTCCCGGTCGCGGCGGGCCAGCAACATGGTGAGGGCGGCGTCGTACAACTCCTTGCGGCCGGTGGGGAGATAGCCGCGACGCTCGCGATGCAGGGCGCAGATCAGGCCGCACATCAGCGGGTTGGTGGCGAGGCGGGCCAGGTCGCGCTTGGTGCGCAGGGAGTCCAGCAGCCGCTGCTCGTACTCCGGGGCGCGGGCTGCCTCGTGCCAGCGGTGGACGAAGGTGGCGACCTCCGACCGGCCCATCGGAGCGAGGGAGAGTTCCCCGAAGCGTTCCTGGGCGAGCCAGTCCGCGCGCACGGCGGTGGGCCGGGTGGTCAGCAGCCAGTGGTTGCCGGGGTAGGCGTGGAGGAGGCCGCTCAGCCAGTCACGCGTGGCATGGCGGTCGGCCTGCGAGATCTCGTCCAGGCCGTCGATCATGACCAGTGCGCGGCCCGCCGTCAGGACACGTTCCGCCCAGCCGTCCGGCGGTGACAGCGGGCAGCCGACCGCGCTGAGGAAGGCGGACGGGGCCGGCAGGGGGCCGGTGCGGAACAGGGTGCGCAAGGGGAGGACGAAGGGGACGCGCGTGCCCTCCCGGGCCGCGGTCACCGCCAGCCACTGCACCAGGGTCGTCTTGCCGGAGCCCGCGTCGCCGCGCAGCAGCACACGGGGTTCCTTGTCGAGTGCCGCGCCGGCGGGCATCCGTCCGGTGCGGGCCGGCGGGTTCTCGCCCGGCACGGCGTCCCGGCCGGGTTCCCCGTCGACGGTCGCCTCCAGGCTCAGGTACGCGACCTCCAAGGGCCAGCGGTCGGGGGAGTCGCGGAGGTCGAGGCCGTAGATGGTGAGGTGGTTGTGCCGGTCGGCCACGTACGGCAGGTACCGGCGCTCGAACGCGGTGTCCCGGGTGTCCGGGCGCGGGGTGCGGACGATCAGCTCGTCGACCTTGGCGATCAGTTCCCTCTGGGACCGCGTCTGCTCCACCAGCGTCCGCGCCACGAACGTCGAGCGTCGGGTGAAGAACTCCAGGATGTGCAGGCAGGCCCACTCCGTCGCGGAGTCGAGGAAGTGGCCGGCGTCGGTGGACAGGCCGTCACCGGCGCCGGGGGCGTGCCGGCGCAGCTGGGCGGCCAGCTCCCGGTGGCCGAGCCGGACCGCCTGGACGTCGTCCATGTCCAGGTCGCCGAGGGCCGTCAGACGGGCCGTCAGGGCGTGGGTGACGGCGTCCGCCTCGTCGCCCGCGAAGGGCGGCTCGCCGGGGGAGTCGAGGGCCGTTCCGACCAGCCGCCCGGCGAGCCTGGCCACCTCTGCCTCGCCGAGGTGGCGCCGCTCGCCCCGGAAGGACACCAGACGGGTCAGCCGGACGGGCCTGTCGGTCAGCCCGGCGCCCGGCCCGTCCGTCACGAACAGCTTCTTCACCAGCGGGGCGACCAGGGAGGACGCCAACTTCCCGCCGAGCACCGCCGGTTCCATGCGCCACCCCCGTGGTAGGTCGACGCGGGGAGCCTATCGGGGGTCAGGACAACTGGCCGTCGTAGTCCGGAAGCTTGAAGGTCTTCTCGGCGTGGCCGCCCGACAGGTCGGTGGGCGTGTTGCCGATGTTGGCGATGATCGTGTAGCCCTTCGACTCGATGTTCGCGCGCTGCGCGGTCTTGTACTCGGCCACGTCGCGGAACAGGTCGAGGAAGCCGCGGACGTAGAGGCCGGAGGACTCGTAGCCGGCGTGGTCGAGGTTCCACTCGGTGGGCGCCTGGATGATGCCCGGCCGGGCGGTCACGAAGAAGAGGGCGACGCCGTGCTCCTGGGCGTACCGGGCGGCCTCCAGGACCGGACGGTTCGCGGGCTGCGGATAGCTGAAGCCGAAGTCGGTCTCCAGGGACGTGTTGTCGATGTCGAGGACGATCGCCTGCTTCTCGCCGGGGGCGGCGTCGGCGATCCGCGCCTTCAGATAGGGCAGCGCCTGGTCCATCACGGCCCGGCAGTCCCGCTGCCAGGTGGTGTAGTCGACGTCTGCGGCGGCGGCCGTGGAGGCCGTAGGGGCGGCGGGGGCCGCGTCGGCCGGGATGACGGCCACGGCCAGTGCGGCCGTCGTGACGGCGGCGGTGCCGAGGGCGCGCCGCCGGGTGCGCCCGGACCGCCCCGCGCGGTCCGTCCGGCCGCCCTGTCTGGTCTGTCCGTTCTGTTCGGTCATGGGGGGTGGGGTCCTCTCATGAACTGCGCGGATGCCTGACGGCACCAAAGTTGACGCGTGCATGCTCGCCTGGGCAAGTGGCGGGACGGCAACGTTTGGGTTACTGGCGAGTAGTGCCACGTGAAGGGCCCGATCCGTGTGGCCTCGGCCACGATCGGGGGTGACTGAACGCCCTTGTGCGAGGGGTGGGTTAACCGGAAACGGAGTAGCCCGGGTCACATCCACCGGCCTGTCGATCATGGCCTCCGGTGACGTGCCGCACAGGTCATTTGGCCGGTACTACGCGGAATAGTCGACGCCGCAAGAACTAAGAAAACGGACAGATCGCACTGGAGTGGTGGGCTGTATGCAGGGCTCTGAGCTGGTTTTGTCCGTAATAGCTGGTCTGTAGTGACTCAGGAAGTTTCACGCTGAAGTACTAGATAGGGTCGTAGATCACACCTTTGTGCTGGTACGGCCCGGCGGGTTACCAATGTGGAGCCCGCCCGGTGAGTGCCTGTGCATCCGCCAGCACCCCCGAGGGGCGTTCCTGTGTTCCCGTCCCCATGAGGTTCGAATGTTCTCGCGTGTCACGTCCCCCCGCTCCTCCCGTACGACCACCGTCCGCACCCGCGCCGCCGTGATGGCCGCCGGCCTCGGAGCCTCGGTCGCACTGGGAGCAGGGGTCGCGGCCGCCAGCGGCACCACGGCGGCCTCCGGCACCTCCACCGTCGCCAACGCCGTCGAGGCCCAGGCCGCGGCGCAGGCGAAGGCGGCGAAGGCCGAGAAGGCCTCCGCGAGCGCCAAGAAGGCCGCCGCCAAGAAGAAGGCGGCCTCCTGGGTGGACCCGGTCAAGAAGTACGCGCTCAGCGCCAAGTTCGCCCAGAACGGCGGCATGTGGGCGCACAAGCACAGCGGCCAGGACTTCGCCGTGCCGATCGGCACCAATGTCGTGGCCGCCCACGGCGGCACCGTCGTCAAGGCCGGCGGCAACGGCGCCGGTGACGGCCCCGCCTACGGCAACGCCATCGTCATCAAGCACGGCAACGGCACGTACTCCCAGTACGCCCACCTGTCGCGCATCGACGTGAAGATCGGCCAGGTCGTGAAGACCGGCCAGCACATAGCCAAGTCCGGCAACACCGGTAACTCGAGCGGTCCGCACCTGCACTTCGAGATCCGCACGACGCCGAACTACGGCTCGGCCGTCGACCCGGTCGCCTTCCTGCGCGCCCACGGCGTGACCGTCTGAGCGTGACGGAACGCGGCCGCCCGGCCGGGATCCGGACTCCCCGGGCCTGACCGGCGGAACGTGACCGGCCGGATGCGGTCGGTCACGCGTCGTCCGTCAGGCGCCCCCGGTCGTGCGCGGGCCGGTCAGTCCCCGGCACCTCGGTGCGCCTGTGCCACCAGATCGGTGGCGACCTCGAGCACGGCCTCGCGCTTGCGCTCGGGGTCGGCCTCCAGGTCCTGGAGGGCGAACATCCCGGCGTGCAGGGTGAACAGCGCACTGACACAGCGGACCTGGTCGACCAGGTCCGCTTCCGGGTCGATGAGGATGTCCCGCAGGCCCAGCACCCGGGTCTTGAACATCTCCCCGATGCGCAGTTCCCGCAGTGCCGCCTGGTTCTCCTGCATGAAGCGGAAGAGCGGCGCCGCGCCCGCCAGCGCCTCGCTGTAGCGGCGGACGATCTCCTGCTTGGTCTCCAGGGTGTGCGGCTGGAGCCGGCCCCATTCGATCAGGTCCTCGATCGGCCGCGAGAGATCCTCGAAGATGCTGACGAGGATCTCTTCCTTCGTCTTGAAGTGGTAGTACAGCGCCGCCTTGGTGACGTCGAGGCGCTCGGCGATCTCACGGAGCGAGGTCTTCTCGTACCCCTGCTCGGCGAAGAGCTCGAGCGCCACGTCCTGGATGCGCTGGCGGGTGTCCCCGCGGCGCCGCTGCTGCTTGGTGGTGTCCATCGTGCCGCCCATCCTCCTACGCACCTCCTGCTCCGCGCACGCGCCGAGAACTTACTTGACGCCCGGCTAGTGAGGTTCTACCTTCCTAGTGTAGTCAGCTTGCCGGGCGGCAAGTAAGTAGCGATGCGCACAGCGGTAGCTGGGGGAGTGGCAGCGATGACGGACACGGCGACGGGCAACGCCGTCGACACCGACGGCGGGAAACAGCCGAAGAGCGTGCGGGTGGTTCTGCTCGCGCTCATGATCGCGATGATGCTCGCGATGCTCGACAACATGATCATCGGCACGGCGATGCCGACGATCGTCGGCGAGCTGGGCGGCCTGGAACACCTGTCGTGGGTGGTGACCGCCTATGCCCTCGCGACCGCGGCGTCCACCCCGCTCTGGGGCAAGATCGGCGACATGTACGGGCGCAAGGGTGCGTTCCTGTCCTCCATCGTGATCTTCCTGATCGGCTCGGCGCTCAGCGGCATGGCCCAGGACATGGGCCAGCTCATCGGCTTCCGCGCCGTCCAGGGTCTCGGCGCCGGCGGTCTGATGGTCGGCGTCATGGCGATCATCGGCGACCTGATCCCGCCGCGGGAGCGCGGCAAGTACCAGGGCATGATGGCCGGCGTCATGGCGCTGGCGATGATCGGCGGACCGCTGGTCGGCGGCACCATCACCGACCACTGGGGCTGGCGCTGGGCCTTCTACATCAACCTGCCGCTCGGCGCGGTCGCGCTGGTCGCGATCACTGCCGTACTGCACCTGCCGAAGAAGCGCAGCGACGCGCGCATCGACTATCTGGGCGCCGTACTGCTGACCGTCGGCATCACCGCCATCGTGCTGGTGACCACCTGGGGCGGCACGGAGTACGCCTGGACCTCCGCGCGCATCATGGAGCTGATCGGCATCGGTGTCGCCGCGCTGGTCGGGTTCGTGTTCTGGCAGACCCGGGCCGCCGAGCCGGTCGTGCCGCTGCACATCTTCCGCAACCGCAACTTCACGCTGATGTCCCTCATCGGCTTCATCACCGGCTTCGTGATGTTCGGCGCCACCCTCTTCCTGCCGCTGTACCAGCAGGCGGTGCAGGGCGCCTCCGCCACCAACTCCGGGCTGCTCCTGCTGCCGATGCTGGGCGCGATGCTCGTCACGTCCATGGTCGCCGGCCGGCTGACCACCAGCACCGGGCGCTACAAGATCTTCCCGGTGGCCGGTGGCGCGCTGATGACCGTCGGACTGTTCCTGCTGTCGCTGATGGACACCGGGACCACCCGCTTCACCTCCGGCCTCTACATGGCCGTCCTCGGTCTCGGCATGGGCTGCCTGATGCAGATCACCATGCTGGTGGCGCAGAACAGCGTCGAGATGAAGGACATGGGCGTCGCGTCCTCGACCACCACCCTCTTCCGCACCCTCGGCTCCTCCTTCGGCGTCGCGATCATGGGCGCCCTGTTCAACCACCGGGTCCAGGACGTCATGGCCGAGAAGGCCGGGGGGCTGGGCTCCAAGGTGACCGAGCAGTCGGCGCAGCTGGACGCGGCGAGCCTGGCCAAGCTGCCCGCCGCGGCGCGCGAGGCCTACCAGCACGCGGTGTCCGCCGGTACGCACGGAGCGTTCCTGCTGGGCTCGGTGGTGGCCGTGCTCGCGCTGATCGCGGCCGTGTTCGTCAAGGAGGTCCCGCTCAAGGGGACGGGGCCGAAGGCGGCGGACGGCCCGGCCGGCGACGGCGACACCGCGACGCCGAAGGCGCCGGTGACCGAGTCGGTGTGACCCGCCCGTCCGTCACTAGGGCCTCCTGGCGGTTCCGGCCGCCGGAGGCCCTTCGCCGTGGCATACCCTCACGGCATGGTGCGGAGCGAGGCCGGCGACGTCGCCGGTTATCTGACGGAGGTGCCCGAGGGGCGCAGGGCCGCGCTGGCCGGGGTGCGCGCGCTGTGCCTCGAGGAACTGGCGGGATTCGACGAGGTCATGGCGTACGGGATGCCCGCCTACGAGCGGGACGGCGCCTGCGAGATCGCGTTCGCGAGCCAGAAGCAGTACATCTCGTTCTACCTCATGCGCGATGACGTCCGTGCGGCGTTCGAGGAACGGCTGGCCGGCCAGGACATGGGCAAGGGCTGCCTGCGGTTCCGCAAGGCCGAGGACATCGACCACGACCTGCTGCGGGACCTGCTCAGAGCCACCGCGGCCCGGCCCGGCCGGACCTGCTGACGCCCGCGGACCACGCCGTGCGCACCGGGCCCCGGCCCGCCCGGTGCCAGGCCCGGCCCGCCCGGCGCTACGCCCCGCCCGCCACCCGGTCCGGCAGCATCGGATAGCTCCCCGTGTTCGTCGGCGCGTGTTCCGGCAGCCACAGCACCGCCACCGCGCCCTCGGCCGGGATGTGCTCGGGAGCCCCGGCGGGCCGGACGTTGCGGAAGGTGAGCCGGGCACCGAGCACCCGGGCCTGCCCCGCCGCGATGGTCAGCCCCAGCCCGTGCCCGCGCCCGGCCCGGTCCGCGCTGCCGGTGCGGAAGCGGCTCGGGCCGTCGGCGAGCAGGTCCTCGGGGAAGCCGGGGCCGTGGTCGCGGACCCGGATCACCCGGCCCTCGACGCTGACCTCGATGGGCGGCCTGCCGTGCCGGGCGGCGTTGGCGAGCAGATTGAACAGCACGCGCTCCAGCCGCCGCGGGTCGGTGGTGACCTCCGACTCGTGCACCACCAGCACACGCACGGCCGGGTCCCTGGCCGCCACCCGCCGGCTGACGAAGTCGCCCAGCATGATGTCCTGCAGCTCGGCCCGCTCCGAGGCGCCGTCCAGCCGGGCCACCTCCAGCACGTCCTCCACCAGCGTGCGCATGGCCTTCGCCCGGTCCAGCACCAGCTCGGTCGGCCGGCCCGGCGGCAGCAGCTCGGCGGCGGTCAGCAGCCCCGTCACCGGCGTGCGCAGCTCGTGCGCGATGTCCGCGGTGACCCGGCGCTCGGCCTCCAGACGCTGCTGAAGGGCGTCCGCCATCGCGTCCACGGCGGACGCGAGGTCGTCGGTCTCGTCCCGGACGACGCCGCCGATGGCGTCCCTGACGCGGACGTCCGGCTCGCCCTTCGCGACCTGGTTGGCGGCGGCCGCGGCCTTGCGCAGCCGGCGCGACAGCTGCCCGCCGATGAGCACGCCGAGCGCGCTGCCGCCGAGGACGACCGCGATGGAGCCGATGACCAGGGCCTGGTCGAGATCCTTGAGGATGTCGGCGCTGCGGTCGGTGAACCCGGAGTGCAGGGACATCACGTGCCCGTCCTTGAGCGGCACGGCCGCCCAGATGTCCGTCACGCCGTTCGCCCGCTCGGAGACGAAGGTCGCCCGGCGCCCGGCCTCCACCTTCTTGCGCAGCCCGGCCGGCAGCTCGGGGTCGTCGATCTGGGCGTTCGGGAAGTTCAGGCGGCCGGAGAGCTCGTAGTTGCGCTGCGCGATCAGGACGCGGTCGTCCGCGAGGTCGCGCGCGTTGTCCAGCATCGACACCCGGGCCGCGTTGTGCACGACCAGGCTCAGCGCGACCGCCACCAGCGCGCCGACCAGCGCGATCGCCGCGCTGAGCTTCCACCGCAGCCCCGTACGGATGCCCGCGCGCCTCAGGGGCGAGGCGGCCAGGCGTCGGATGAACCCCCGCATGTCCCCGCTCAGGCCTTCAACTTGTAGCCGAAGCCGCGGACCGTCTCGATCCGGTCCTGGCCGATCTTCGTGCGCAGCCGCTGCACATGGACGTCGACGACGCGGGTGTCACCGCCCCAGCCGTAGTCCCAGACCCGCTCCAGCAGCCTGTCGCGCGACAGCACGGTGCCCGGCGCGGAGGAGAACTCGAGCAGCAGCCGCATCTCGGTCGGAGTGAGCGCCACCGGCCGCCCGGCCCGCCGGACCTCCATGCCGTCGGTGTCGACCACCAGCTCGCCGAAGGTGAGCACGCCCCCGGTGTCCGCGACGGACCCCGCGTCGGCCCGGTCGCCGCCGCCGGCGTGGCCGAAGCGGCGCAGCACCGCACGGATGCGGGCGACCAGGACGGCCCCGTCGAAGGGCTTGGTCACATAGTCGTCGGCGCCCGCCTCCAGGCCCAGCACGACGTCGATGGAGTCCGCCCGCGCCGACAGCATGATCACCGGCACGGTGGACTCGTCGCGGATCCGGCGGCACAGGCTGACGCCGTCGAGGCCGGGGAGCATGACGTCCAGCAGCGCGATGTCCGGGCGGTCGGCGCGGAACGCCTCCAGGCCCGACAGCCCGTCGGGCATCGCGGTGACCGCGAAGCCGTCGCGCTCCAGGGCGAGCTGCGTGGCCTCGCGGATGACGTCGTCGTCCTCGACGAACAGGACGTGGGTCTGGTCTGCCATCCCGGTGCTCTCAGTCCTCGTTGTCATGGTCGGTTGCGGGCGCGGTCACACGTCAGCTTTCCGGTGCCGGGGTGGGCTCCGCCCCCACGGCGTTGCTGTAGTCGTTGTGCGTGCGGTAGGCCTCGGTGAAGCGGCCCGCGGACCAGCGGTACGTGATCACGTTCTCGCCGGACGGGCTCGACACCGGGTCGCCCTTCTCGTAGACCTGCTTGCTCACCACCAGGTCGCCGCGGTCGATCTCGGCGTAGACCGGAGGCTCCTCGGCCTGGAACACATTCTCGTACCCGCCGTCCTTCTCGCGGTACACGTAACTCCCCACGCCCACGCCGTCACTGCAGGTCAGCACATTGACGACGACGTCCTCCGCGGTGCCCGCGGTCAGCTCCCCGTACGACACGTCCACCGGGTACTCGTCGGCGACGCACGGCTTCAGCTCGCGCTTGACCTCCGCCGAGACCTTGGGATCGGCCTTGACCAGCCGGACCGCGTCCACCCGGTCGGGGACCCGGGACGGGGAGACCACGGGCGTCGGGGAGGCGGAGGCGACCCCGCCGACCGCGTCCGCGTGGGCCGGCCCCTCGTCGCGCGCGCCGGTGCCGCCGGCCGCACAGCCGGAGAGGGAAACGCCGACGGCGACGAACACGGCCACCGCCGTACTCGTCGCCCGCACGCTCTTCCGGGTCTCCCCGGGTGTCCGACCGTCGGTCAGGCCGCGCAACGCTCCCGCTCCTCACGCTCCAGCGCCCGCGCGTCCAGATCGCGGGCGACCAGCTCCTCGCGGAGCCGGGCGAGCGCCCGGTGCAGCGTGCTCTTGACCGTTCCCGCCGACATGCCGAGGGCGGCGGCGGTCTCCTCCGTTGACATCTGCTCCCAGTGTCGCAGCACCACGACGCTGCGCTGCTTCGGGGCGAGCACCTTCATCACGTCCATCAGCAGGGCGCGGTCCGCGTGCTGCTCGGTGGAGTCGTCCACACAGGACTCCGGGAGCTGCTCGGTCGGCACCTCCTCCAGCTTCCGCGCCCGCCACCACTCGGTCCGCGTGTTGATCATCACCCGGCGCAGATAGGCGTCCGCCAGCCGCTTGTCCTCGATGGTCTCCCAGCGGCCGTACGTCCGCGCCAGCGCGGTCTGGAGCAGGTCCTGGGCGTCGACGGGGTCGGGGACCAGGCGTCGGGCGCTGCGCAGCAGCGCGTCCTGCCGGGTACGGACGTACTCCTCGAACTCGAGCACCTCGCCCTGCGCCATGGTCAACCGCCTTCCGATCCCCGTTTACCGGCGGTTGGTCACCCGCCGGCCCACTGCCTGTGCTGCAAAGCCGTCCCGTGCCCTCGGGCACGGAAACGAAGGTAGGGAAGCGTTGTCACGGCGCTGTGCGAAGCAGCCTGCGGCTAACCCTCGGCTGTCCGTCGGTTGTGTAACGAAGCAGGTAACCGGGCACCGCAGTGGGCGAATTGGGTGCGGTAAAGGGTGATTTGTCCGGCGGGTCGTTGTGACACAGACCGTCACGGCGGTGCCCGCCGTGACGTGTCGGCTGTGCCCCCGCTGTGCGTCAGCTCAGCGGCAGCCGGTACATCCCGTCCGCCAGCGGCTCCACCAGGCCGTCGGCGACCAGGCCGTCCAGGGCGCGGGCGCGCTGGACCGGCTCGTGCCACACCCGGTCCAGCGCCGCCTGCGGCACCGGCCCGTGCGCCTCACGCAGAACCGCGAGCAGCCGGCCGCGCACCTGCCGGTCGGTGCCCGCGTAGGTCTGCCCGCGGCGCGGCGGCCCGTCGTGCGCGGGCTTGCCGGCCAGCCGCCAGGCACACTGCGCGGCGATCGGACAGCGGTGGCACGACTCGTTGCGCGCCGTGCACACCAGCGCGCCCAGCTCCATGGAGGCCGCGGCCCAGCGTGCGGCGCGCGCCTCGTCCTCCGGCAGCAGCGCGCGGGCCAGCTTCCGTTCGGCGGCGGTGGTCGCGTTCGGCGGGTACTGCACCCCGGTGACCGCCCGGGCGAAGACCCGGCGGACGTTGGTGTCCAGCACGGCGTGCCGCCGGCCGTAGGCGAAGGAGGCGACCGCGGCGGCCGTGTACTCGCCGATGCCCGGCAGCGCCAGCAGCTGGGCGTGGTCGGACGGTACGTCCCCGCCGTGCCGTTCCGTTATGGCGGCGGCGGCGCCGTGCAGACGCAGGGCGCGGCGCGGGTAGCCGAGCCGGCCCCAGGCGCGGACGGCCTCGCCGGGGGCCTCCGCGGCGAGGTCCGCGGGACGCGGCCAGCGGGCCATCCACTGCTCGTACACGGGCAGGACCCGGCTGACCGGCGTCTGCTGGAGCATGAACTCACTGACCATCACGCCCCACGCACCGGCTTCCGGGCGCCGCCACGGCAGGTCGCGGGCGTGCTCGTCGAACCAGTCGATGACGGGGGAGTGCAGCGGTTCACCGGACACGGCCGGCCCGGCGGCCGGGGCGGCCGTGTCCGGCGGGGCGGCGGCGGGGTCGGCCGGACCGGTGTGCGAGGGCTTCGTGGGCGCAGTCATGACCCTCCGATCCTGCCACGGGAGGAGGCCCGCGCGGGCGAACCGCCACCCGCGCGGGCCGCGGCACCTGACGATCGGCAGGGGCGCCGCCGCCCCCACCGCTTGTAGCGTCGGGGGCATGCGACGCCCTCGGCGGTCCCCGCCCCCCGAGCCCCACGGCCCCACGGGCGCCGGCGGCACCCCGCGCGCCCTCCGCCGGTTCCGGCCGGCCGCCCGAGGTGTCCTGCTGTGGGCGGTCCTCGCCGTCCCGGCGGTCACGGCGGACGGCCTCGGCCTGAACGAGCCGCGCTCCGTGGGGCAGCAGCTGGCCGGTCTGGGCGTGCTCGCCGCGGCCGTCGCGATCGCCCGCCGCCGCCCCCTCGCGGCGTTCCTCCTGGCCGCGGCCCTGAGCCTGATCGCCGCGCCCGCCCTGTTCAGCGTCTCCTACGGCCCCGCGCTCGGCGTCCTCGCCCTGCTCCTGGGCCTGCGAGCGCCCGGGGCACGCCCCGCCGCGGCCGCCTTCGCCGCGGTGGGCGCCGTCGGCACGGCCCGGATCGCGCTGACCGGCGCGGACCCGGCCCCGGAGTGGCTCGTCATGACCGGCACGCTGCTCTTCGGCTGTGTCTTCCCCTGGCTCGGCGGGCGCTACTGGCGGCAGAGCCGCGCGCTCGCCGAGGCCGGCTGGCTCAGGGCGGCCCGGCTGGAGGACGAGCAGCGGCACACCGAGGAGCGGGCCCGGCTGCGGGAGCGGGCCAGGATCGCCCAGGACATGCACGACTCCCTCGGCCACGAGCTGAGCCTGATCGCCCTGCGCGCCGGCGCCCTCCAGGTCGCCCCCGGGCTCGCCCCGGACCACCGTGCCGCCGCGGCCGACCTGAGGGCGGCGGCCGCCGACGCGACGGACCGGCTGCACCGCATCATCGGCGTGCTGCGCGAGGCCGACGAGCCGGCCCCGCTGACCCCGGCCGGTGAGAGCGTGGCCGAACTCGTCGCCCGTGCCGCCGAGTCGGGGCTCCCGGTGCGCTGGGAGCCGGCGGACACCGCACCCGCCCCGGACCCGGCCGGTGTCGCCGGGCGGCTGCTGCACCGCGTGGTGCGCGAGGCGCTGACCAACGCGGCCCGGCACGCCCCGGGCGCCCCCGTCGTCGTCGCGGTCACCGGACAGGCCCACGGCACGACGGTCACCGTCACCAACGGCCGGGCCACCGAGGCGGCTTCGCCCTCGGCGGGCGGTTCCGGCCTCCTCGGGCTGCGCGCCGCCGTGACCTCCGTCGGCGGCGACCTCGAGGCGGGCCCGCACGACGAGGGCTTCCGGGTCCGGGCGTACGTCCCCGCCCAGGACGCCGGAGCGCCACGCGCCGCCGCCCCGCCCGCCGCCCCCTTCACCCGGGCCCGCCGCCGCGTCGCCCTCGGGCTGGGCGCCGCCGCCGGCGCCGGGGTCGTCCTGGTCGGCGCGGCCTTCGGCTGGTACGCGTACACGGAGACGCACTCGGTGCTCAGCCCCGCCGCGTACGCCGAGTTGTCCCCGGGGACGCCGCTCGCGCAGATCACCGACGTGCTGCCCGACCGCGCGGTGCACGACCCGCCCTCCGACCGGGCGCCCGCGCCGCCGGAGGACACGGACTGCCGCTACTACCGGGCGAGCGGTGAACTCCTCGTCTCCGTCGACCACTTCAGGCTCTGCTTCGACGACGAGGGCCGCCTCGTCGCCAAGGACGTCGTCCCCCGCGTCGGGCTCTCCGGCGAGGGACGCGAGGAATACGAGGAGTTCGTACGGTGATCCGGGTCCTGCTGGCCGACGACGAGGCGATGGTGCGGGCCGGGGTGCGGGCGATCCTGGCGAGCGGCGGCGAGAGCGAGGTCGTCGCGGAGGCCGGCGACGGCCGGGAGGCGGTCGAACTCACCCGCGCCCACCGCCCCGACGTCGCCCTGCTCGACATCCGCATGCCCCGCCTGGACGGCCTCGCGGCGGCCGAGGAGATCGTGCGCACGGTCCCCGGCACGGCTGTCGCCATGCTGACCACCTTCTCCGAACAGGCCTATGTGGCCCGCGCGCTGTCCGCGGGAGCCACCGGCTTCCTGCTCAAGTCCGGTGACCCGTACGAACTGATGGCGGGCGTACGGGCCGTGGCGGACGGCGCCGCGTTCCTGTCGCCGAAGGTGGCCCGGTACGTCATCGAGGACCTCGGCAGGGGCGGGGGCCGCCTCGCCCGCGCGGAACACGCACGAGCGCGCGTGGCGCGGCTCAGCCCCCGCGAACGCGAAGTGCTCGGCCTCGTCGGCGCCGGCCTGTCCAACCCGGAGATCGCCGCCCGGCTGCACCTCGTCGAGGGCACGGTCAAGGCGTACGTGAGCGCGGTCCTGGACCGGCTGGACGTCCGCAACCGGGTGCAGGCGGCGATCGTGGCGTACGAGGCGGGACTCGTCGAACCGGACGCGTGAGGGCTCACCGCCGCCGGTGCGTGGCGACGTACGCCGCCGCGGGCGCGCCGGCCGCCCCCGGCCCGGCGAGCCACCGGACGGCGGGCGCCTCCGAGGCCCGCAGCGCGCCGGCCAGCCGGGTCGCCGGGCGGGTGCCCAGCCGTACGGCGACGACCGTGACGACGGCACCCAGCACCAGCCCGGCCGCGACGTCGTGCGGGTAGTGGACGCCGACGAAGACGCGGGAGAAGGCCATCAGCAGGGCCAGGGGCGCCGTCAGCCAGACGAGCGCACGCCGGACGAGGACCAGCGCGACGGCCGCGGCGCCCGCGATGGTCGCGTGGTTGCTGGGGAAGGACCAGTCGCCGCTCGCCGGGCACTCGGCCAGCGAGCCGACGGCCCCGGTGACCGCCCGGCACGGACGTTCCTCGGTGAGGCCGGACTTGAGCAGTTCGCTGCACACGTACGCCACAGCCGTGGCCACGGGTGCAAGGACCGCGATCGCGAACGCCCGTGGGCTGCCGCGGCGCGCCCTCCACCACGCGGTGACGAACAGCGCGGCGAACAGCAGGAGTCCGGCCTCGGTCCACACCTCCGCCGTGTGCTGTACCCAGGTGGGGGTGTCGTGGGCGAAGCCGGTGATGTCGCGGTAGAGCTCGTCGTCCTCAAAGGTCATGGTCACGGACCGTAGGCGATCGGGCGATCCGGTCACACCCCGCGATCGACACGTGCCGCACCTGACGATCGGCAGGGGTGCCGGAGCCCCTCCGGGATGATGATCCGGAAAAGTTGCGGGCCCAAGCGGCGGGTGGGACAAGGGAACGCGCCGATCTCTCGTACAGTTTGCGCCGTGGGATCTCTGCGCAATCCGGTCGGGCCGCTTCCCTCCTCCATCTACTGGCGACGGAGGGCCGTACTGCTGTCCGTGTTCGCCCTGTTGGCGCTGCTGGTCACGTGGATCGTGGTCGTCGGCGACGGGGGCGGCGGGAAGGGGCACGACGACGGTGCCGACGGCAAGCACCCCGCGCCGTCGATCACGCCCGGCCCCTCGGGATCCGGCCCGGCGATCAGTCAGGCGCCGGGCGGACGCGACGAGTCGGAGGGCGGCGACTCCAGCGGCTCGGGCTCCGGTTCCGGTTCCGGCGACGGCTCGGGCGACGAGGCCGGCGACGGATCCGGCGAGGCCGGCGGCGACGGATCCGGCGGTTCGGGTTCCGGCGGACCGGTCACCGGTGTCGGCGCGGGCGACGCGCTGCCGGCCGGTTCGAGCCTGCCCGACTGCACCGCGAGCGCGGTGAAGCTGAGCGTGCGCAGCGTCCGCAACTCCTACGCGCCCGGGCAGACGCCCGCCTTTGAAGTCACCGCCCGGAACACCTCCGGCAGCGACTGCAAGATCGACCTCGGACCGAAGCACGCCGTGCTGACGATCACCCCGGCGAGCGGCGACGACGCCTACTGGTCCTCCGGGGACTGCCCCAAGGGCTCGGGAAGCCTCGTGTACCGGGTGGCCGCCGACAGCGGCATCACGTCCACCGTGAAGTGGGACCGCAAGCCGAGCGCCCCCGAGTGCGGGACGCCCCCGGCGGGTTCGGCCGAGGCGGGCACGTATCTGGTGGAGGCGAAGGCCGAGGGCTTCGGGAAGGTGCGGACGTCCTTCGTGCTGGAGAACGACTGACGCGGCCGGTCAGACGTACCGCTCCAGGATGGACGACTCCGCCAGCCGCGACAGACCCTCCCGCACGCTGCGCGCCCGCGCCTCGCCGACGCCGTCCACCGTCTGGAGGTCGTCCACGCTGGCGGCGAGCAGCTTCTGCAGCCCGCCGAAGTGCTCCACGAGCCGGTCGATGATCGCGCCGGGCAGCCGGGGCACCTTCGCCAGCAGCCGGAAGCCGCGCGGCGACACCGCGGAGTCCAGCGTCTCGGGCGACCCGGTGTATCCCAAGGCCCGCGCCACCGTGGACAGTTCGAGCAGCTCGGCGTGGCTGAGCTTGTCCAGCTCGGCCAGCGCCTCGTCGACGGTGCGGGAGCGCTTCGCGGTGGGCTCGGGCACATAGTCCCGCACGACCAGCTCACGCTCGGGCTCCACACCGGCGATCAACTCGTCCAGCTGCAGCGCCAGCAGGCGCCCGTCGGTGCCCAGCTCGACCACGTACTCGGCGATCTCGGTGGCGATCCGGCGCACCATCTCCAGCCGCTGCGAGACGGCGGAGACGTCCCGCACCGTCACCAGATCCTCGATCTCCAACGCGGACAAGGTGCCGGCGACCTCGTCGAGCCGCAGCTTGTACCGCTCCAGCGTGGCCAGTGCCTGGTTGGCCCGGGACAGGATGGCGGCGGAGTCCTCCAGAACCCGCCGCTGCCCGTCCACGTACAGGGCGATCAGCCGCATCGACTGCGACACGGAGACGACGGGAAACCCGACCTGCTTGCTGACCCGGTCCGCCGTACGGTGCCGGGTGCCGGTCTCCTCGGTGGGAATCGTCGGATCCGGCAGCAGCTGCACCCCCGCCCGCAGGATCTTCGACAGGTCCGACGAGAGCACGATGCCGCCGTCGAGTTTGCACAGCTCGCGCAGCCGGGTCGCGGTGAACTCCACGTCCAGCACGAAACCGCCGGTGCACATCGACTCGACGGTCTTGTCCGAGCCCAGCACGATCAGGCCGCCGGTGTTGCCGCGAAGGACCCGCTCCAGGCCGTCCCTCAGCAGCGTGCCGGGCGCCACGGCGCTCAGGGAGGCACGCATCAGGCCATCGGCACCGGCACTCCCACCGGACTTTCCGGGAGCTGCTGCCCGGTCGTTGGCTGCCACTGCACTCCTCCGGTCGCAGGTTCTTCTGGCGCTCCCGTGTCGCACACTCGGTCGTACGGACGGGCGAGACCAGGGCAAAGTCTACCGGCGGTCCTCCGCCTCCCGTGGGGCCTCTCGCCGACGGGAGCGCGGAAGGACCCGCAGGGCGTCCCCCATGTCCGCGACTTCCAGGACCTTCATGCCGTCAGGGACCCTGCCCGGATCGGTCGGTACCAGGGCATGCGTGAATCCCAGCCGGTGCGCCTCGGCGAGCCTGCGCTGCACGCCCGTGACCCGTCTCACCTCACCGGCGAGCCCCACCTCGCCGATCGCGACGAGATTCTTGGGCAGCGGGGTGTCGCTGGCGGCCGAGGCCAGCGCCAGCGCGATCGCGAGGTCGGCGGCCGGCTCGGACAACTTCACCCCACCGACCGTCGCGCTGTAAATATCCCTTTTGCCCAGCGCGCTGATCCTTCCCCGCTGTTCCAGCACGGCCAGCATCATCGACACCCGGGACGTCTCCAGACCGGACGTGGTGCGCCGCGGGGAAGGGATCTGCGAGTCGACGGTGAGCGCCTGCACCTCGGCCACCAGCGGCCGGCGCCCCTCCAGGGTGACGGTCAGACAGGTGCCGGGCACGGGCTCGGCACGCCGGGTGAGGAACAGCCCACTGGGGTCGGCGAGGCCGGTGATGCCCTCGTCGTGCAGCTCGAAGCAGCCGACCTCGTCGGTCGTCCCGTACCGGTTCTTGACGCCCCGCACCAGACGGAGCCGCGCGTGCCGGTCGCCCTCGAAGTGCAGGACGACGTCGACGAGGTGCTCCAGCAGCCGGGGCCCGGCGATGGCGCCGTCCTTGGTGACGTGACCCACCAGCAGCGTGGACATGCCGCGCTCCTTGGAGGCACGGATGAGAGCGCCCGCCACCTCACGCACCTGCGCCATGCCGCCGGGGGCGCCGTCGATCTCGGGGGAGGCCACGGTCTGCACGGAGTCGAGGATCAGCAACGACGGCTTGACCGCGTCCAGGTGCCCCAGGACGGCCGCGAGGTCGGTCTCGGCGGCGAGATAGAGATGGTCGTCGATGGCCTTGATCCGGTCGGCCCGCAGCCGCACCTGGCTCGCCGACTCCTCACCCGTGACATAGAGGGTCTTGTGCTCCTCGCTGGCCGACTTGGCCGCGACGTCGAGCAGCAGCGTGGACTTGCCGACGCCGGGCTCACCCGCGAGGAGCACCACGGCACCGGGCACGAGTCCGCCGCCGAGCACGCGGTCCAGCTCGGGCACGCCGGTCGGGCGAGCGGTGGCCTGACGGCCGTCGACCTGGCCGATGGGCAGGGCAGACGTGGTGACGCGCCCCGGCGTCGTCGTACGGACCGCGGGCGCGCCGTACTCCTCGACGGTGCCCCAGGCCTGGCACTCGGGGCAGCGGCCGAGCCACTTGGCCGTCTGCCAGCCGCACTCGGTGCAGCGGTAGGACGGCCGGTCCTTGGTGGTCTTCGCACGGGTGGCCATGCGTGAACGGTAACCGGCCCCACTGACAGCGCGCGGCGGCCGGTGTGGCACCCGGCGCGAGTGGGGGCCGCAGCTGGGTGCGTGTGGCCGTGCGTTGCCGGGTTCCCGGCGCGGTCGCTGGCCGGGGGTGGGTTGCGCGGCCCGGCGGTACGGGGTGCCTCCCCAGAGCGGGGACGCCCAGCGCCCACCCGTGCCGCCCTGGGGGCACCTCCCGGGCGGTTCAGGCACTGGGGGAGGCACGACTGCCCGCAGCTGGGACGGCTGGGGCTGCCGGGGCGGGCGACTGCCCGCAGCTGGGGCGGGATGGGATGGCGGCCGTCAGTCGCGTACGGCGAGAAGGGGCCGTGTCGGGGGGTGTCCGCCCGCAGCGGTTGGCGCGTCAACGCCCCGCCTGCTGCCAGGTAACCGATTTCGCGCCGTTCCGAGGACGGACACCCCCCGGCGCGGCCCCGACCCACCACCGGACCGAACGCGCTACACGCACCCCCACCGAACCCGCACAGGCCGCCGCAGGCACACCCCTGTCCCCTTATGAGGGATCGTTTCACCCGTACGGATTAAAAGTGTCCAACGCGCCACTTCGCGCCACCCATACCCGCCTACGGTCACCGGGTGATGAGGAGCAGTCCGGAGACCACGACCCGCCCCCACCGGGCACACCGGGAGCACCGCGAGCACCGGGAAGCGCGAGACCGCGCAGCGGCGCGCACGCTGGCGCAGCGACCGCCCACGCGCTACGAGGCGTATCTGGACGGCCTGTTCACCTACTGCCTGTCCGTCCTGTGCGACCACGACACCGCGACCGCCGCCCTGGGCGACGTCCTCGCGCTCGCCGAGCGCCGCGACCACCGCGGCCACCGCGGCCCCGACCCCGCGGACCGCAGGGCCTGGCTGTACGCCCTCGCCCGCTGGGCCTGCCTGCGCAAGCTGGCCGAGGCCAAGCAGAAACGTCCGGCCACCCACGCCGCAGGCCGCCCCGCCCCCGACCGGCAGCGCCCGGCCCCCGACCGGCAGCGCCCGGCCCCCGACCGGCAGCCCCCCGCGCCTCCCGGCGAGGACCAGGAGCGCCGCCGCCGCGAACTGGCCCTGCTGGCCTGGCCGGAGGCCGCCGGTACCACCCCCGAGCAGCGCGAGGCCCTGGAGCTCGCCGTGCGCCACCACCTCGCCCCCCACGAGGTAGCCGCCGTGCTCGGCACGGACCTCCCCGCCACCAGGGAACTGCTCGCCGCGGCCGCCTGCGAGGTGGAACGCACCCGCGCGGCCCTCGCGGTCGTCGAGACCGGCGCCTGCAAGGGAGTGTCCCGCCTCACCGGCGAGAACCGCTACGTGCTCAGCGCAGCGCTCCGCCGCGAACTGGTCCGGCACGTCGACGACTGCCCGCGCTGCCGCCGCACGGCCGAGCGCGCGATCCCCGGCCGCTGGCCCGGCACCACCGTCACCCCCGCCGAACTACCGGTCCTGGAGGCCCCGCGCGCGGCCCTGCACGCCGCCATGGCCCACGGCCCGCGCGCGCGGCCCGCCGCACCCCGCTTCGACCGGCGCGGCTTCCCGATGGACCCCAAGGACCGTGCGGCCCGCCGGGACCGCCTGCGCGCCCGTGCCGTCACCACCACCGTCGTCGCCACGGTCGTGGCCGCCCCGGTGCTGGCCCTGTGGGCGGCCTACCGCGGCACCCCGGTCGGCGAGGGCCAGGACGGCCGCTCGGCCAGCGCCAGCGAGGCCCACGGCCCGGACGGCATGAACGGCGAGCAGGCCGACGACCACGGCTACGGCCACGGCTACGAGAACGCCGGCAACGCGAGCAGCACCCCCGGCGCCCGCTTCGGCGAGGACGGCAAGGCCGACGTCTCCGTCGAGGTCGTCAGCGTCTCCGGCGCGGACGCGAAGGGCACCGGCCACCTGGACGTGTCGGCCGGCAGCCACGGCGACACGACGCTGATCACCCTGGCCGCGACGGGCGACGCCCCGGTGCACTGGTCCGCGTCCACCCCCGCCCCCTGGCTCTACCTGAGCCAGTCGTCGGGCACGCTCCACCCCGGCGAGACGCTGACGATCCGGGTGTACGTCGACCACCTGCGCGAGCCGTCCGGCCCCTGGAGCGCCAAGGTGGCCGTCTCACCGGCCGGCGCCGTCATCTCCATCCGGGGCTACGGCACCGCCCCGAGCCCTTCCCACCCGGACCCGCGCCCCAGCGCACCGGACGACTCGTCGTCCCCGACCACCCCGGGCCCGGACCCGACCCCGTCGACGACGCCCCCCGATCCCACCACACCCGGCCCGGACCCGACCCCCACCACACCCGGCCCGGACCCGACACCCCCCGACCCGACCCCGACGGACGGCACGGACACCCCGTCGCCCCCGCCCGACAACGGCAACGACGACGACAGCGGCGCCGCGAGCCCGGCCGGCTCCTGAGGGCGGGGCCGCCTCAGCGAGGCGCCGGATCCGCCGGATGCGGCGCCAGCAACGGCAGCTGCGACGCCAGGCGTGCCTCGCACAACTCCACCAGCCGGTCGTACCCCGCCTTGCCCATCAACTCGATCAGCTCCGGCCGGTAGGACACGTACACCGGCTCGCCCGCGCCGTGCGCCGAGGTGGCCGACGTGCACCACCAGTGCAGGTCGTGCCCGCCCGGCCCCCAGCCCCGCCGGTCGTACTCCCCGATGGACACCTGGAGCACGCGGGTGTCGTCGGGCCGGTCGATCCATTCGTACGTCCGCCGCACCGGCAGCTGCCAGCACACGTCGGGCTTGGTCTCCAGCGGCTCCCGGCCCTCCTTGAGCGCCAGGATGTGCAGCGAGCACCCCGCGCCCCCGGCGAAGCCGGGCCGGTTCTGGAAGATGCACGAGCCCTGGAAGGGCCGGGTCTGCCGGGAGCCCTCGTCGTCCTCGGAGATCCAGCCGTTCCGCGTGCCCTCGGCGTGGTGCTGCCAGATGTCCGGCGTGAGCCTCGCCACGTGCTCGGCGACCCGCTGCTCGTCGTCCTCGTCGGAGAAGTGCGCGCCCAGCGAGCAGCATCCGTCGTCGGCGCGGCCCGCCTGGATGCCCTGGCAGCCGCTGCCGAAGATGCAGTTCCAGCGGGAGGTCAGCCACGTCAGGTCGCAGCGGAAGACCTGCTCGTCGTCCGCCGGATCGGGAAACTCGACCCACGCGCGCGCGAAGTCGAGCCCCTTCTCGTCGCCCTTGCCGTCACCCGGCACGGGACCGGACACGGAACCCGGCGTCTCGTCCCGCATGCTCGTCTTATTCCTTTTGGGCGACTTTCCGTCCTTCGCCTTTTTCGTCTTTGGCACGGTTCCAGGGTAAGTCGCCCGGACCGGACGACGGCACCGTCGCCCCGCCCCGTCGGCAGTAGCGTTCCCCTTATGAGACTCGGTGTCCTCGACGTGGGTTCGAACACGGTGCATCTGCTGGTGGTGGACGCACATCCGGGCGCGCGCCCGCTGCCCGCGCACTCGCACAAGGCGGAGCTGCGCCTCGCCCAACTCCTCGACGCGGACGGCGCGATCCACCCCGAGGGCGTGGACCGGCTGATCGCGGTGGTCCACGAGGCGCTCCAGGCCGCCGAGGACAAGGGCGTCGAGGACCTCCTGCCGTTCGCCACCTCCGCCGTGCGCGAGGCGCGCAACGCCGACGACGTCCTCGCGCGCGTCCGCGAGGAGACCGGCGTGGAGCTGACCGTGCTCAGCGGTGCGGAGGAGGCCCGGCTCACCTTCCTCGCCGTCCGCCGCTGGTTCGGCTGGTCGGCGGGCAAGCTGCTGGTCCTCGACATCGGCGGCGGCTCCCTGGAGATCGCCTACGGCATCGACGAGGAGCCGGACGCCGCCGTGTCGCTGCCGCTCGGCGCGGGCCGGCTGACCGCCGCCCGGCTGCCCGGCGATCCGCCCGACCCGGAGGACGTCCGCGCGCTGCGCCGCCATGTCCGTACGGAGATCGCCCGTACGGTCGGCGAGTTCAGCCGCTTCGGCGCCCCCGACCACGTGGTGGCCACCTCCAAGACCTTCCGGCAGCTCGCCCGGATCGCGGGCGCGGCCCGCTCGGCGGAGGGCCTCTACGTCCAGCGCGAGCTGAAGCGGGCCTCGCTGGAGGCCTGGGTGCCCCGCCTGGCCGCCATGACCGCCGCCGAGCGCGCCGAACTCCCCGGCGTCTCCGAGGGCCGCGCGAACCAGCTCCTGGCCGGCGCCCTGGTCGCCGAGGCCGCGATGGACCTCTTCCACGTGGAGAGCCTGGAGATCTGCCCGTGGGCCCTCAGGGAGGGCGTGATCCTCCGCAGGCTGGACCACATGGACCAGGGATGACAAACGCGACGGACCGGGGACGACGCACGCGACGGACCGGGGACGACACACGTGACGGACCGGGGACGACGCAAGCGCGCGGCAGGGCACCCCGGACCCCACCCGCCCTATGGCCCTCACCACAACGGCGAACGGCCGCCCCGCATCCCCCCACCCGCACCCCGTAACCTGGCCCCCGTGGCAGAACCAAGGGACGCAGTCCGCACCCCGGACGCGAAGGTCGCCCTGTCGACGGCTTCCGTCTACCCGGAGTCGACGGCGACGGCCTTCGAGATCGCCGCGCGCCTCGGGTACGACGGCGTCGAGGTCATGGTGTGGACCGACCCGGTCAGCCAGGACATCGAGGCCCTGCGCCGGCTCAGCGACTACCACCGGATGCCGATCCTGGCCATCCACGCGCCCTGTCTGCTCATCACCCAGCGGGTGTGGTCCACGGACCCCTGGACCAAGCTCCAGCGCGCCCAGGCCGCCGCCGAGAAGCTGGGCGCGAGCACCGTCGTCGTGCACCCGCCGTTCCGCTGGCAGCGCCAGTACGCGCGTGACTTCGTCGACGGCATCTGGCGGATGGCGAACGAGACGGACGTGCGGTTCGCCGTGGAGAACATGTACCCCTGGCGCTACCGGGACCGCGAGATGCTCGCCTACGCGCCCGACTGGGACGTGACGAAGGAGGACTACCGTCACTTCACGATCGACCTCAGTCACACCGCCACGGCCCGCACCGACACCCTCGGCATGATCGAGCGCATGGGCGACCGTCTCGGCCACATCCACCTCGCCGACGGCAAGGGCTCCGCCAAGGACGAGCACCTCGTCCCCGGCCGCGGCGACCAGCCCTGCGCCGAGCTGCTGGAGGGCCTCGCGCACACCGGTTTCGACGGCCACGTCGTCATCGAGGTCAACACCCGTCGCGCCATGTCCGGCGCCGAACGTGAGGCCGACCTCGCCGAGGCGCTGGCCTTCACGCGCCGGCACCTGGCGCAGTCGGCGGCCCCGGTCCCCGGGGGCTCCGCGACGAGGACGGACCGCCGGTGAGCGACGAAGCCCACGCGGCCACCCGCCGCCGGGGCCGCCCGCGCCGCACGGAGTCCGGGGACACCCGCGACCGCATCCTCACCACCGCCCGCGAGGAGTTCTCCGAGCGCGGCTACGAGAAGACCTCCGTGCGCGGCATCGCCAAGGCCGCGGGCGTGGACCCGGCGCTGGTGCACCACTACTTCGGCACCAAGGAGCAGGTCTTCGAGGCGGCCGTCGAGGTCGCCTTCGCACCCGCCCTGGACGCCCCGGAGGCGATCGCCGACGGCCCCCTGGACGGGGTGGGCGAGCGCCTGACCCGCTTCATCCTGGGCGTCTGGGAGAACCCCGCCACCCGTGCCCCCCTGCTGGCCGTCCTCCGCTCGGCCGTGAACAACGAGACCGCCGTCACCGTCTTCCGCCGGCTGATCGCAGCCCAGCTGCTGCGCCGGGTCGCCGCCCAGCTGGACGTCCCCGACGCGGAGCTGCGCGTGGAACTGGCGGCGGCCCAGCTGGTGGGGTGTGCGATGCTCCGCTACGTGATCAAGGTGGAGCCGCTGGCCTCGGCCGACCCGGAGGAGCTCGTCGCCCGTCTGGCACCGGTCGTACAGGGCCACCTCACCGGCCCCTGACCCGCCTCCGACACGGCCTGACCCGCCCCCGACACGGCCGTGGACCCGCCCCCGACACGGCCGCACGCGAGACACGCGTCCCGTATTCCGGACACCCCGTCCCGACCTCTGGATGACCGGCGTACGCTCGACGGCAGTCATAACTCTCCGAAGGAGCGAGCGACGATGCCCGAGCTGAGGTCCCGCACAGTCACCCACGGCCGCAACATGGCGGGCGCCCGCGCCCTTATGCGTGCCTCCGGTGTACCCGGCGCGGACATCGGCCGGAAGCCGATCATCGCGATCGCCAACAGCTTCACGGAGTTCGTGCCGGGCCACACGCACCTCGCCCCGGTCGGCCGGATCGTCAGCGAGGCGGTCGTCGCCGCCGGCGGCATCCCGCGCGAGTTCAACACGATCGCCGTCGACGACGGCATCGCCATGGGCCACGGCGGCATGCTCTACTCCCTGCCCTCCCGCGACCTGATCGCGGACAGCGTGGAGTACATGGTCGAGGCCCACTGCGCCGACGCCCTGATCTGCATCTCCAACTGCGACAAGATCACCCCGGGCATGCTGAACGCCGCACTGCGGCTGAACATCCCGACGGTCTTCGTCTCCGGCGGCCCGATGGAGTCCGGCCGCGCCACCCTGGTCGACGGCACGGTCCGCACACTCGACCTGGTCGACGCGATCTCGGACGCCGTGAACGACAAGATCTCGGACGAGGACATCCTCCGCATCGAGGAGAACGCCTGTCCGACCTGCGGCTCCTGTTCCGGCATGTTCACCGCCAACTCGATGAACTGCCTGACCGAGGCCATCGGCCTCTCCCTGCCCGGCAACGGCTCGGCCCTGGCCACCCACACCGCGCGCAAGCAGCTCTACGTCGACGCCGCGCGCACCGTGATGGACCTGGTCCACCGCTACTACGAGCAGGACGACGAGTCCGCCCTGCCGCGCAACATCGCCACGTTCCAGGCGTTCGAGAACGCCATGGCCCTCGACATCGCGATGGGCGGCTCCACCAACACGATCCTGCACCTGCTGGCCGCCGCCCAGGAGGCTGGTGTCGCCTTCGGCCTGGAGCACATCGACGCCGTCTCCCGCCGGGTGCCGTGCCTCGCGAAGGTCGCGCCGAACGTCGCCAAGGACCGCACGTACTACATGGAGGACGTGCACCGCGCCGGCGGCATCCCCGCCCTCCTCGGCGAGCTGCACCGCGCAGGCCTGCTGAACGAGGACGTCCACTCCGTCCACAGCCCGTCCCTGGCCGACTGGCTCAAGACCTGGGACGTGCGCGGCGGCTCCCCGTCGCCCGAGGCCGTCGAGCTGTGGCACGCGGCGCCGGGCTGCGTCCGCTCCGCCGAGGCCTTCTCCCAGTCCGAGCGCTGGGAGGCGCTGGACACCGACGCCGAGGGCGGCTGCATCCGCTCAGCCGAGCACGCCTACTCCAAGGACGGCGGCCTCGCGGTCCTCAAGGGCAACCTGGCCGTGGACGGCTGCGTCGTGAAGACCGCCGGCGTCGACGAGTCCATCTGGACCTTCGAGGGCCCCGCGGTGGTCTGCGAGTCGCAGGAGGAGGCCGTCCAGAAGATCCTCACCCAGCAGGTCACGGAGGGCGACGTCGTCGTCATCCGCTACGAGGGCCCCAAGGGCGGCCCCGGCATGCAGGAGATGCTCTACCCGACCTCGTACCTGAAGGGCCGCGGCCTGGGCAAGGCGTGCGCGCTGATCACCGACGGCCGCTTCTCCGGCGGCACGTCCGGCCTGTCCATCGGCCACGCCTCCCCGGAGGCTGCCTCGGGCGGCACCATCGCCCTCGTCGAGGACGGCGACCGCATCCGCATCGACATCCCGGGCCGCTCCATCGAGCTGCTCGTCGACGACGCCGAACTGGCCCGCCGCGCCGAGGCCCTGAACGGCGTGTACGCCCCGAAGAACCGCGACCGCAAGGTCTCCGCGGCGCTGAAGGCGTACGCCGCGATGGCGACGAGCGCCGACACGGGCGCCGTCCGCGACGTGAGCAAGCTGGGCTGACCGCCCGGGGCACCGGCCCCTGCAAGCTCGCCCCTACGGACCCGGCCCCCGCTACCAGGCGGCCGGGTCCC
This sequence comes from Streptomyces sp. NPDC032940, assembly GCF_040636935.1. NCBI lineage: Bacteria > Bacillati > Actinomycetota > Actinomycetes > Kitasatosporales > Streptomycetaceae > Streptomyces > Streptomyces sp. NPDC032940. The sequence goes on along the minus strand of NZ_JBEZVJ010000017.1, from coordinate 10,108 downwards.
GCCCGTCCACGCCGAACACCGTGCCGTCCGGCGCACCGGCGTAGACGTACCCGCCCGCGAGCACCGGCGCCGGCAGCGAGGCGGGCACCCGGTCGGAGTCCGCACCGAACCTCGGCCTCGTCTGCCCGAGCAGCTTGCCCGTGCGGGCGTCGACCCCGAGGAGCCGCCCGTCGGGGGCGGTGACGTACACGTGCCGTCCGTCCGAGACGGGCGCCGAGCCCCGGCTCACGCCGGTCTCCAGCCGCCACCGCTGCCTCCCGGACGCCATGTCGACGGCCACCAGCGAGCCGCCCGCGCCCATGAGGTGCACGGTGTCCCCGCGCACCCCGGCCTGCGCCGCGGCGACCGGGACGTCGAGCGTCACCCGCCGGGTCACCCCGCTGCCGGGCGTGTAGCGCACCACGGCGGTGGCGTCCCCGTAGGTCGCGCCGCCGACCAGGAAGTACACCGACCCGTCCGCCGCACCAACCGGCGTCACCGTCCCCTCCAGGCCGGCGTCCCACCGCACGTCCCCGGTCGCCGCGTCCACCGCGGTCACCCGGGTCCGGGAGCCGTCGTCCGACACGGTCGACGCGTAGGCGTCCGGATCCCCGGCGAACGAGGTGAAGTACGGCACGGTCTGCCCGGCGATCCGGTGCGACCACCTGGTCTCGCCCGAGGCGCTGTCCACGCCGGTGACCATTCCGTCGGCCATGGTCAGCAGGAGCATGTCGCCCGCCCGGCGCAGCCCGCTGTACCCCGGCGAGTCCACGTGCCACCGCACTTCGCCCGTGGCGGGGTCGAGGGCCTCCAGGTCACCGATCAGGTCGAGCGAGGGCTGCACCAGGCCGCCCGACACGACCGGCGGTTCACTCCGCGTCGTCCCGCCGACGTCGTGCCGCCACAGCGTGCGGCCGTCGGCCGGGTCGAGGGCGAGGACCACCCCGGGCCGCCCGCACACCAGCGCGCCCGCCCCGTAGGAGCACTGGGGCATGCCGCCTCCCGCGGCCTCCGTCTCCCATGCCCCGAAGCCGCCGGACGCCTCCTGGGCGACGGCGGTCTTGCCCGCAGGACCGGAGCCGCCGGCCCACTGGAGCGAGGCGAGCCCGCCCAGCACGGTGAGACAGAGCACCCCGGCGACCAGCACCGTCCGCCGCCCGAGACGGCGCGCGGGCCGCGCCCGGCACCCGTCCGCGCCGGACTCCGCCGCGTCCGCTGCAGGCCCCGCCGTCTCCTCCGACTCCGACTCCTCCTCCTCGGTCCGCGGCGCCCGCAGGAAGGTCTGCGTGTCGTACGACGCCGCCACCGACCGCAGCCGCCGCATCAGCTCGTCCGGCGTGGGCCGCTCGTCCGGATCCTTGGCCAGGCAGCTCAGCACCAGCGGCGCGAGCGTCTCCGGCACGCCCGTCAGATCGGGCTCGTCGTGCACGACCTGGTAGGCGACGACGTACGGGCTGTCCGAGTCGAAGGGCCCGCGCCCGGTCGCCGCGTGCACCATCAGCGAGCCGAGGGCGAAGACGTCGGCGGCGGGGCCCACCTCGCGGGGCCGGCGGAACTGCTCGGGTGCCATGAACGGCGGGGTACCGATCAACTTGCCGGTCTCGGTGCGCAGTTCGCTGTCCTTGGGCCGGGAGATGCCGAAGTCGATGACCTTCGGACCGTCCTCCGCGAGCAGTACGTTGCTCGGCTTCAGGTCCCGGTGCACCACGCCGACCCGGTGGATGTCCCGCAGCGCCTCCGCGAGCCCGGCCATCAGCCGCCGCAACTGCCCGGGGTCCATGGGCCCGTTCCGCTTCACCTCTTCCGAGAGGGTCGGCCCGGGGATGAACAGGGTGGCCATCCAGGGCCGCGGGGCCTCCGGGTCGGCGTCGACGACCGGCGCGGTGAAGGCGCCGCTCACCCGCCGTGCCGCGGCCACCTCCTGCCGGAACCGCCCCCGGAACTCGGGATCTTCGGCGTAGCGGGCATGGACGACCTTCACCGCCAGTTTCATCCCGGAGGTACTGCGGGCCACGTGCACGACGCCCATGCCGCCCGATCCCAGACAGGAGTCCAGACGGTAGTGACCGGCGTATTCCGGACGTTCCGCTTCCGCGCCCGCTCCGTCGTTCTCCCGTGGCGCCATGGGACCACCCCCGTGCTGTTCCTTTGCGCGCGCGACGCTCGGAGCCTAGTCGATGACTCGTACGGGGCCGAGGCGGCTTGCTAGCCTCCGCGTGCGAGTCACGAACTCGCGTGTGACGGCCTGTTCCGGACAGTCCGTCACCGCGGCATCTTGGGGACTCCGCGGCACGCGCGGGGTCCGACGGGGGGAGAACACATGACCGTCGACCATGTCGACCACCTGGCAGAGACCGCCGGCACCGCGGAAGCCCTCACGGCGACCGCGGCGGCGGCCGTCACGTACTACCCGGTGGCCCCGGGCGTCCGCCTCAACGTCCGCAGCGGCCCCGGCACCGGCTACGGCATCGTGCGGGTCCTGGCGGAGGGGGCCCGTGTCCCCGTCCACTGCCAGACGCCGGGGACCAGGGTGACGGGCCCGTACGGCACCAGCGCCATCTGGGACGACATCGGCGACGGATACGTCTCCGACGCGTACGTGCGCACCGGCAGCGACGGCTACGTCGCCTCCCGCTGCTCCTGAGCCCGCCCGGGGCCCGCGGCGCGTCCGGCGCCATAATCGTTCCGTGAGCGCAGAGAACGGCACGAACGGCAACCCGGACACCTCCGCGGGCCCCCCACCCGGCCCCCGCCCCGAACCCCTCCGGTTCTTCGGCACGACCTGGGTGAACCACGACAACGGCTACGCCGCCCGCCGGGCCGGCGTGTCCCTCGGCTCCCTCGTCGCGGCGGCCGCCGCCTGCTTCGTCCTCCGCTTCGCCTACGAGGGCCTCCAGGTCGCCGACATCGGCGGTTTCGTGTCGCTGCTGGTGATCGTGATGTTCGCGGCCTGCAGCGCCATGGCCTTCCGGCACACCTGGTCCGGCTTCTCCACCCGCCCCGACCCCGAGCGCCAGTCCTCCCTGCGCGGCCTGCTCACCATCGGCTTCGTCGGCGCGCTCCTCGCCTACTTCTTCCGCACCTTCACCGAGGCCCCGGGCGAGAAGCTCCACCGCGCCGAGTACGACAGGGCCCGCGAGGAGTACGAGAAGCGCAGCTCGCGCCGCTCCCGCAACCCGTCGAAGAAGCGCCGCCGCTCCTCCTAGGAAGGCCCCCTGCGCCTCGCCGTCACCGGGCCACCATGGCCGTATGACGACACCGAGGACCGACTCGCCGGCCGGCCGCGCCGCCCGCGCCCACTCCTTCAACGCGGCCGCGGCCCAGTACGCCGCCAACCGCCCCTCCTACCCGCCGGCCCTCTTCGAGGCGATCGAGGAGCTGTCCGGTCGCCCCCTGGCCGGCTCCCGCGTCGCGGACGTCGGCGCCGGTACGGGTATCGCCACCGCCCGGCTGCGCGAACGGGGCGCCGACGTGGTCGCCGTCGAGCCCGGCGCGGGCATGGCGGCCGAGTTCCGCCGCCGCCTCCCTGATGTGCCGGTGGTCCGCGGCAACGGCAACGCCCTCCCCCTCGCCGACCACCGCCTCGACCTCCTCACCTACGCCCAGGCCTGGCACTGGACCGACCCCGCCCGCGCGGTCCCGGAGGCGCTGCGCGTGCTGCGTCCGGGCGGGGCGCTGGCGCTGTGGTGGAACACCGACGCCCTCGACGTGCCGTGGATACGCGAGGCGGCCGAGCGCACGGGGCGGGCGTTCGGCCTGAACGTCTCCGCCGAGAAACGGGACGTCAACGCCCGGGTCGCCGACCCCGCCCGCCGGCTGGCCTTCACTCACCGCGACATCCGCTGGAGCCGCCGCGTCCCGCTGGACACGCACCTGGCCAACATCGCCAGCCACTCGGTCTTCCTGATCCACGGCGAGGAACGCAGCGCGGCCTTCCTGGCCGAGGAGCGGGAGCACCTCCTGACCGTATTCCCGGACGGGATCGTCGAGGAGACGTACGACGTCGTCCTGCTGCTCGCCAGGACCCCGTCGGCCGCTTGACGTCCGCGAGGGCGGGGAGCAGTATTCATCACATGATGAATTACTCGCCCCGCCCTCCCGACGACACCCCGACGGCCGCCGGCAGCGGTCCGGCCGGCAGCGACCCCGCCCCCGCCGTCCACGCGGAGAACCTCACCGTCACCCGCGGCTCCCGCACCGTCCTGCGCCGCCTCGGCTTCACCGTCCCGCGGGGCCGGATCACCGGCCTCCTCGGCCCCTCCGGCTGCGGCAAGTCCACCCTGATGCGCGCGATCGCCGGCACCCAGGCCAAGGTCACCGGCACCCTGGACGTCCTCGGCCGCCCCGCCGGCCACCCCGTCCTGCGCACCCGCATCGGCTACGTCACCCAGGCCCCGTCCGTCTTCGACGACCTCACCGTCCGCCAGAACCTCGACTACTTCGCGGCGATCCTCGCCCCCGGCCACGCCGCCTCCGACAGCCGCCGCGAGACCGTCACCCGCGCGATCACCGACGTCGACCTCACCACCCACGCCGACGCCCTGGCCGGCAACCTCTCCGGCGGCCAGCGCAGCCGCGTCTCCCTGGCCGTCGCCCTCCTCGGCGCCCCCGACCTCCTGGTCCTCGACGAACCGACGGTCGGCCTCGATCCCGTACTCCGCCGCGACCTGTGGAACCTCTTCCACGCCCTCGCCGCCGACCGCGGCACCACCCTCCTCGTCTCCTCCCACGTCATGGACGAGGCCGAGCGCTGCCACCGCCTCCTCCTGATGCGCGAGGGCACGCTCCTCGCCGACGACACGCCGGACGCCCTGCGCACCCGCACGGACACCGAGACGGTCGAGGAGGCCTTCCTGCACCTGGTCGACGAGGCCACGGCGGCAGCCCGCGCGAAGGAGACCACGCGATGACCACCACACCCACCACCCCCACGGCCACCCTGAACCCGGCCCCCACCCGCCCCCTCAGCCTCTCCCGCACCACCGCCACCGCGGCCCGCGTCCTGCGCCAGCTCACCCACGACCCCCGCACGATCGCGCTGCTGCTCCTGATCCCCTGCCTGATGCTGTTCCTGCTGCGCTACGTCTTCGACGGCAGCCCGCGCACCTTCGACAACATCGGCGCCTCCCTGCTCGGGATCTTCCCGCTGATCACGATGTTCCTGGTCACGTCCATCGCGACGCTGCGCGAGCGCACCTCCGGCACCCTCGAACGCCTCCTCGCCATGCCGCTGGGCAAGGGCGACCTCATCGCCGGCTACGCCCTCGCCTTCGGCACCCTCGCCATCGTCCAGTCGGCCCTGGCGACGGGCCTGGCGGTCTGGTTCCTCGGCCTCGACGTGACCGGCAGCGCCTGGCTGCTCCTCCTCGTCGCCCTGCTCGACGCCCTCCTGGGCACCGCGCTCGGCCTCTTCGTCTCGGCCTTCGCGGCCTCGGAATTCCAGGCGGTGCAGTTCATGCCGGCGGTGATCTTCCCCCAGCTCCTCCTCTGCGGCCTCTTCACCCCGCGCGACCGCATGCACCCGGCCCTGGAGGCCGTCTCCGACGTCCTGCCGATGTCCTACGCGGTCGACGGCATGAACGAAGTCCTGCGCCACACCGACATGACGGCCACCTTCCTCCGCGACATCCTGATCGTCGCGGGCTGCGCCGTCCTGGTCCTGGCACTAGGGGCGGCCACCCTCAAACGCCGCACGTCCTGAATCCAGCCCGTCCCGCGTTTGAGGACGAGGCCGTCCAGGCCGAAGCAGGGGTCTGGGGGCGGCAACCCCCGGGGACGATGGGGGCACCTCCCGCTCGAGCGAAGCCGAGAGCGGGGGAGGGAAGGGGCGGCGGGCGCGAAACCCCCTCCCCACCACCACCCCCATCCCGCCACCTGGACGCACCACCCCACCCGCCTCCCCGAATGCGAGGATGACGACGGCCAACGCGCACCCCCGGAGGGCACCAAAACCCATGACCCAGAAAGTCGCAGTCCTCGGCACCGGCAAGATCGGCGAAGCCCTGCTCAGCGGAATGATCGGCTCCGGCTGGTCCCCCGCCGACCTCCTGGTCACCGCCCGCCGCCCGGAACGGGCCGACGAACTCCGTACCCGCTACGGAGTCACCCCCGTCACCAACGCCGAGGCCGCCAAGTCCGCCGACACCCTGATCCTCACGGTCAAGCCGCAGGACATGGGCACCCTCCTCGACGAACTCGCCCCGCACATCCCCGCCGACCGCCTGGTCATCAGCGGCGCCGCGGGCATCCCGACCTCCTTCTTCGAGGAACGCCTCGCCCCCGGCACCCCTGTCGTCCGCGTCATGACGAACACCCCCGCCCTCGTCGACGAGGCCATGTCCGTCATCTCCGCCGGCACCCACGCCACCGCCGGCCACCTCGCCCACGCCGAGGAGATCTTCGGCGCGGTCGGCAAGACCCTCCGCGTCCCCGAGAACCAGCAGGACGCCTGCACCGCCCTCTCCGGCTCGGGCCCGGCGTACTTCTTCTACCTGGTCGAAGCGATGACCGACGCCGGCATCCTCCTCGGCCTGCCCCGCGACAAGGCGCACGACCTGATCGTCCAGTCCGCGATCGGCGCCGCGAAGATGCTCCGCGACAGCGGCGAACACCCGGTCAAGCTCCGCGAGAACGTCACGTCCCCCGCCGGCACCACCATCAACGCCATCCGCGAACTCGAGAACCACGGCGTCCGAGCCGCCCTCATCGCCGCCCTCGAAGCCGCCCGCGACCGCAGTCGCGAACTCGCCTCCGGCACCAAGGACTGACGACCCGGTGAGCCCCCTGGAGCAGGGGGCTCACTCCGCCGCGGCCACCACGTCCCCCGTCGTCACCACCCGCGCGAACCCGCCCCCGTGCAGCGACACCGCCGACGCGCGCGCCAGTTCGTCCGCGCTCTGCCGCCAGCCGAAGGGCCCCTCCAGGTCGAAGGTGTACGTCGCGTCGAACGCGACCAGCACGTCGTACCCGAGGTTCCCGCCCATCCGGGCCGTCGTCTCCACGCACATGTTCGTCTGGATCCCGGCCAGCACGACCTGGCCGATCCCCTGCTCCCGCAGCCACGCCCCCAGGTCCGGCGTCCCGAGGAAGGCGGAGTTCACGGTCTTCGTGACCAGCAGCTCGGGCGCGCTCCCCTTCCCGCGCCGCTGCTCGACGTACTCCTTGAAGCCGTTGCCCTCGTACCCCGCCCGCAAAGGCGACTCCGGCTTGACCGAATCGTGCCGCACGAAGACGACCGGCCGCCCGGTCGCCTGCCACACGTCGACGAGGGCGGCGATGTTGTCGTCCGCCTCCGGGTTGTTGCGCGTACCCCAGAAGCCGAGCTCCTCGAAGCCCTTCTGCACGTCCACGACCACCAGCGCTGCGTTCTCTGCGATGTCCATGCCCCGATCGTGCCGCCGCACGGCCGCGCTCCCCAGAGGTACAGAAGTCAGCGATCGATGGTTTACTGCCACCATGGCAGAGCCGGCCGCCGCCCCGTCCCCCTATCGCGTCGCCCTCGTCGCCTTCCCCGGCATCCGGGCCTTCGACGTCTCCGTCATCACCGAGGTCTGGGGCACCGACCGCACCGACCGCGGCGCCCCCGCCTTCGACCTGCGCCGCGTCGCCGCCGACGGCACCACCGCCGTCCCCATGCGCGGCGGCCTCGCCCTCCACCCCGACCGACCCCTCGGCTGGCTGGACCACGCCGACCTCGTCGTGGTCCCCGGCCTCGACGACCACCTGACTCCGGCCCCCGCCCCGGTCCTCGACGCCCTCCGCCGCGCCCACGCCCGCGGCACCACCGTCGCCGCCCTGTGCGGAGGCGCCTTCACCCTCGCCCAGGCGGGCCTGCTCGACGGCCGCCGGGCCATCACCCACTGGCGGCTGGTCGACCTCCTGCGCACCCACCATCCCCGCGTCACCGTCGTCCCCGACGCCCTCTTCATCGAGGACGACAAACTCTGGACCGCGGCCGGCACCGCGGCCGGCATCGACCTCTGCCTCCACCTGGTCCGCCTGACCCACGGCGCCGAGGCCGCCGCCACCATCGCCCGCTCCATGGTCACGGCCCCCTTCCGCACCGGCACCCAGGCCCAGTTCATCGAGCACCCGACCCCACGCACCGACCGGGACGCCGACGCCCTCGCCGCCGTCCGCGAGTACGCCCTGCGCCGTCTCCACGAGCCGCTGACCGTCGCCGACCTGGCCGCCCGCGCCCGCATGTCCCCCCGCTCCTTCGCCCGCCACTTCACGGCGGCGACCGGCACCACCCCCCTGCGCTGGCTCCTCGAGCAGCGCATCGCCGCCGCCCAGAAGCTCCTGGAACGCACCGACCTCCCCATGCCCGAGGTCGCCCGCCGGGCGGGCATCGGCAGCGAGGTCACGATGCGCCAGCACTTCGCATCGCGCCTCGCCACCAGCCCCAGCGCCTACCGGGCCGCGTTCACCACCGTCTCCGGCACCGGCGGCAGCAGCCCGATCGCGCGATAGGCGGCGTCCACCGTCGGCCGGGACATCGCCCGCGCCCTCTCCGCACCCACCCGCAGCACGCCCTCCACATAACCGGGATCCGCGCACAGCTCCTGATGCCGCTCCCGCAACGGTCGCAGCACCTCCACCACGGCCTCCGCCACGTCCTTCTTCAACGCCCCGTACGAGTCGTACGCCCCCGCCAGCTCAGCGGGCTCCCCACCCGCGCAGGCGGCGAGGACCTCCAGGAGATTCGCGAGCCCCGGCCGCGCCACCCGGTCGTACACGACCTCGCGCCCGCTGTCGGTCACGGCCCGCATGACCTTCTTCCGCACCACGTCCGGTTCATCGAGCACATAGACGATCCCGGGACCGACGTCATCGCTCTTCCCCATCTTCGACGCCGGTTCCTGCAGATTCATCACGCGTGCCGCCACCCCCGGACGGGTGGCTCTGGGCACCACGAACGTGTGCCCGTACCGCTGGTTGAACCGCACCGCGAGATCCCGGGCCAGTTCAACGTGCTGCGTCTGGTCGTCCCCTACCGGCACCTCGTCCGTCCCGTACGCCAGGATGTCGGCCGCCATCAGCACGGGATACGTCAGCAGCGACAGCCGCACACTCCCGCCCCGCTCCCGCTCCCGCGCGGCCTTCTCCTTGTACTGGATCATCCGCCGCATCTCCCCGTCGGTCGCGACACATTCCAGTACGTACGACAGCCGCGCGTGCTCGTCCACATGACTCTGCACGAACACGGTGCACAACTCCGGATCCAGCCCCGCCGCCAGCAGCAGCGACGCCGCCTGCCGACTCAGTCGGCGCACCCGTGCCGGATCGTGGTCCACGGTCAGCGCGTGCAGATCGACGACACAGAACAACGCGTCGGAACGATGCTGGTCCACCGCGGCCCACCGCCGCATGGCTCCCAGATAGTTCCCCAGCGTCAGATGCCCGGTCGGCTTGACCCCACTGAAGACCCGCGTCACTACTCCACCTCCTGGTCAGGGCCGCCGCCACCCGCCGGCCGCCCCTCCTGGAGGGAGATACGAGAACGGCCGCCGAAGCGGCGGCCGTCGAGTGCATACGTGAGCGCGGCCGCCGTCAGGCGGCCCACCAGAACTGGTTGCACGTACGCGTCGTCACGCCCCTCACGCTACGCCCCCGGCGAGGGCCCCGCCACGGAGTTGACACGGCCTGCCCCCATCCGTACTGTTCTCCGAGTTGTCCGACGTGAGCGCCGACTCCGGTCGGTCCCCGGACAGCGATTCCGCAAGTACCAACCACTTATCGACGAACAGTCGCGTCTGTCGGCGTCGTCGTGTCATTGGCGTGCGTATTCGCGGAATGAGGAATCCACGTTCGAAAGGACGCGGCCCCCGATTAGCTCGGGAGTCAGGAATCCGCTAGAGTCTCACTCGTCGGAACGGCCCAACAGCCGGGAAGGCAACCCCCTCTGACGGGGAATCAGAGCCCTAAAGGATCTGATAGAGTCGGAACCGCCGGAAAGGGAAACGCGGAAGCGGGAACCTGGAAAGCACCGAGGAAATCGGATCGGAAAGATCTGATAGAGTCGGAAACGCAAGACCGAAGGGAAGCGCCCGGAGGAAAGCCCGAGAGGGTGAGTACAAAGGAAGCGTCCGTTCCTTGAGAACTCAACAGCGTGCCAAAAGTCAACGCC